>NZ_CP042331.1:4013333-4360000 GCF_008253865.1 Bosea sp. F3-2
TAGCGACGCGGTATCGCGGCGATCGGCGGCGCCATGATCGTCTCGTAGATCAGCGCCTCGTCGGCCTGATCCGCATCGACGATATAGCGCTCGCGCGGGATCGGCAGCGGCGGCGGCGGCAGGATCACGACATCATCGGCGAAGCGCCCAGGGCGATCGCGCAGAGTATTGTCGATGATCACCACCTCCCGGTCATCGCGATCGATACGGGTGCGGCGGATCAGCCGGCCCTCCTGATCGGTGACGGTAACGATGCGCGTGCCGTCGGGTCGCTCGAACACGGTCCGCATCTCGCCGTCGCGGCGCTCGGAGCGCCCTTGCCAGCCGAGATCGCGGAAGCGCTGATCCTCATCCTGGCGGATGATGGCACGGCCGTCGTCGTCGCGGATGATGGTGCGGCCGGGCTCGCGGATGACGGTGACATCACCCTCGCGCCGCTCCTCGCGCCGCGCCCGAATGTCGTCGAAGCGCTGCGCTCCCTGAACGGCCATGATGCCACCGATCGCACCGACGCCGAGACCGATCGCGCCGGCCACACCCGGCGAGATGCCGCCGCGCCGGCCTTCGCGCTGCGGCGGCTGGCTGGGGAAGGCTCCGCCGGCCGGAGGCTGTGCCGGAGCCACGCCGGGCTGGGTCGGCGCGACACCGGGTTGCACCGGAGCTGACGTGCCGGGGGCGGCTGCCGGAGGCGCGCCCGGAGCGGGGCGTGCCGGCTGAGCGGGCGCCACTCCTGCAGGCGGCGTGCCCGGGGCTGGAGCTGGAGAGGCGGCGCCGGGTTGGGCCGGAGCCGGAGCGATCGGGGCCGTGGCCGGAGGCGTAGCGGGACGCGGCGCCTGTGTCGGAACTGCGCCAGCAGGCGGAGTTGGCGCTATAGCGCCCGGTTGAGCCGGAGCGGCCGGAGCGCCGGGAGCGGCAGCTGGAGGCGCCGCCAGGGGCTGCGGCCCGGTCGGCGCCGAGGGAGCCGTGCCGGGCTGCGGCGCTGCGCCCAGCGGCCGCTGGGACGGAGCAGCGGAAGGCGGGACGGCCGGCCCCCCGCGCGGAACCGCGGAGGGTGGCGCGCCGGCACCGGGCTGAGGCGCTGCGCCGGGAGCAGCGGAAGGCGGAGCGCCGGGCGGACGCGGCTGCCCGGCGGGAGCCGAGGGAGGCTCAGCCGGCTGCGGTGCAGCCGCCGGAGGGCGAGCCTGGGGCGGAGCAGCAGAGGGCGGCACGGCCGGGCCGCCGCGCGGCACGGCCGAAGGCGGCGCGCCGGGCTGGGCCGGAGCCGACGGCGGAGCTGCTTGCGGACGCTGGCCGGGTTGTGCGCCGGGCGCAGCGGCCGGCGGTGCAGACGGCTGCGGCGCTGCGCGCGGCGGCGTCGGCACGGTGGGCTCCGCCGGCGGACGCGGTGGTGTCGGTCGGGTCGCGGGCGGTTGCTCAGGCGCTGGGCGCAGAGCGGGAGGTGCCTCGCGGGGCATCTGCGGACGCTCGGGCTGCGGACGCGCGGCGGGCGGGGCGGCGGGCGGTTGCGGCGCAGGCATGGCCGGAGGCTGCGGCCGGGGCGCGGCCGGGCCGGGCTGCATCTGCGGCGGACGCGGAGCCTGGGGGGCGCCGGGCGCGGCGGGCCGCTCCGGGCCGCGCTGGCGTGGTCCCCGTCCCGGCTCCTCGTCGCCGGCTGCGGGTGCCTGGGCCAGCCGGTAATTGGCTTCGGCAAAGGCTTGCCCGGCCTGCGAAATGACGAGGGCCGGCAGGACGGTTCCGACCAGCAACCAGCGTTTCGTGCGCATTGCAATTCCCGTTGTTCGTTTCAACGCACGGGTATCAGGGCCGCCCAGGGCCTGAACCCGCGATGAAGCAAAAACGGCGGGAATCGGGCAGAGGTTCCGGAGCGATGGCCTCAGATGCCAGCTTCGGCCTTCACATAGGCCGCGATCTCGGCATGGGTCGCGAACCAGCAATCACCCTTCGCCTTGGCCAGCCGGATCAACTCCTCGAGGATCCAGAAGCGCGAGCGATAGGTGATGACATGCGGATGCATTGTCAGCAGGAAGAGGCCGCCCTCGGCATAGGCGCCCTCGAATTCGCGCCGGAAGATGTCGAAGACGGCTTCCGGTGGTGTATAGGGCCGCAGCGCCTGGAAGCGGTTCATGCTGAGATAGGCCGCGTCGTCGCGGATCCACTCGACCGGCAATTCGACCATGCCCGTCGCCTCGCCCTTCTCGATGATCTCGTAGGGATCATCATCGGCGAAGAGGGAGGAATCGTAGATCAGGCCCAGCTCACGCTCGACCGAAAGCGTCACCTCCGAAAAATCCCAGGACGGGGTGCGCATGCCAACCGGCCGGACGCCGGTGATTGTCTCCAGCGTATCGGCGGAGCGCAGATGCAGTTCGCGCTCGTTCTCGGGCGGCACCGCCGTGTTCACCTCGTGGATCCAGCCGTGAAGGCCGATCTCGTGGCCCTCGCCGACGATGCGGCGCTGCTCGTCGGGATAGAGCAGCGCGGTAACGGCGGGCACGAAGAAGCTCGCCGTGATGTCCTGCTGCTTCAGGAGTTCCAGGATGCGCGGCACCCCGACGCGATTGCCGTACTGGCCCCAGGACAGACGCCCGACCGACTTGCCACCGTCGCGCAATTCGTTGGTCTCGTGATCGACGTCGAAGGAGAGCGCCACGGCGCAGCGGGCGCCGTTCTTCCACTTGGCCGGCTTGAGGTTGCGGCCGGCGCGCACGCGCTCGACCTTGCCGCGCCAGACCTCTTCCGGCCATTGCCAGGGCAGAAGTTCATCGGGTTGGGTCATGACGGCTCTCCTTGCTTTGCACGTCATGCTCGGGCTCGACCCGAGCATCTCCTTCCAAAGATTCTCGGGTCTGCGCTTCGCTTCGCCCGAGAATGACGGGCTCCCTATGAAGCAACACTCGGCAGCACCGGCACGGCGGCGAGCAGGCGCTTGGTGTAGTCGTGCTGCGGATGGTCGTAGACCTCGCCGGCCGGGCCGCTCTCGACGATCTTGCCGCGATACATGATCGCGACGCGGTCGCAGAGATGGCGCACCACCGAAAGGTCGTGCGAGATGAAGATCAGTGTCAGGTCGAGTTCCTGCCGCAGCCGGATCAGCAGGTTGATGATCTGCGCCTGGATCGAGACGTCGAGCGAGGCGACCGGCTCGTCGCAGACCACGACGTCCGGCTGCATCGCGAGTGCGCGCGCAATCGCGACGCGCTGGCGCTGGCCACCCGAGAACTGGTGCGGATAGCGGCTGGCGAAATCCGGATCGAGCCCGACCGCTGCCAGCCATTGCCGGACATAGTCCTTCGCGTCGCCGCTCTTGATCAGCCCATGCGCCAGCGGCCCCTCCGCAATGCTGTCACCGACCGTCATGCGCGGATTGAGCGAAGCGAAGGGGTCCTGGAAGATCGTCTGCACACGCGTCGTGACCTTGTGCGGATGCTCGCCCTCGCTCATCACCGGCGCGCCGTCGATACGAACGAGGCCATGATCTGGCGCATAGATGCCTGCCGCCACGCGCCCGAGCGTCGACTTGCCGGAGCCGGATTCGCCGACGAGGCCGAGCGCCTCGCCGCGCTTCAGCACCAGCGTGACGTCGTCGACTGCCTGGACCGCCGCCGACGCGTTCGACAGGCCCGCCTTCTGCGCGATCTTGCGAAACAGCCCGGGCGTCTGTGCGAAGCGCTTGGCCACATGCTCGATCCGGACGTAATGCGTCTGGTCGCCAGAGATCGGCGCGGCATTCGCCTTGAGGCGCGGCGGCGGGGCGGCCTCCGCGCCGGCGCCGCCAGCCAGCAGCGCGCCGGGCTCGGAGCGCGAGGGCAACGCATCGAGCAAGCCCCGCGTATAGGGATGCTGCGGACGGGTCAGCACATCGAGCGTCGGCCCGGCCTCGACGATCTTGCCATGGCGCATGACGCAGACATGGTCGGCCAGTTCGGCGACGACGGCGAGGTCGTGGCTGATCCAGATCAGCGCCGTGCCGAGTTCGGCAACCAGCTCCTTCATCTCGGCCAGGATCTCGGCCTGCACGGAGACGTCGAGCGCAGTCGTCGGCTCGTCGCAGATGATCAGCTTCGGCCGGTGCAGCAGCGCGATGGCGATGGCGACGCGCTGGCGCATGCCGCCGGAGAACTGGTGCGGGTAGAAATCAACCTTGGCCTCGGGGTCGGGAATACGGACCTGCGCCAGCGCCGCGACGGCGCGCCGTCGGGCCTCCGCGCCCGAGACCGTCTCATGGGCTTCCAATGCCAGCCTGATCTGCGTCCCGATGGTCAGCATCGGGTTCAGCGTCATCATCGGGTCCTGGAAGACCATCGAGATCTGCTTGCCACGGATGGCGCGCAGCTCGGCCGGGGAAAGCCCCACGAGTTCGCGACCTTCCAGCTTCACGAATGAACCGCTCTCGACGCGGCCGGGCGGATCGATCAGCCCGATGATCGAGAAGCCCGTGATGCTCTTGCCTGAGCCGGATTCGCCGACAAGGCCCATCACCTCGCCGCGCTTCAGCGCAAACGAGACGCCGTCGACGGCTTTCACCACGCCAATGCGCGTATGGAAATGGGTCGCGAGATCGATGACCCGGAGAAGAGGCGCGTCGCTCATCGCTTCAGCCTCGGATTGACCTGGTCGCGGATGCGGTCACCGACGAGGTTGATGGCGACGATCAGGACGATCAGGGCGATGCCGGGGTAGATCGAGATCCAGTAGCGGCCCGAGAGCATGTACTGGAAGCCGTTCGCGATCAGCATGCCGAGCGACGGTTCCGTCACCGGCAGGCCGACGCCGAGGAAGGAGAGCGTCGCCTCCAGCGCGATGGCATTCGCAACCTGCACGGTCGCGACCACGATCAGCGGCGGCAGGCAATTCGGGAAGATGTGGCGCCAGACCACCCGCCAGCCCGGCAGCGGCGTCGACAGCACCGCCTCGACATAGTCCTTGCCGCGCTCGGCAGAGGCCGCGCCATGGGCGGTGCGGGCAAAGTAAGCGTATTGCGCGGCAGCAAGCGCGGCGATGAGCTGAAGCTTGCCCTGGCCCAGCAGCGCCGAGAGCACGAGCGCGAGCAGGATCGCCGGGAAGGCGAGCTGCAGATCGATCACCCGCATGATTAAGGCTTCCCAGCGCCCGCCGGCATAGGCAGCGCCGATACCGAGCGAAACGCCGAGCGCGAAGGCGAGCGCGCCAGCCACCAGCCCCATCTGCAGCGAGATGCGCAGGCCGTAGAGGATGGCCGAGAAGAGATCGCGGCCCTGCGCGTCCGTGCCTAACCAATGGGTGTAGCCGCCCTCGCCGACATAGCCGGGCGGACGGCGCGCGTCTGTCAGCGACAGGTTCGCGAGATCGTAGGGATCCTGCGGTGCAACGAACGGCGCCAGCAGCGCGATGCCGATCATAAGCACGACCACAGCAAGAGCGATGACCGCAGTCTTGCTCTCGCGGAACTCGGCCCAGAAGCGGGCGGCGGGTGAGGCGTCCTTCATCGCGCGCTTCCTTTCCGCAGCCGCGGATCGAGCCCGACATAGGCGAGGTCGACGAGGAAGTTGATGGTGATGAAGACGAAGGCGACGAGCATAAGGTAGGCGACCATCACCGGCCGATCGAGCGACTGAATGGAGTCGATGATCAGCTTGCCGATGCCGGGCCAGGAGAAGATCGTCTCGGTGACGACGGCAAAGGCCAGCGTCGAGCCGAATTCGAGGCCGAACACAGTGACCAGCGGGATCGCGATCAGCCTCAGCACGTGTCGGCGCAGCACGGTCCATTCCGAGAGACCGGCGGCGCGGGCGAACTTCACGGTGTCGGAGAGCATGGCCTCGCGCGTTCCGGCCCGGGCGAGGCGCGTCATCAAAGCGAGCTTGAAGAAGGCGAGGTTCAGCGCCGGCAGGAGCAGGTGGCTGAGCCCGTTCAGCGTCAGGAAGCTCCATTCAACGCCGAAGACGGAGACCGTCTCGCCGCGCCCGCCGGCCGGCAGCCATTGCAGTTCGACGGCGAAGGCCATGATCAGCACGAGGCCGATCCAGAAGGTCGGCACGGAGAAGCCGAGGATCGAGACCGTCATGATGAGTTTGGAGGCGAAGCCGTCCGGCCTGTAGCCCGCATAGATGCCGGCGGGGATACCGATCAGCGCCGCGCTGCAGACCGCTGCCAGCGTCAGCTCCAGCGTCGCCGGCAGGCGCGACAGGATGAGCTCCATCACCGGCATGCCGAAGACGAAGGAGCGGCCGAAATCACCGTGCAGAACGCGGCCGAGGAAGGTGAGGTACTGCTCCCAGAGCGGCCGGTCGAGCCCGTAATGGGCAATGGTCTGGACCCTGAGCTCCTGGCTGACATCGGGACCGATCAGCACGTCGATCGGATTGCCGATGGCGTAAACGCCGACGAAGACCAGTACCGACATGACGAGCATGACGACGAGCGCCTGCAGGAGCCGGAGGGCGACGTGGCCTAGCATGGCGCCTCCCCTCCCCCTTGTGGGGAGGGGTTGGGGGTGGGGGGCGACAAGGCAGGCGCAGCGACACCATCCGGACTGTAGGCCGATCCCAGCGCTTCTTGCCACCTCTCGCCAGGTGGCAAGCCCCCCCTCTCCAACTCTCCCCCACCAGGGGGGAGAGGGCCGGTCGCGTCGACCAGCGCAAACTGGAGAGGAATTTCCCTCCTCACGGCCAGTTCTCCACCATCGCCGCGCGCGTCTCCTCGACCCCCACCTGCCAGACCTTCATCATGTCCGCGTCCGGCCGCTGGTAGAGGCCGTGGAAATTGCCGTCGCCGAGGATCTCGCGCCGCCTCGCGGGACTCGCGGCCTGGTACTGGGCCGCACTGAAGGGCGGCTTCAGCGTATCAGGCATCGCCACGCCCGCGAGCCGGGTCCAGGGGAAGTTCTCCATCCAGGAGGCGTGCGACGCCGCCGGGTCGATCGCTTTCACCGCCGCCTGGAACTGCGGCGCCGCCCACCAATTGTGCAGCCTGATGCTCGCATCCGGATGGCGGTCGAGCCATTCGGTCGCGAAGTTCAGCGCCGGCGAATTGCCGCCGTGACCGTTGACCAGCACGATCCGCCGGAAGCCCGAGCGATAGAAGCCGTCAAAGATATCGCCCAGCAGGGCCGTATAGGTACCGAGCTTCAGCGAGATGCTGCCGGGAAAGTCGAGAAAACCCGGCGTCATGCCATAGGCCAGCACCGGGAAGACGGGGATGCCGAGCGGCTCGGCCGCCTCCTTCGCCACGCGCTCGGACAGGATCACGTCGGTCGCCAGGCTGAGATAGGCGTGCTGCTCGACGCTGCCGAGCGGCAGGACGCAACGATCGTCCCGCTTCGCCTGGGCTTCGATCTGCATCCAGTTCATCTCGGCGACCAGCACGGCGCAATCCTTGCTTTGCTTTCGCAGGCGGTAGACAGTTCGATCACCCCCTGCCGAAACCATCCTTGACTCTGGCATTCCGGAGCGTCAAGTTCCATTTGGAACTAAATTGGCAGGGAGACACTCCCATGCGGCGCTCGCCGACCTCTCTTTCGCGCGTTGACCCGGAACGCGAGGCCGCGCTTGCGGCGCTCGACCCGCTGACCGTCACGAAGCTCTGGAACAATCCCTGCTGGCTGTCCTTCCGGCTGAACTTCCTCGCGTTCCGCTTCAACGATCCGGTCTATCGCTGGATCGAGACCCGCTATGGCCTGGTGCGTCCGGAATTCGTTGCGCTCTACGCCGTCGGGCTGCGCGGGGGCGTCGCCGCGAAGAACATCGTCGCCTCGTCGGGGCTGCCGAAGAACACCCTGTCGCGCGCGGTGCAGAAACTGCTGCAGAGGCGCCTGCTCAAGCGCGAGACCGACCCTGACGACCTGCGCAGCTACGTGCTGCATCTGACGACGGCCGGCCACAAGATCTTCAACGAAACCATGCCGCTGATGGTGCAGCACCAGAACATGATGCTCTCCCATCTCAGCGAAGACGAGCAGCAACAGCTCTGCGCGCTGCTCGACAAGCTCGTCATCGCCTCGCCCACCTGGCCCAACGAACTCGAACACGAGGGGGACTAATCATGAAGCCGGCCCGGACCTTCCGCCTCGCGGCCTTCGCCACCCTGCTCGCCGTTGCCGTTTCGACCGGCGCGCTGGCCCAGACCCTGACGATCGGCGTGCGCGCCGGACCTGAATCGATCGACCCGCATTTCACCGCCACCGGCACCCATGCCGAGGCGCTGAAGCATGTCTTCGACACGCTGACCTGGTCCGGCGACAAGCTGCAGATCGAGCCGCGCCTGGCGCTGAGCTGGAAGACGCTCGAACCGACCGTCTGGGAATTCAAGCTGCGCCCCGGCGTCAAGTTCCATGACGGCTCCGACTTCACCGCCGAGGACGTGAAGTTCTCGATCGAGCGCATCCCGGTCGTCGCCGGGCCGAACCCGACGACGATCTATGTCCGGCGCGTCAGGCAAGTGAAGATCGTCGACCCGCTCACGGTCCACATCGTCACCGACGGCCCGGCGCCGAACCTGCCGAACGACTTCATCCGGCTGTTCATCGTCTCGCACAAGGCCGCCGCCGGCCTCACCAAGGACAACGCCAACGAGGCCTTCAACTCCGGCAAGGCGGCTGTTGGCACCGGCCCCTACAAATTCGTCTCCTGGACGCCGAAGGACCAGATGGTGCTGGATCGCTTCGATGGCTACTGGGGGCCGAAGGAGCCCTGGGCCAAGGTCGTGCGCAAGGAACTGCCGAACGACGCCGCCCGCGTCGCGCAGCTCAAGGCCGGGCAGGTCGACATCATCGTGCGCGCGCCGGCCTCGGATGTGCCGACGCTGAAGCGCGACGCCAAGCTCAACGTCGCCACGGTCGAGAGCGTCTATCTCTTCAACATGGAGCTCGACATGCGGGACAAGTCCCCGCAGATCAGCGCCAAGGATGGTTCGCCGCTGGCCAAGAACCCGCTGCAGGACGCCAGGGTGCGCGAGGCGATCGACCTCGCGATCGACCGGCCAGCGCTGGCGGAGATCGCGATGGAAGGCCTCGGTTCGCCGGCCAACCAGCTGGTGACGCCGACCATCGCCGGCTTCAACAAGAGCCTGCCGGCGCTCAAGCCCGACATCGCCAAGGCCAAGAAGCTGATGGAGGAGGCGGGCTTCCCGAACGGCTTCAAGATCACCTTCTCCTTCACCAATGACCGCCTGCCCGGCGACCGGCAGGTCGGCACCTCGATCGCGCAGATGCTGGCGCGCATCGGCGTCGAGGTGAACGCCAACGCCCAGCCCGGCGCCGTGTTCTTCCCGGCCCGCCTGCGCGGCGACTTCTCGATGTCGATGTCGGGCTGGGGCACGCTGACGGGCGAGGCGAATTACACCCTGTCCTCGCTGGTGCATTCGAACGACCCGGCCAAGAAGCTCGGCGCCTTCAACGTCCAGAACTACGCCAATCCCCAGGTCGACAAGCTGATCGAGGACGCAGCCGTCGAGATGGACGAGGCCAAGCGCAACCGGATTCTGGCCGATGTTTCGGCCATCGTCGCCAAGGACCGGCCGCGCCTGCCGATCACCGCCGTCGGCTCGGCCTGGGCGATGCAGAAGGACAAGGTGACGATCAGCCCGCGCGTCGACGAGGACACGCTGGCAATGGACATCAAGCCCGCGAAGAAGTAACGCGGCCGCCTTCGCGTCGTGGTCGGGCTTGCCCCGACCATCCACGCCTTCGCTTGATGGACCAATTTCGGTGTTCCAGACGTGAATGCTCGCCACAAGGGCGAGCATGACGGATGGCCCACCTCAGAAACGACGTTTGATCGGAATAAGAACATGACCCTCGCGCTTGCCATCCATGGCGGCTGCGGCACGCTGCCCAAGGCCGAGATGACCGAAGCCGAATGGGCGCAGGCACGCGCCGACCTTGCCGCCGCGCTCAGGACCGGCTGGAAGATCCTGCGCAAGGGCGGCACTGCGGTCGACGCCGTCGAAGCGGCGGTGCGGGTGATGGAGGATTCGCCGCATTTCAACGCCGGCCATGGCGCCGCCTTCAACACCGATGGCGAGCACGAGCTCGATGCCTCGATCATGGACGGATCGACACTGGCGGCCGGCGCTATCTGCGCCGCCCAGCGCATCCGCAACCCGATCACCGCCGCAAAGGCGCTGATGCTGCGCGGCGACCCGCTGCTGCTCGCCGGCCCAGCTGCCGATGCCTTCGCCGAGCATGAGGGCATCGACACCGTCGCCAACGAGCATTTCTCGACCGAGCGCCGGCGCAAGAGCCTGGCCTCGATGAAGATCCGCGAGATCGTCGGCACCGCCGCCGAGGCGAGCGAGGCGGAGAAGCACGGCACGGTCGGCGCCGTGGCCTGCGACGCGCAGGGCCACCTCGCCGCCGCGACCTCGACCGGCGGCTATACCAACAAGCCCGCTGGCCGCGTCGGCGATTCCCCGATCATCGGCGCCGGCACCTATGCCCGCGACGGGCGCTGTGCGGTCTCCGGCACCGGCAAGGGCGAGTATTTCATCCGCTACTGCGTCGGCCACGAGATCGCATCGCTGATCGCCTATAAGGGCCTTTCGCTGGAGGCGGCGACGCAGGCCGTGATGACGGAGCTCTCCGAGCACGGGATCGGCGCCGGGCTGGTGGCCGTCGGCGCTGACGGCACGGTCGTCGCGCCCTTCAACACCGACGGAATGTATCGCGGCTGGGTGACGGCCGACGGCCTGCTTCATGTCGCCACCCACGGCACTGTCGAGATGGCCGGTCAGGCGTGATGACCCGGGCTTCGTCTCCCGCAGCCCTCATCCTGAGGAGCCCGCGCAAGCGGGCGTCTCGAAGGAGGGCCCAGGAGGCACGGGAGACATCTGGACCATCCTTCGAGACGCAGCCTGCAGCTGCTCCTCAGGATGAGGGCTGCGTATCGGGAAGGATCCTGTCGTGAGCGCCGAGCCGATCCTGATCTGGGGCGCAGGAGCGATCGGCGGCACGCTCGGCGCCTATTGGGCGCGGGCGGGCGTGCCGGTCCTGCTCGTCGACATCGTCGCCGAGCATGTCGAGGCCTGCCGCACCAAGGGGCTTGCCATCACCGGCCCGGTCGAGGAATTCACGCAGGTGGTGCCTGCTGCGACGCCGGCCGAGCTCAGCGGCCGCTACAGGCGCATCGTCCTCGCCGTGAAGGCAGGCGCGACCGAAGCGGCGCTTGCGGCGCTCGAGCCGCATCTGGCCGAGAACGGCTTCGTGCTCTCCGCCCAGAACGGCCTCAACGAGCTCGCCATCGCCAGGGCCGTCGGCGAACGGCGCACCATGGGCTGCTTCGTCAATTTCGGCGCCGACTGGCTCGGGCCGGGCGAGATCCTCTACGGCAACCGCGGCGCGACGGTCGTCGGCGAGCTCGACGGAGTGCTAAGCGAACGCGCCACCGAGATGCACCGCCTGCTCGGGCTGTTCGAGCCCGATGCGATTCTGACCGACAACATCTTCGGCTATCTCTGGGGCAAGCTCGCCTATGGCGCGATGCTGTTCGCCACGGCGCTCACCGACGATTCGATGTCGGCGAATTTCGCCGATCCGGCGCGCCTGCCGGTCTGGCTCGCGCTCGGACGCGAAGTCGGCGCGGTCGCCGCCAAGCGCGGCATCACCTCGCTCGGCTTCGGGGAGTTCGACCCGATGGTCTTCGCGCCGGGCCGACCGGAGCACCGCCAAGTCGAGACCATCCGCTGGCTCGCCCATTACACCGCGCAGACGGCCAAGACCCATTCCGGCATCTGGCGCGACCTCGCCGTGCGCAAGCGCAAGACCGAGGTCGATCCGCAGATCGGCATCATCGCGACACTCGGCCGCGAGGTCGATGTGGCCACGCCGGCTCTGGAGACGCTGGTCGCGCTGATCCACGACATCGAGGAAGGCCGCCGCCCGATGGCCTTCGAAACGCTGAAAGTGCTGATCGACCGATGCAGATCCGTTTCGACGGCCGCGTAGCCCTCGTCACCGGCGCGGCCCAGGGAATCGGGCGCGCCATCGCTGGCGCGCTCGCCCAGGCCGGAGCCCATGTCCATCTCGCCGATATCGATGCGGACGGCGTGCAGGCGGCTGCACGGGAGATCGGCACAATGGGGCATGGGGTCGATCTCGGCACGCCCGAGGCCGCGCAGGCGCTGGTGCGGGACATCGTAACCACGGAAGGCCGGCTCGAACTCCTTGTCCATGCCGCCGGTGGCGTGCGCGGACAGATCGGTCGCGCGATCGAGGAGATTTCAGAGGAAGACTGGCGGGTGATCTTCGCAGCCAATGTCGATGCCGCCTTCTTCCTTGCGCAGGCGGCGGCGCCGGCGATGAAGCAGGGCGGCTATGGCCGGATCGTCACCATCTCATCCGGCGCCGGGCTGAGACCGAGCCTCACCGGCATCCAGGCCTATGCCAGCGCCAAGCATGCGCTGGTCGGTCTGACGAAGCAGCTCGCCTGGGAGTTCGGCCCGCATGGCATCACGGTGAATTCGGTGGCGCCGGGCTTCGTACGCTCGAACCCCGCGACAGAGCGGCAGTGGCAAAGCTATGGGCCGGACGGGCAGAAGCGCCTCGTCGAGAGCATTCACACGCGGCGTCTCGGCATGCCGCAGGACATCGCCAATGCCACGCTGTTCTTCCTGAGCGAACAGGCCGGCTGGATCACCGGCCAGGTACTCTCGGTGGATGGCGGGCGGTCGTAGCCGCCCATTCGCCGTCATTCCGGGCGAGCAAAGCGAAGGCCCGGAATCCATCATAGAGCGGAGCGCCTTACGATGGATTCCGGGTCGGCGCCGCTTCGCAGCTTGCCCGGAATGACGGGCGACCTGGGATCAGCCGCAGTTCGCCTGATCCGCGGGCATTTCGCAGTTGACCATCCAGTTGGTGCCAAAGCGGTCGACCAACATGCCGAAGCGCGGCGACCAGAAGGTCTCGGCGAGCGGCATGGCGATCTTGGCGTCGCCTTCGGAGAGACCGGCGAAGATGCGCTCGGCTTCCTCGGGGGTCTTCACGCCGACGCTGACAGAGACCGAACGCATCGGGCCGTCGCTGCGATCCGGCGGCGCGTCGGAGGCCATCAGCATCTGGCCGTCGACCTCAAGGCAGGCATGTAGGATCTTGTCACGCCATTCGGGTGCGACGTGCTCCTCGGCCGGCGTGCCCTTGTGGTCCATCATGGCCAGGATCTTGCCGCCCAGCACCTTCTCGTAATGGGTGAAAGCCTCGCGGCAGTTGCCCTGGAACATCAGATATGTCGACAGCTTCATCGTCTTTCCTCCTCGCTGTGTTGAAACGTTCAGGCCTTGCGGCGGTAATGAGCGGCCATGAATTCGGTCCACTGGCCATCGGCACCCAGGGCGCGCGAGGTCAGCGTACGATGATCGGGCGACAGGAAGGTGATGACGTCCTGGTACTTCGCCGTGGAGCCGTCGCCGGTCATGCTCGGCCCTTCGGTATCGAGGACCAGCGACTTACCGTCGGCGGAAAGCACCCCGTCATAGGTCCACATCATCGTCATCATCGAGGCGACGAAGCTGCCGACGAAGCAGCCCTTGGCCGGGTCGAAGCCGAGCGTCATCAGACTGGTGACCGGCTGGCCTTCGGGTGACTCGCCTTGGCCTTCTCCCAGTGTCCAGAGCCCACCGAGCGAGCGCACGGTTTCCGTGCCCTTCGATGTGGTGGGCGACTGATCCGGCCCCATCGAGCAGGTCATCTCGGCGGTCCACTCACCGATGAGCTGATGAAGCCACTCATGTTCCTTCTGCGGTTCACCCATCATGCGCGAGATCCTCTCTGATTGCCGTTCTCTGGGGTGATTGCGGGTGCGGAGGGCACTCAGGCGGGGCGCTCGGCCGCCGCCTTCATCGCTGTCAGGCCGGATTCGAAATCGCCGCCGACCATGCGGTCCATGTCCATGAAGACATGCATGATCTTGCCGATGAACGGGGTCGGGCCGGTCATGGTCCAAGTGACGACCGTGCCCGCGCCCTGCGGCGTCAGAGCGAAGATGACGTCGTTATGGGCCTCGAAAGGCTTGACGAAATCCAGCTTGAGCGCGAGCCGGACAGGCGCCGTGGCATCGACGATGCGCATGCTGCCTTCGCCGACATTCTTGTCGCCGGCCCAGGCATAGGTCGCGCCGACGCCGGTCTCGGGGCCGCCATAGGTCCGCTTCATCGCCGGATCCTTCTTCTCCCAGGGCGACCAGGCGCCCCAGGCCTTGAAATCGGCGATCAGCGCATAGACCCGCTCCGGCAGCGCGTTGATCGTGGCGGTGCGCGTGACCTGGAAGGTGTCCGGCTTGCGGGCGGCGAGGATCAGCACGATGGCGATCCCGACCACGACGATGCCGAGCAGGCTGAGAAGAACGGTCTTGAGCATGGTCATCACCTGCGAAATGGGCTGAAGGGAATATTCGAGTCTCAAACGCCCGATTCATCGGGTGGTTTCGCCTTGATCTCGCGCAGAACCTCGTCCAGCCGGCCCAGGCTCTGGTCCCAGAAACGGCTGTAGTGCTCCAGCCATTCCGAAACATCCTGCAAGGGGCCGGGGTCGAGCCGGCAGGGTCGCCACTGGGCTTCCCGCCCCCGCGTGATCAGCCCGGCGCGCTCCAGCACCTTCAGGTGCTTCGAGACCGCAGGCAGGCTCATCGCGAAGGGCTCGGCCAGTTCCTTCACAGAGGTCTCGCCTTGCGACAGCCGGGCCAGGATGGCGCGGCGCGTCGGATCGGCGAGGGCAGCGAAAGTCAGGCTGAGCGGGTCCGTCGACATCACATGAAACCGATCAGTTAATTAACTGATCGGTTTATTATTGGATTTCCGCCGGCTGTCAAGCTCCTCAAAGGCAGATTGCCGTGGGCCACCGCCGGTTGTTGTCAGGAGCAAGGACACGCGGGTAGAACCGAGGAACGAAAAGGATGCATCCGCTCATGAGCTTCGAGACCGCAGCGACACCCGAAGCCGCCATCGACCGGCTCGAGCAGCTCTATGATGAAGCCCGCTCGGCGCTGCGCAGCGACCTGCAGCGCTTCTTCGATACCGGAAAGGCCCCGACCCCGGAGGATCGGGAGCGCTACCGCTACCCCATGCTGCGCGTGACCTACGAGCCGTCGAAGCTCCCGGCGGCCACGCGGCGCGGCTATGCCAAATTCGCGGCGCCGGGCATCTATTCGACCACGGTGACGCAGCCGGCCGAATTCCGGGCCTATCTGCTCGACCAGCTCAAACCGCTTGTCGCCGAATACGGCGCGACGATCGAGACCGGCATCAGCACGCAGGAAATCCCCTATCCCTACGCGATCGAAGGCGGCGACGAGTTGGGGCGCGGGAAGATCACCGCCGCCGAGCTCGCCCGGCATTTCCCGACGCCGCTGCTGGCGCTGGTCGGTGACGAGATCGCCGACGGAACCTATGATCTGGTCGAAGGCGAGCCGCGTCCGCTCTCATTGTTCGACGCAGTCCGGGTCGATTATTCGCTGCGGCGCCTCGTCCATTACACCGGCACCGATTGGCGGGCCGTGCAGCCCTGGGTGCTGCTGACGAACTATCACCGCTATGTCGACCAGTTCGTCCGGCTTGGGCTAGCCGAGATCGAGGCCGGCACCGCCGAGGCGCTGGTCGCCCCGGGCGGCATCCGGATCGGGAGCGATGGCCTCGACGTCTCGGCGGCTGAACGCGTGATGTCCGCGCCCTGGCACCGCTTCCAGATGCCGGCCTATCATCTCATCCGCAAAACCGGCGAGGGCGTGACGCTGGTCAATATCGGCATCGGCCCCTCCAACGCGAAGAACATCACCGACCATCTCGCCGTGCTCCGGCCGAATTGCTGGCTGATGGTTGGTCATTGCGGCGGCCTGCGCCAGACCCAGATCATCGGCGACTACGTCCTCGCCCATGCCTATCTCAGGCAGGATCATATCCTCGACGAGTTGGTGCCGCCGGAAGTCCCGATCCCGGCGCTGGCCGAAGTGCAGGTGGCGCTGCAGCAGGCGGCGGCCGAAATCACCGGCGAAAAGGGCGACCGGCTGAAGCAGCGGCTGCGCACCGGCACGGTCGTGACGCAGGACGACCGCAACTGGGAGCTGCAATGGACCAAGGAGCGGCGGCGCATCAACCAGTCGCGCGCCATCGCGGTCGACATGGAATCCGGCACCATCGCGGCGCAGGGCTACCGGCTGCGCGTGCCCTACGGCACGCTGCTCTGCGTCTCCGACAAGCCGCTCCATGGCGAGATCAAGCTGCCGGGCGCCGCCAACGCCTTCTATGAGCGCGCCGTCGGCGAGCATCTGCGGATCGGGCTCGCCGCGCTGGAGAAGCTGAAGGAGGCGGGCTCCGCCATCCATTCGCGCAAGCTGCGCAGCTTCGACGAGCCGCCGTTCCGGTAGGACGCGCAAGATACCGCGCCGTCATTCCGGGGCATTGCGAAGCAATGAGCCCGGAACCCAGAACCGATGCGCTTTATTCCCAGCGCACCGGCCGTTCCGCTTTCCCAAATCCCGACATCGGTTCTGGGTTCCGGGCTCGCCGCTGCGCGGCGCCCCGGAATGACGGCGCGGTTCCAGGAAAATCAACTCAACCGAACACGCCGTAAGCCACCAGCGCCGCGATCACCCAGAGAGCGGCGGTGCCCCAGCGATTGCGCTGCGCCTCGGCGCGCCCAATCGCCTCGATGCTGCGCTCGTCAAGGACGAAGCCGTTGCGCGAGGCGTCTTCGAGCTGGCCGAGCACGCGCTCGGCGCGAACGACCGTGTCCGGGAGCGCCGCCAGCGAACCGAGCAGCGAATGCGCGCCGCGCCCGACCTCCTGCAGCCGCCCGATCGGGCCGAGATTGGAGGTGATCCAGTCGCGCACGACCGGATCGGCCGTCCCCCACATGTCGAGATGCGGATCGAGCGAGCGGGCCACGCCCTCGACCACGACCATGGTCTTCTGCAGCATGACAAGCTCGGTGCGGGTCGCCATGTCGAACATGCCGGTGATCTCGAAGAGCAGGGTCAGCACCTTGGCCATCGAAATCTGGTCGGCACGCTTGTCGTGGATCGGCTCGCCGACGGCGCGGATCGCCTGGGCGAAATCCTCGACGTCGTGATGAGCCGGGACATAACCGGCCTCGAAATGCACCTCGGCGACGCGGCGATAGTCGCGGGTGATGAAGCCGAGCAGGATCTCGGCGAGGAAGCGCCGCTCCTTCAAGCCCAGCCGGCCCATGATGCCGCCATCGACCGCGACGAGCCGGCCCTCGGCATCGACGAACAGGTTTCCGGGATGCATGTCGGCATGGAAGAAGCCATCGCGGATCGCGTGCTTCAGGAAGGACTGGATGATCTTGCGGGCGAGCTCCGGCAGATCGTGGCCGGCAGCGCGCAGGCCCTCGACATCGGAGAGCCGCACCGCCTCGATCCATTCGTCGACCAGCATCTCGCGGGCGGTGAGCTGCCAGTCCGGCTCCGGCACGCGGAAATCGGCGTCGTCCTTGGTATTCTCGGCAAATTCGGAGAGGGCAGCGGCCTCCAGCCTGAGGTCCATCTCCATCGCGACCGAGCGCGCCAGCGTCTCGACGACACCAGTAAAGCGCAGGCGGCGCGCCTCGGCCGAGCGCGCCTCGGCCTGCTCGGCGCCGAAGCGCATGGCCGCCAGATCGCGATTGAAACGGTCGTGAATGCCGGGGCGAAGGATCTTGACCGCAACCTCGCGGCCATCCTTCAGCCGGGCGCGGTGGACCTGGGCGATGGAGGCGGCGGCGACCGGCTCGCTGAACTCGACGAAGATCTCTTCCAGCTTCTCGTCATGCGCCGCCTCGACGGCCGCGCGCGCTTCCACCATCGAGAAGGCCGGCATGCGGTCCTGCAGGGCCGAAAGATCCTCCGCGATCTTCATGCCGACGACATCAGGCCGCGTCGCCAGGAACTGACCGAACTTGACGTAGGACGGGCCGAGCCGGGTCAGCGCGGCCGCGAGCCGCGTCGCCGAGGAGCCGGCGCCACGCCGCTCGATCAAGCGGCCCACGCGGATCAACCCACGCGCCAGCGGCGGCAGCACGGAGGGATCGACCAGGGCGAGCGCGCCCTCGCGCGCCAGCACGAAGCCGACGCGCGCGCCGCGAAGCAGGTGGAAGAAGGAAGAGATCATGCCGTTGTAGCCGTCATGCTCGGGCTTGACCCGAGCATCTCGTGAAATCCTGCCTGAGATGCCCGGGTCAAGCCCGGGCATGACGCCAAAGCCCGCATCACAGCTTCCAGCCGGAATGCAGCGCCACGACCCCGCCCGTCATCGGCGTGAATTTCGCCCGGCGGAAGCCGGCATCCTCGATCATGTTCGCAAAGGCTTGCGGCTTCGGGAATTTGCGGATCGATTCGACGAGGTACTGGTAGGGCTCGGCCTCGCCAGTGACCAGCCGACCCATCGGCGGGATGACCTTGAAGGAATAGGTCTCGTAGATCTTGTCGAGCAGCGGCACATCGACATGGCTGAATTCGAGGCAGAGGAAGCGCCCGCCGCGCTTCAGCACGCGATAGGCCTCGGCCAGCGCCTTGTCGATACGCGGCACGTTCCGGATGCCGAAGGCGATCGTGTAGCAGTCGAAGTGATTGCCCGGCAGGCCGAGCTCCTCGGCATTGCCCTGGACGAAGCGGATGCGGTCGTCGTCCGGGAAGCGCTTGTCGGCGCGCTCGCGCCCGACACGCAGCATGTCGGCATTGATGTCGAGCACAGTGACATCGGTCTGCGGCCCGCCCGCCTCGAGCACGGAAAAGGCGACGTCGCCCGTGCCACCGGCCACGTCGAGATGGTGGAAAGGCCGGTCCTTGGCCGGGTTGATCGCCGTCAGCAGCGCGCTCTTCCAGACGCGGTGCAAGCCCCCCGACATCAGGTCGTTCATCAGGTCGTAGCGGTTGGCGACCTTGTGGAAGACGTCGTCGACCTTGGCCTGTTTCTCGGTGAGCTTCACCGTCTCGAAGCCGAAATGGGTGGTGTCGGAGGCTGCTGTCACGATCAGGCGGACCTTGTGTTTGGCTCTCGCTGCGCGTCGGCTTCTCCGAAAACCGGATTCCACTTTTCGGGCCGACGGCGTAAGGCGATGAATAGCCAAAGGCAACGGGCTTGTCGCGGCCCGTCTCGACGCAGGCTTTACGAAGGTCTCAATCCATGCCTGAGCTACCCGAGGTCGAAACCGTCCGGCGCGGGCTGGAGCCCGCCATGCTGGGCGAGCGCTTCGCGCGTATCGAGCAGCGCCGGCCCGATCTGCGCTTTCCGCTGCCCGACCGATTCTCGGAGCGGCTGACCGGCCGGCGCATCGAGGCGCTGTCGCGCCGGGCGAAGTACCTGATCGCCGATCTCGACGATGGCGCGGCGCTGATCATGCATCTGGGCATGAGCGGCCGCTTCATCGTCGAAGCCCCCGGCACGCCGCCGACCGAGCCCGGCGCCTATTATAATGAGATCGGCCGGCACCTGATCCACGACCATGTCGTGTTCGAGATGGGGTCCGGCGCGCGCGTCACCTATAATGACGTGCGCCGCTTCGGTTTCATGGACCTCGTGCCACGCGCCGAGCTCGCTACCTCGAAGCATTTCGTAGGGATGGGCATCGAGCCGCTCGGCAACGAACTCTCCGGCGAAACGCTGGCGAAGCTGTTCGCAGGCAAGATCGCGCCGCTGAAGGCCGCGCTGCTGGATCAACGGCTCGTCGCGGGCCTCGGCAATATCTATGTCTGCGAGGCACTGTTCCGCGCCGGGCTCCATCCCGAATCCGAGGCGGGAACGATCGCGACGCCGACGGGCCGGCCGCGCGACAAGGCGCATGAGCTCGCCCGCATCATCCGCGAGGTGCTGGAGGAGGCGGTCGCGGCCGGCGGCTCGACCTTGCGCGACTTCGCCCATGCCGACGGCTCGCTCGGCTATTTCCAGCACCGGTTCCGGGTCTATGACCGCGAGGGTGAGGCTTGCGTCACGCCGGGCTGCGGCGGGCTGGTGAAGCGGCTGGTGCAGTCGGGACGCTCGACCTTCTATTGCGAGAGCTGCCAGAAGCGGGCGTGAGAGACCGGCGTCATTCTCGGGCTTGACCCGAGAATCCCAGGCCGGAAGAGACATCGGAACCTCCTCCTGCATGAGATGCTCGGGTCAAGCCCGAGCATGACGCTCCCTTGGTCCCAAGTGCAAATGCGCGGATGCGCGCAACGCGCATGGACTTGAACCTTCCCGGCCCGTTAAAGCTGCAACGACAGCATCATCGGGGAGGCCGCCATGGCTTATGAGACCATTCTTGTCGAGACGAAGGGCAAGGTCGGGCTGATCACCCTCAATCGTCCGCAGGCGCTGAACGCGCTGAACGGCCAGCTCATCGGCGAGATCAACACGGCGCTCGACGGTTTCGAGAAGGACGCCGATATCGGCTGCATCGTCATCACCGGCTCGGAGAAGGCTTTTGCCGCCGGCGCCGACATCAAGGAGATGCAGAGCCGCACCTTCCCCGGCACCTATCTCGACGACAAGTTCGAGGACTGGGATCGGATCGGCCAGCGCCGCAAGCCGATCATTGCCGCGGTCGCCGGCTTCGCTCTCGGCGGCGGCTGCGAGCTCGCCATGATGTGCGATTTCATCATCGCGGCCGACAACGCCAAATTCGGCCAGCCCGAAATCAATCTCGGCGTCATCCCGGGTGCGGGCGGCACGCAGCGCCTGACCAAGGCGGTCGGCAAGGCCAAGGCCATGGATCTCATCCTCACCGGCCGGATGATGAGTGCGCAGGAAGCGGAGCATTCCGGCCTCGTCGCCCGCATCGTGCCGCTGGCCGATCTGCAGGCGCAGGCTCTCAAGGCTGCCGAGGCGATCGCTGCCAAGTCGCTGCCCTCCGTCCTGATGGCGAAGGAATCGGTCAACCGCGCCTTCGAGGTGACGCTCAGCGAGGGCCTGCGTTTCGAGCGCCGCGTCTTCTCCTCGCTCTTCGCCACCGCCGACCAGAAGGAAGGCATGTCCGCCTTCGCCGAGAAGCGGACGCCGGACTTCAAGAATGCCTGAGTTACCACTGGCTATAGCGAGCCCTCACTGAGGAGCCATTTCGCCAGAAATGGCGTCTCGAAGGATGCTCCAGTTGGTTCTGGAGCCTCGACCAGCATCGTTCGAGACGCCGCTTACGCGGCTCCTCAGGATGAGGGCTCGCAGGAGACCCCGGCGCGTAACGCTGCCACCGATCACCGCCACGCATGGCCGGGGCGTCGATCTTTGACTTGAACCCGGCCCCGCCCTGCTGACACGATGCACCATCATCAGCAGGACGAAGATCATGAACGCCGCAGCCCGCCCCGTCGCCCCTGAGGGACTGACCCTCCCGACCTATGCCGATGTCGAGCGCGCCGCCGAGCGCCTGAAGGGTGTCGCGCATCACACGCCGGCGATGAGCTCGGCGACGGCCAATCGGCGCACCGGGGCGAGCCTCGTCTTCAAGCCCGAGAACCTGCAGCGCATGGGCGCCTTCAAGTTCCGCGGCGGCTACAACGCCATTTCCGCACTGTCGCCGGCGCAGAAGAAGGTGGGCGTGCTCACCTTCTCCTCAGGCAACCACGCCCAGGCCATCGCCTATGCCGGCAAGCTGCTCGGCGTGCCCACCACCATCATCATGCCCGAGGACGCGCCGAAGGCGAAGGTCGAGGCGACCCAGGGCTATGGCGGCGAGGTCGTCCGCTACGACCGCTACACCCAGGACCGGCTGGAGATCGGCAACCGCATCGCCACCGAACGCGGGCTGGCGCTGATCCCGCCCTATGACCATGCCGACGTCATTGCCGGCCAGGGCACGGCGACCAAGGAGCTGATCGAGGATGCCGGTCCGTTCGACGTCCTGATCGTGCCGCTCGGCGGCGGCGGGCTTCTCGCCGGCGCGGCGCTGGCTGCCAAGGCGCTCAATCCCAACTGCCGCATTTTCGGCGTCGAGCCCGAGGCCGGCAATGACGGCCAGCAGTCGCTACGCTCCGGCAAGATCGTCAAGATCGGCGTACCGAAGACCATCGCCGACGGCGCGCAGACCGCTTTCCTGGGGAATCTCACCTTCCCGATCATCCAGGCACTGGTCGAAGACATCGTCACCGTCAGCGACGGCGAGCTCATCGAGACCATGCGCTTCTTTGCCGAACGCATGAAGCTCGTGGTCGAGCCGACCGGCTGCCTCGCTGCGGCCGCGGCGCTGACCGGCAAGGTCGCGGTCGAGGGCCAGCGCGTCGGCATCATCATCAGCGGCGGCAACGTCGATCTGGCGAGCTTCGCCCGCTTCATCGCGCCCTCCGCGTGAGGATCGCGCCGCGAAAGCGATTCCGGCGTTGACGGCGGGGTCGCAAGCGACTATAGCCCCACCACTCGCGGCGGCCCGCGCAAGCTCGGCCGCCGCTCACGTTTTTCCAGCAAGGAAGCGGCTAGGCCCGCCGGCAATGATGTCCGGCGCCCGACCGCGATGAGAACGAGGACGTTTCGATGGCCAATACGACGTCGGCCAAGAAGGCTACGCGCAAGATCGCCCGCCGCACCGAGGTCAACAAGACCCGCCGCTCGCGGATGCGCACCTTCCTGCGCAAGGTCGAAGAGGCGATCGCCTCCGGCGACAAGTCTGCCGCCGCCGAGGCCCTGAAGGCCGCCCAGCCCGAGATCATGCGCGCTGCGCAGAAGGGCGTGGTTCACAAGAACACCGCCTCGCGTAAGGTTTCCCGCCTCGCTCACCGCATCGGCGCGCTGGCTTCCTGAGCCTGAAAATCCGTTTGTTTCGACAGCGAAAAGCCCGGCCTCACGGCCGGGCTTTTTCGTTGGCTTAGACGCCTCCTGTGGCGACTCAGCCACAGGCTTCAACGGAACAAAAAAACCTTGCTCGCAAGGCATTTCCGCAGGCTTTCCACGGGTTTGCGGACTTGACTCTCAGGCACGATTCAGGGCGCAAAACCGGCCCCGCCAATAGACTCCGCCGCTCACAAAAAGATCTGTATTATCATCATCTTAGTGGGCAAAGGATTTTGAGGAGCGGAATCGCGGTGACTCCGCGGCGGCCTTTTCGAAACCCGTGAAAAAAAGATTCGCGGTGCGCAGGGGAGCCGAGCGTCAAGAAAATCTTAAGTTCCCCAACCAATTGCAGGGAGCAGCCTCGCCTTGGCGGGGTCACCTCGCGGGGCGAGTCTTCGAAGCCGGCTGAAAGGGATGTTGCAGCCCGTCGAGAGCGCCTTGTAAGGTCCCTTCATCGCCCGGCGGACAGCAATGACCGCCAGGCGATTTCCAGAGATAATAAGCGTTTTGGCTCGCGACCATGGAGGTTGGAGGATGTAGCCCCTTTGTCTTTTTGTGTTGAGATAAAGGGCGGCATCGTCCTTCGACGAGCCTTCCAAGCGTAATCGACAAAGCAGGGATCGGAACCTGCGGGCGCCAGAGCGCCCGACAGGACGGGGTCCTTTTTTCAACCGGACAACAGTGCCAGGAAGGCGCCCGCCCTGCGGACGCCGCTCCGAAGGCGCGCTTATTTCAAAGAATGGGGCCATTGATGTTCGAGCGACAGGAACTCGGTGATACGGTCGAGACAGCGTCTGTGGTGGTGATCGCGGCTGACGACGCCGCTGGGATTCAGCTGGAAGAGGTTTCGGTTCAGGAGGCCTGGGAGCGCGTTCGCCGGCGCCTGCGCGCCGAGCTTGGCGAAGACGTCTTCTCGAGCTGGTTCGGCCGGCTCGAGCTTGCCGGCATCGTGGAGGGCGTGGCCTATCTCACGGTTCCGACCCGCTTCCTGAAGAGCTGGCTCGAGGCACATTATGCCGAGCGCCTGCGGGTCAACTGCATGGCGGAGCTGCCGGCGCCGGGCGGCGTGCTGCTCTCGGTTCGCACGGTCTCGCGCGAAGCGGCTGCACCGCGCGTCGAGGCTGCCCTGCGCGCCCGGCCTGCCACGACGCCCGCCCCCGTCGCGGCTGAATCCGCCAGGCCAGCTGCCACAGGCGGCGCCCAGCCTAGCGAAGCCGATCTTGTCGATGCCTGCGGCACGGCGCTCGACAAGCGCATGAGCTTCCAGAACTTCGTCGTCGGCAAGTCGAACCAGCTCGCCTTTGCGGCGGCCGAGCGCATCGCCGGCGCCCCGGCGGGCCAGAGCCCCTACAACCCGCTTTATCTCCATGCCGGGGTCGGCCTCGGCAAGACGCATCTGCTGCAGGCGATCGCGCAGGAGGCGCGCCGTCAGGGCAAGCGCGTCGCCTATTTCACCGCCGATCGCTTCATGTACGGCTTCGTCGCGGCGCTGAAGTCGCAGACCGCGCTCGCCTTCAAGGAGAAGCTGCGAGGCATCGATCTGCTCATCGTCGATGACGTGCAGTTCATCCAGGGCAAGTCGATCCAGCAGGAGTTCGGCCACACGATCAACGCGCTGCTCGACGCCGGCAAGCAGATCGTCGTCGCCGGCGATCGGCTCGCCGGCGAGCTGGAGGCGCTCGATGAGCGCATCCGCTCGCGGCTCGGCGGCGGCCTCGTCGTCGAGGTCGGCGAGCTCGACGAGGCGCTGCGCGCCAAGATCCTGGCGAGCCGCATGGAAGCACTGCAGGGCGCGCATCCGAACTTCCAGGTCAGCCCCGACGTCGTCGCCTATGTCGCCCGCGTCGTCACGACCAATGGCCGCGACCTCGACGGCGCCGCCAACCGGCTGCTCGCCCATGCGACGCTGTCGGGCCAGCTCGTGACGCTGGAGACGGCGGAGTCCGCGATACGCGATCTCGTGCGGACGCGCGAGCCGCGCCGCGTCAAGATCGAGGACATCCAGAAGCTCGTCGCGACGCGCTACAATGTCAGCCGCGCCGACATCCTCTCGGAGCGCCGCACCGCCGCAGTGGTGAAGCCACGCCAGATCGCGATGTATCTGTCGAAGGCGCTGACGCCGCGCTCGCTGCCCGAGATCGGCCGCCGCTTCGGCGGGCGCGACCACACCACGGTGCTGCACGCCGTGCGCAAGATCGAGAAGGCGATCAGCGAAGACCGTTCGCTGCATGACGAGGTCGATCTGCTGAAGCGCATGCTGCAGGAGTGAGTCCGGCGCGGATCGATCGCCACGTCCATCCGGACACGAACTGGCGATCTATCCCTTTGCCGAAGCATCGGATTCGCCCGAAAAGTGGGCTCCCCTTTTCGGCCCGATGCTTTGCCGCGCATCCGTTCCTGCCAAAGGTTGTGGTTGCCGGAGCGCGCAGGCCTTGCGCGCCCGCCCGGTGTCCTGCAATGTCGCTGGCCATTCATTCGGCCCGGGCAGCCATGCCCGGGCGGCTAGCGCCAGAAGACTAGACAATCATGAAGGTCACGGTCGAACGTTCCACGCTGCTCAAGTCGCTTGGCCACGTCCATCGCGTGGTGGAGCGCCGCAACACGATCCCGATCCTGTCGAACCTGCTGCTCAGCGCCTCCGAGAACGGCCTGCGGCTCAAGGCGACCGATCTCGACATCGAGGTGGTGGAGACGATTCCGGCTGATGCGGCCGAGCCCGGCGCCACGACCGTTCCCGCCCACACCCTCTACGACATCGTCCGCAAGCTGCCGGATGGCGCGCAGGTCTCGCTCGAGACGACCGGCGACAGCGGGCTCGTGCTGCGCTCGGGCCGTTCGCGCTTCCAGCTCCAGACGCTCCCGGAGAGCGACTTCCCCGACATCACCGCCGGCGAGATGGCGCATCGCTTCGTGCTGCCGGCCGGCGAGCTGAAACGCCTGATCGACAAGACCCAGTTCGCGATCTCGACCGAGGAGACGCGCTACTATCTCAACGGCATCTATCTCCACACCATCGATGTCGATGGCCGCCCGGTGCTGCGCGCTGTCGCGACGGACGGTCACCGGCTTGCCCGCGTCGACACCGCCGCCCCGCAGGGCTCGGTCGGCATGCCCGGCGTGATCGTGCCACGCAAGGCCGTCGCCGAAATCCAGAAGCTGCTGGAGGACGGCGAGAGCGAGGTCGCGGTCGAGCTTTCCGGCTCGAAGATCCGGGTTGCCACCGCCAATGTCGTGCTGACCTCCAAGCTGATCGACGGCACCTTCCCTGACTATCAGCGCGTCATCCCGAGCGGCAACGACAAGCTCCTCACCGTCGACAAGGGCGATTTCGCCGCTTCCGTCGATCGCGTCTCGACGATCTCGTCGGAGCGCGGCCGCGCCGTGAAGCTCTCGATGGCCGACGGGCGCATGACGCTTTCCGTCACCAATCCGGATTCCGGCTCGGCGACCGAGGAGATCGAGGTCGATTACGAGGCGAGCCCGCTCGATATCGGCTTCAACGCCCGCTACCTGATGGACATCGCGGCGCAGCTCGATGGCGACACAGCGCTGCTCAAGCTCGCCGATCCGGGCTCGCCGACCGTGATCCAGGATCGCGAAGGGGCCTCCGCGCTCTATGTGCTGATGCCGATGCGCGTCTAGAGCATTGCGCGAAAAAGTGGGTACCGGTTTTTCGCCCGAGCAATGCTCTAGCTTAAAAGAATCGATCACTTTCACCCGTGTTCGGACGATCTCGTCCGAACACGGCGTGATCTGACCGGACCGTCACGTCCGTGACGGCTGTCGCGCGCCTGATCCTGCAGGATTTCCGTTCCTACGAGGCCCTCGATCTCCCGGTCGAGGGCCAAATCGTTGCGCTGATCGGCGAGAACGGAGCCGGCAAGACCAATATCCTCGAAGCGCTCTCGCTGTTCACGCCGGGGCGCGGCCTGCGCCGTGCCGAACTCTCGGCGATGGCGCGGCAGGGCGGCGACGGCTCCTTCGCCGCCTCTGTAACCCTTGCTGATGAGGCGGGCCGGCTCGGCATCGGGCTAGGGCCCCTCGATGCGGAAGGGCGCCGCCCGCGGCTTGCCCGCATCGACGGCGCCGCCGTCGGTTCGGCCCTCGCCTTCAGCGATTATCTGCGCGTAGTTTGGCTCACGCCCGATCTCGACGGGCTGTTTCGGGGCGCCGCCGGCGACCGCCGCCGCTTCCTCGACCGGTTGGTGCTGGCGATCGACCCAAGCCATGCCACCCGCTCGAATGCGCTAGAGCGGGCGCTGCGCTCGCGCAACCGCATCCTCGAGGAGAGCCCGGGGCAGAGCCAATGGCTCGATGCCGTCGAGCGCGAGATCGCAGAGCTCGGCGTCGCGGTTGCCGCTGCCCGCGCCGAGACGGTGGCGCGGCTCTCCGCCATCATCGCCGAGACGCGCGACGACGCCTCGCCCTTCCCGGATGCCGTGATCGCGCTCGCGGGCGAGATCGACGATCTCGTCATGAGCCTGCCGGCCGTCGACGCCGAGGACGCCTATCGCGCGATGCTGCGACAGGGCCGCCATCGCGACCGCGCCGCCGGACGCACCCTCACGGGGCCGCAGGCCTCCGATCTGGAAGTCCGGCACGGACCGAAGGACATCCCAGCCGGCCAAGGCTCGACCGGCGAGCAGAAGGCGCTGCTGATCGGGCTCGTGCTCGCCCATGCCAGGCTCGTCGCGGCGATGAGCGGCATCGCGCCTCTCGTCCTGCTCGACGAGATTGCTGCGCATCTCGACCCGCGCCGGCGCTCGGCGCTTTACGAGGGCCTCACCGATCTCGGCTGCCAGGTCTGGATGACTGGCGCCGATGCCGCCTTGTTCGGCGATCTTCCAGGCGGCGCGCAGCGTTTCGCTATCACGCCTGGCCGGGCCGATCCGATCGATTGATCGATCGGACCACGTCTTGCGATGGGACCGGCCAAAGCGTTGCTGCTAGCATCGCGAAAAATCGGGAGATCCCCATGGAATTCGCCAGCCTTGCCCTGTTCGCCGGCGTCTATTTCCTCGCCGTCGCCTCGCCCGGACCGGCGATCGCGGCCCTGGTCGCACGCTCCCTCTCCACCGGCTTTCGGAGATCCCTGCCCTTCCTCGCCGGTATGGTCGCAGGTGACCTGGTCTGGTTCACGCTCTCGGCGCTGGGCCTCAGCGTGCTGATGCAGAGCTTCCACGGCATCTTCGTCGCGATCAAATATGCCGGCTGCGCCTATCTCATCTATCTCGCCTTCAAGGCCTGGACGGCTCCGGCCGAAGCGCCAAAACCTTCCGCCGCGGCGCGCGGCGAGGGCGCCCGCCTGTTCATGGGCGGTATCGCGCTGACGCTCGGCAATCCGAAGGTGATGGTGTTCTTCCTGTCGATCCTGCCGTTGGTCATCGATCTCAACACCTTGACCCCGCTCGCCTATCTGGAAGTCATGGCGCTGATCGCGCCGATCCTCGGCGGGACGATGCTGGCCTATGCCTATACAGCCGACCGAGCCCGGCGCCTCGTTGCCAGCCCGCGCGCCATGCGCTGGATCAACCGGGTGACCGGCGGCGTGATGGCAGGGGCGGCCGCCGCGATCGCGACGCGGAGCTGATCGGCTATGCTTCTAACCGCCGGCCTCCTCGATCTCGGCTTCGCCCTGTTCCACGCCGCCTTCTGGCGACTCTTCGGCTGGCCCGCCAGCCTCGAAGCCTCCGGCCGCCTGAACACGGCGATCACCCAGACACTCAACGCGATGCTGATATTCGTCTTCCTCGCCTATGGGGCGGCGCTGATCTGGCAATCCGGGCAGGCCAGCGTGCATCCGCTGCTGCCGCTGGCCGGTGCCGGCTTCTGGAGTTTGCGGCTCGTCCTGCAATTCGTCTGGTTCGACCTCCGACCCTGGCCGTCCAAGCTGATCGCAGCGGTTTTCGCGCTGGCAGCCGTGGTTCATCTGCTGGCCGCCCAAGGCTAAAACCTTCCACATCTTCACGCGCGTCATCCCGGGGTTGACCCGGGATGACGGCGTGGTTCCGGGCAACATCAGCACAGCTTTGGCAGCAGAAAGACTGGCCAAGCGCGCCCGGCTGCGGCACATCCCTTTCCATGTCGCAATCCCGCGAATCAGAAGCCCGCGCAATCCTCAAATCGGTGTTCGGCTATGATGATTTCCGCCCCGGCCAGTGGGAGGTGATCGAAGCCGCGCTCACCGGGCGCGATGTCTTCGCGGTGATGCCGACCGGCTCCGGCAAATCGATGTGCTACCAGCTTCCGGCGCTGGTCGCAGGCGGCCTCACCCTCGTCGTCTCGCCGCTGATCGCGCTGATGCGCGACCAGGTCGGCCAGCTCGTCCGCGCCGGCGTGCCGGCCGCCTCGCTCAATTCGATGAACAGCGAGGCGGAGGCGGCGCAGGCCTGGGACAGGCTCAATGCCGGCGATCTGCGCCTCCTCTTCGTCTCGCCCGAGCGGCTGGCGGGCGAGGGGCTGGTCTCGCGCCTGAAGCGCATCGGGGTGACGCGGCTCGCCATCGACGAGGCGCATTGCGTCTCGCAATGGGGCCATGACTTCCGCCCGGAGTATCGTCTGCTGGCCAAGACGCGCGAGGCGCTGGGCGGCGTGCCGGTGACGGCACTCACGGCCACCGCCGACCGGCAGACCCAGGCCGACATCGCGAGCCAGCTCTTCCCGCAACCGCCGCAGATGGTGGTGCATTCCTTCGACCGGCCGAATTTGAAGCTCGCCTTCGCACCGAAGGAGCAGCCGCGCCGGCAGATCGACGACTTCCTGCGCCGCCACCGCAACGGCTCCGGCATCGTCTATTGCTCCTCGCGCAGCAAGACCGAGAGGCTCGCCGAGGGGCTGCGGGACAAGGGCTGGAACGCGCTTGCCTATCACGCCGGGCTGGAGCAGGCGGAGCGCAACCGCAACCAGGACATCTTCCTGCAGGAGGACGGGGTGGTGGTCTGCGCCACCATCGCCTTCGGCATGGGCATCAACAAGCCGGATGTCCGCTTCGTCGTCCATGCCGACATGCCCGGTTCGATCGAGGGCTACTATCAGGAAATCGGCCGCGCCGGTCGCGACGGGCTGCCGGCCGATACGCTCACCCTCTACGGCGTCGACGACATGGCGCTGCGCCGCCGCCAGATCGACGAGAAGCCGATCGACGACGAGCGCAAACGCATCGAGCACAAGCGCCTCAAGGCGATGATCGACCTCTGCGAGAACGCGCTGTGCCGACGCAGTGCGCTGCTCGCCTATTTCGGCGAGGAGACTCCGCCCTGCCGGCACGGGCAGGCGCCGTTCCGCTGCGATCTCTGTGGCACGGAGGCGCCTGCACTGCAGGACGCGACGCTCGATGCGCGCAAGCTGCTTTCGGCCGTGATCCGCTCCGGCGAGCGCTTCGGCGCCGGTCATCTCGCCGATATCCTGACGGGGACGACGACCGAGGCAATCCGCCGCCAGAACCATGACGGGCTGAAGACCTTCGGTGTCGGTGCCGACAGGCCCAAGGCCGCCTGGATGGGGCTGACGCGCAAGCTCTTCGCCGCCGGGGCTCTGGCTGAAGCCAGCGCCGAGCATGGCGGCTTTCGGCTGACGCCGAAGGGCGAAGACATCCTGTTCGGCCGCGAGGCAGTCGCGCTCAGGGCCGATCCCTTCGCCGAGCGCCGCTCCCGCCGTGGGGAACGCGAGGCAGCACGCGCCGACGGCCTGGACGAAGGCACGGCCGCCCTGTTCGAGCATCTGCGCAAGCTCAGGCTGCAGCTCGCCCGCGAGGAGGGTGTCGCCGCCTACATCATCTTCACCGACCGGACCCTGATCGCGATGGCGCGCGAGCGCCCCCTCGGCCTTGACGAGATGCGCGCGATCGAAGGCGTCGGCGAGCGCAAGCTCACGCAGTATGGCGAAGCCTTCCTCGAAGCGATCGCGAGTTTTCCCGGCTGAGCCGGCACGGCGGTGATCAGCCGCCTCCGAATGCGGGTTGGATCGAGCCACCGGATAGGGCATCCTGTTCCGGCAGGGCGCCGGCGGACGCGTCCGACGCGAGGCCGAAAGGTCCATGGACAGCATCTACGACGCGTTCACCGACCTGGTCGAACATTCGGACGTCCTGCTTGCGGTCTATGACGAGACCGACCGTCTGCGCGTGGCCAATGACGCCTTCCGGCGGACCTTCCATCTCGCGGCCGGCGAAACCCCGACATGGATCGAGATCATGCGGCGCAACCACGCCGCCTTCAAAGGCACGGCGATCCAGGCTGCCGATCTCGAGGCCTGGCTGATCTCGACCCAGTCGCGGCGCGGCAAGACACCGTTCCGGGCCTATGAAACCGATCTCGTCGACGGGCGCTGGCTGTGGATGACGGAAACCGTGCGCCCGAATGGCTGGATGCTCTGCATCGCCAACGAGATCACCGATCTGCGCCGCGAGGAAAGGCTGCTCCGGCAGGACCGCGACCTGGCGATGCGCGCGGCCCAGACCGACGAGCTCACCAGCACGGCCAATCGCCGCTTCGTCTTCGGGCGGCTCGAAGCGCTGATCAGCGCGGCTGCGCTCGTGCCCGACAGTGCGCTCAGCGTCTGCGTGTTCGACATCGATCTGTTCAAAAGCATCAACGACCGCTTCGGGCACCAGGGCGGCGACATGGTGCTGCGCCATTTCACCAATCTCGTGCATCGCGTGATCCGGCGGACCGACTGCTTCGGCCGGATCGGCGGCGAGGAATTCATGCTGGTCATGCCGGGCTCGCCGGCAGAGAATTCCCTGGTCTTTGTCGAGCATCTGCTGGCGGAAGCACGTTCGGCGTACCCTTTGCCCGATCGGCCGGCGGTGACCTATACCTGCTCGGCCGGCATCGCCACCTACCAGCCCGGCGACACCGCCGTGAGCCTCTATGGTCGCGCCGATTGCGCGCTCTATCGCGCCAAGACCGAAGGCCGCGACAGGGCGCGGCTCAGCCTGGAAACACTGCCCCTCGCCGAGCAATCCTGACGCGACGACGGCGCCCCCTGCGTACGCGCACGCGTAGGCGCGTGAAAAAGCCATCGTCTGTCCCTATATTGTCTTCTCGAATCAGGATCACTGCGGGCGCTCGCTCGCCCGTTCAAGGACGACTTCATGACCGACGCTGCGCTCAGCGCCCAGCCCGACGATTACGGCGCTGATTCCATCAAGGTTCTCAAGGGTCTGGATGCGGTCCGCAAGCGGCCGGGCATGTATATCGGCGATACCGATGACGGCTCCGGCCTGCATCACATGGTCTATGAGGTCGTCGACAACGCGATCGACGAGGCTCTGGCAGGACATGCCGACCTCGTCACGGTGACGCTGAACGCCGAGGGATCGGTCACGGTCAGCGACAACGGCCGCGGCATTCCGACCGATATCCACAGCGAGGAAGGCATCTCGGCGGCCGAGGTCATCATGACCCAGCTCCATGCCGGCGGCAAGTTCGACCAGAACTCCTACAAGGTCTCGGGCGGCCTGCACGGCGTCGGCGTCTCCGTCGTCAACGCGCTCTCGGTCTCGCTCAAGCTGCGCATCTGGCGCGGCGGCCACGAGCATTTCATGGAGTTCCGTCATGGCGAGGCGGTGGCCCCGCTCGCCGTCGTCGGCCCGCAGGGCGACAAGCGCGGCACCGAGGTGACCTTCCTGCCGTCGCAGGAAACCTTCACCATGGTGGAGTTCGACTACAAGACGCTGGAGCACCGGCTGCGCGAGCTCGCCTTCCTGAACTCGGGCGTGCGCATCATCCTGACCGACGCCCGCCATGCCGAGGTCGTCCGCGAGGAGCTGATGTACGAGGGCGGCGTCGAAGCCTTCGTGCGCTATCTCGACCGCGCCAAGACGGCGGTGATCGAGAAGCCGATCATGCTGACCTCGGAGAAGGACGGCATCACCGTCGATGTCGCGCTGTGGTGGAACGACAGCTACCACGAGAACGTGCTCTGCTTCACCAACAACATCCCACAGCGCGACGGCGGCACCCATCTCGCCGGCTTCCGCGCCGCGCTGACGCGCCAGATCACCGGCTATGCCGAGAGCTCCGGCATCTCGAAGAAGGAGAAGGTCTCGCTCACCGGCGACGACTGCCGCGAAGGCCTGACCGCGATCGTCTCAGTCAAGGTTCCCGACCCGAAATTCTCCTCGCAGACCAAGGACAAGCTGGTCTCCTCCGAGGTTCGCCCGGTCGTCGAGAACGTCGTCAATCAGGCGCTGGCCGAATGGCTGGAAGAGCATCCCAACGAGGCCAAGACCATCGTCGGCAAGGTGGCGGAGGCCGCCGCCGCGCGCGAGGCCGCCCGCAAGGCGCGCGATCTCACCCGCCGCAAGGGCGCGCTCGACATCGCGTCACTCCCGGGCAAGCTGGCTGATTGCCAGGAGCGCGACCCGGCCAAGTCCGAGCTCTTCATCGTCGAGGGTGACTCGGCAGGCGGCTCCGCCAAGCAGGGCCGCGCCCGCGAATATCAGGCCGTGCTGCCGCTGCGCGGCAAGATCCTCAATGTCGAGCGGGCGCGCTTCGACAAGATGCTCTCCTCCGACCAGGTCGGCACGCTGATCACGGCGCTCGGCGCCGGCATCGGCCGCGAGGAGTTCAACATCGAGAAGCTGCGCTACCACAAGATCATCATCATGACGGACGCCGACGTCGACGGCGCCCATATCCGCACGCTGCTGCTGACCTTCTTCTACCGGCAGATGCCGGAAGTGATCGAGCGCGGCCATCTCTTCATCGCCCAGCCGCCGCTCTACAAGGCAGCGCGCGGCAAGAGCCATGTCTATCTCAAGGACGAGCGGGCGCTGGAGCAGTATCTGATCGACTCGACACTGGACGGGGCGACCTTCCGCACCAGCGAGGGCGTCGAGCGCGGCGGGGCCGATCTGCGCACCCTGATCGAGGAAGCCCGCAGCGTCCGCAACGCGCTGTCGCAGCTGCATTCGCGCTACGACCGGCGCGTCGTCGAGCAGATGGCGATCGCCGGCGTGCTGCATCCGGTGAGCGAGGAGAACGAGGCGCAGGCCAACGAGGCCGCAGCCTATGTCGCACGCCGACTGGACGCGATCTCGGACGAGCTGGAGCGCGGCTGGGAGGGCAAGGTCAGCGAAGGCGGCTTCGTCTTCTCGCGCATGGTGCGCGGCGTGAAGCAGGCGGCGACGATTGATGCCGGGCTGCTCGCCAGCGCGGAAGCCCGCAAGCTCGACGCCGCCGCGGTCTCGCTGCAGGAGGCCTACGCCAAGCCGGGCACGCTGAGCCGCAAGGGCGATTCGTTCCCGATCAACGGCCCCACCGACCTGTTTGAGGCGGTCTCGACGATCGGCAAGAAGGGCGTCGCGCTGCAGCGCTACAAAGGTCTCGGCGAGATGAACCCCGACCAACTCTGGGAGACGACGCTCGACCGCGACGTCCGGACACTGCTGCGGGTCAAGAACGACCAGAACGACGAGGCTGACGATCTCTTCGTCAAGCTGATGGGCGACGTCGTCGAGCCACGGCGCGAATTCATCCAGACGAACGCACTCAACGCGACAGTCGATATCTGAAACTCTGGCTAGCTATGCTTCGATATTCCTGATCGGCGGCGTAGCGGCGACGTTGGGGCTGTGGATGGTTACGTCAGAACGCGACGTTTCGCCCTCCGCGCAATTGTAGGCTGAGACATTGCCCATAGTGCGGGGTCGTCCAGCTCCGCACCCCCATCAAGTGCCGCGTAAGGCAGATCCCAAGCCCCCGTTCCGGCTCTCATGTCCGCTTTCGGGCGGCGAAGCAATGTCCGGAAGTGATGCTGTGGACGGCTCTCCAGCCCCGCGGGAGCATAAGCTCTCGCAGAGATGGAGGAGAGCATGGATCAGGCAATCACGATCGGGTTGGACATCGCGAAGTCGGTCTTTCAGGTTCACGGTGTCGACCGGAGCGGCACAGTCGTGGTCCGGCGGCAGGTTCGGCGAGCGCAACTCCTTCCGTTCTTCGCCAAGCTGCCGGCTTGATCGGGATCGAGGCGTGTGCCACGGCGCATCATTGGGCGCGCGAGCTGATCAAGCTCGGCCACCAGGTCCGGCTGATGCCGCCGAGCTAGGTGAAGCCGTATGTCAAGCGGCAGAAGAATGATGCGGCCGATGCGGAAGCGATCTGCGAAGCCGTGACCCGCCCGACCATGCGCTTCGTCGAGGTGAAGAGCGTCGATCAGCAGGGCATCCTGGTGCTGCATCGTGTTCGGCTCATGCTCATGCGCCAGCGCGTCCAGCTGTCGAACGCGATCCGAGGCCACATGGCGGAGTTTGGGCTGGCGGCGCCGATCGGGAGGGAAGGTCTGGGGGCTCTCATCAGGCTCATCGCCGACAAAGACGAGCGTGTGCCCGCCGAGGCGCAGATGTGTCTTGGAAGGCTGGCTGCTCAACTCGCGCTGATCAACGATCAGATCTTGGAAACGGATCGCCGGATCAGAACGAACGCCCGCGCGACCGAGATCGGCCGCAGGCTGATGGGTGTGCCGGGCGTCGGTCCTCTCCTGGCGAGCGCTCTCGTAGCCACCATACCGGATCCCAAAGCGTTTCGGTCAGGCCGAAACTGGGCGGCATGGATCGGCCTCGTGCCTCGGCAGAACTCAAGCGGCGGGAAGGAGCGCCTGGGCGGCATCACCAAACAGGGCGACCGTTACCTGCGCCAGTTGCTGGTTGTCGGGGCTCTGGCTGTCGTGCGCTACGCGCAGCGGAACGGAACGCGGCGGCCATGGCTGGTCCAACTGTTGGCCCGGCGAACGACAAAGATCGCGACCGTCGCCTTGGCCAACAAAACGGCCCGGATGGTCTGGGCGATCATGACCACCGGTGAGGCCTATCGCGAGCCGGTCTCGCGGGCCGCATAGAGATCAGGCGAACCGCACCGACGAGCTTGGGAAGGGCGAAACGAACGTAACGCAGCCAGCCGGTCGAACCGAAGAACGGGAAAACCCACACGCGCCACAGCGCCTTCAAGCGCGCGGTTTTGGTCGGGACCCGTCCTCGCGGAAGGCATTATGGCCAGCGGCTTTATGTGCCGCACCAACAGATCCCATGATTGCGGCGCAGGCGGATACGCTGCGTCATCCAAAAGAGAGGGATCCCCGGCCATGTCGCAGTCATCCAACACTCTCGGCCCTGTTCATTACGATGGAACGCTCGTGCTCGCGATCGAGCTGAGTAGCAAGAGTTGGGTTCTGGCGGCGCAGATCCCCGGTCTTCCGCAGACGCGGGCGAAGCGCACCATCGATCCGGACAAGCTCGCCCTTCAATCCGCGATCGACGGCTACCGCGCTCGTGCGGCTGCTGCCGGCCACTCGGTCGACCGGGTCATTGCGACCTATGAAGCCGGGTGGTCCGGGTTCTGGCTGGCAAGATGGCTCATCGCGATGGGCGTAGAGGTCCATGTCATCCAGCCTTCGAGCGTGCCCGTGGATCGGCGTATGCGCCGCGCGAAGTCCGACGGCATCGATGCCGAATTGCTCCTGCGCACGCTGCTCGCATGGCTCCGCGGCGAACCCCGCGTCTGTTCGATGGTGCCGATCCCTGATGAAGTCGACGAGGATGCCCGGCGCTGCGTCCGGGAACGGACCGAGCTGGTCTCCGAGCGTGTTGGCCTTGTCAACCGGATCGGTGCTGTTCTGGCGACGCTCGGAGCCGGCGACTACAATCCCCTTCTCCAAAATCGCCGCCGCCGGCTGGCTGAGCTGCGGACCGGGCTTGGCAAGCCGCTCCCGCCAAACGCGCTGGCCAAAATCGAACGATTGCTCACCAGGTTGGAACTTGTGATCGCGCAAATGGCGGAGTTGGAGCGCGACCGCGATGCCGTTGCCGAGGCCGTTGCGCCAGACGAAGGCGGCAAGATGATCCAGCAACTTTGCAGCCTGCGCGGCATCGGTGTGCAAAGCGCGACCGTGCTGGTCCGCGAGGCCTTTGTGCGCCGCTTTGCCAACGGGAAGGCGCTTGGCTCATACGCCGGTCTTGCTGCGACTCCGTACAGCAGCGGCGGGATCGAGCGCGAGCAAGGGATCGGAAAAGCTGGCAATCGACGGCTCAGAACCGTGATGGTCGAGCTCGCCTGGCTCTGGCAGCGCTATCAGCCTGGTACAGCGCAAGTGGCCTGGTTCCGCGATCGCGTCGGCTCAACCGGCCGGCGTGTCCGCAAAGTGATGGTGGTCGCCCTCGCGCGCAAACTCCTGATCGCCCTGTGGAGGTTTGTCATTGACGGTATCGTGCCCGAGGGCGCGATCATGAAGCCCTCGGCGTAGACCATCTCCGAGATCGGGCTGCACTGCTACGGCATTGCGGCCCGGTGATCCGAGGGAACGTCGCCGTTGTTCGGCGTGGCGCCTGGCGCCGTCTTCACAGAGTGGTGCCGTTCCTTTGGAGCTCTCCCGTCCCGTATGCGGGACAGTGGTCGGGATCGCCATCCCGCCGGATGTGAGGTTTGCAGGCAGGTCCTGCCGCGAGAGAGCTCACCTCGGTTCATGATCGGAAAAAACCGTTGACCGGAGAATCATCATGTGAGGTCGAACACATGGCCGCACCGACCAGCCCTGCAGAACGCTCGAAAGCCCTTGCCAACGGAGAGCCGTCCACACATGGCGCACCGCCGTGCCAGGCCGAACCCTGCGCGGAACGACGGCTCTTCGACTAGCTGCCTTCGATTCCTCGCTTTTTGCGCAGCGTCGGAAACAGTGAGACTCCCTTTACGGCGAGCAGCATCGCGAACGTCAGAATCAATGATGATGAAGCCCCCCTTCGTTATCGGCCTAGTGAGCGCGATAGCCGACCATCGCGCTCCAGGCTGCGTTCTGCGTGCGGACGAGTTCCCAGTCGACTTGGCTTTGGCCTGCCGAGGGAATTTACGTCCCCATTGAAGCCGCCAACGTCACCCCGCAGGACCATGTCGGTTTGAAGCGTGAACCGGTGATGCAGGCGCAGGCCGGCCAGGAGGCATCAGTAGCAAGGCGGGAGTGGATAGTAGCCGCAGCGCGGGGCGTAGTAGTATGGGTAGGCTGCCGCTGCCGCTCCGGCGGCAACCGCTCCGGCAGCCATTGCACCACGGTAATAGGCGCCTCGCCAGGCAGTCCTGCGTGCGACGCCGGCAAAAGACAAGGGCGTAAAGGGACGGCCGATAATGTCGATGAAGACCGATGCCGGACCGTCAGCACCCGTCAGACTGCCCTCGAGCACATCGACATCGAAGGTCAGGTTTCCGCCTTCCAGTTTCGGCGACTTCAAGACGACTACGGCGTCTAGGACCGTCGAGCCATCTTTCTTGAAGCCGGAAACCGTAGCGTTCGGCGGGTCTTTTGCGAAATTGTCGCTGCCGTTGCCCCAGTCCTCGACGATTCTGGCGGTCAGGTCGTGTCCCGCCGCCCTCACCGGGCGGTCAGCGAAGACGATGGCGTTCGGAGAGATGCCGACCAGCACCAGCTTGCCGTCCTTCAGACTGGCACCCTGGGAGTTGAGGACAAACAGCGACGGAACGACTTCAGGCTTCGCTTGTCCGATGGACTTTTCAAGCGGCACGTGCGGTTGAACCGCAGGGGTAGTTTGGGCCGAAAGCATTCCCGGCACGTTGAGCAGTGTTGCGGCAACAATCGCAATACGGGTTGCGCGAATTGTCATTAAATTCCCCTCCTCGCGGTTTGCCCTCAGCAATCGAGCAGCAGAGACATCGTTCCTTCGTCGCTCCGCTCGCGTGCCGGCAGCATGCGACAAACACGACCCTCTGGTCGCAGCCAAACGGAACTCGGCCCTGACGCCCGACTTTCGAAGAACGGCTTGGTGAGCTCGCTGCCGTATTTGTCGCCAACCGGTGGGAAATTCTTGCCATTTCACGCCAAAGCATGACCTGATTCAGGTCGACGAAACTCACCGCGGGAATACCCGATCGAACACGGCACTGAAAATCTCATCGAGGAACTTAAGGCGGGCGGGTTATAGCGGCGGAGACCTTCAACTCCGGGGCGCCGCTCCGACCGGGGCCGCCGTCTACTGGCTGTGCGACCCCGAAGCCATCGACCATGACGAGGCGCATAGAGCTGCCGTGAAACGGCACATCGATTTGATGGATCGCCTAACCTAGTGTGGCAATGCCTAGCGGCTGCCCGGTATTCCCTCTCTACGGCTTCCCAGTCCGTTGGCTTTGTCGAACCTGCCGCCATATCCTCGGCTGAGTGAGTGGGGCGCGCCGCCTCCGTGCCTTTTGGGGGTCAGCCTGTGACAGCTCTTAATGACTTGAAGAAATATCCGCCGAACACCCGTCTTGCCGTGTTGACGACTGGCGGGGTGATAATCTCAGGCGAAGTCGACCACCTTGACGCAGCCAGCGTGGTGCTTGTGAACTCGACAGTGGGGAGCGCGGCCGGAGGGGTGGCTGTGGCTGGCCGCACGATTACCGTCTACCTTGAGGACGTCAGCGCGCATTGGGATGTGAACAGCTGAACTAGCCACACCATCTTCCCCGCGGCATCGCCATCACCCGCGCCGCCATCCCTTCGTGGGGGTGCAGGATCCAGAGCCGGCCGCGCCAATCACGAAGTGACGCCACCGGCTTCCAGCGACGCCCGGCCGGGCGGAAGATGCTCCGGAACAGTGCGGGGCCGGGCATGGTTGTTTCTCTGGGGTTAGTTGACGACGAGGCAAGCAATGCCTGACGAACGAACCGAAATTGCCATCGAAGCGGCAGCAAAGGCCTTCCACGAAATGAACCGCGAAAAGCGGCAGTTTCTCTGGGAGCAAGCCAGCGAGGAATGGCGTGGCGATGTCCGCGCCTTTGTCAGGCCGTTGGTTGAGGCGGCTCTGACTGCTTCTGATGCCTATATCGATGCTCAAGCGGCGGTGCTGCCAACACCGAGAGAATGATCCTGTAGCGGCTTGTGGCACATCAGGCTCCGGCTCGCGTAGTAGCATCTCGCAAGGATCGCGGCTCAGATGTTCAAAATGTTCTTCGAGATGTCGATGCTCGCGTTCGAAGCGCAGCAAGCGATTTGGCTGCGCACAATCAGACTTTCCAAGGGCGGCCAAGCGGCCAGTCGCGGGGCAAAGTTGATGGTGACAGAGAAGGTTTCCGCCGCTCAACGGGCGGCCGGCAGGCTCGCAACCGGAACGGCCCCCCACCGGGGTCATTCGCGGATACAGGACGAAGGTGCGCTCGAATGTGCGGCGCTTGTCCAAGCGCTAGAAGCGACAAAAAGCTATCGACGAGGCCGGGCTTGATACCGACTAGGCGATGCTCCGAAGGCGGCTGGGACAGCCGAAGGAACGGGGGCTGGCTCAACTGGGGGCGACCGTTGCTTGGGGAAGTGTCTCGCAGCGGGTTGAAAACAGGCGTTCCCCGATAAAATCCACGAAGACCCGGACTTTCGGCGAGAGGTTGCGGTTGGAGGGCCAGATCAGGCTGAAATTGCCGGGAGCATCGATCCGGGCGTCGAGCAAGGTGCGCAGTTCCCCCTTCGCCAGCGCATCGCGCGCCAGGAAATCCGGCATGCAGCCGATGCCAAGGCCGGCGACGGTGGCGCCGCGCAGCGCCTCCATATTGTTGCAGGTCAACACCGTGCGGACGCGCAGCTCCGGTTCGCCAGCCAGCAGCGTGAGCGGCCATGCTTGAGTCTTGCCGCTGTTGGGATAGCGGAAGCGGACGCCGAGATGCCCGTCGAGATCGCGTGGGCACTCGGGCTTGCCATGGCGCTCCAGATAGGACGGTGCGGCGCAGAGCAGCATCTGGAATGGCCGCAAGGTCCGCGCCATCAGGCGCGAATCCGGGAGGTCTCCGCTGCGGATCGCGACATCGACGCCCTCATCGATCAGATCGACGAGGCGGTCGTTGAAATCGAGATCGACCTCGATCTCGGGATAGCGCGCCATGAATTCCGGCAAGACCGGCAACAGCAGGTGATAACTCACGATCGGCGCGCTGACGCGCAGACGCCCGCGCGGCACGTCCAAGGTGCGAGCGAGCATGGCGCGAGCGTCGTCGAGATCGTCGAGGATGCGCCGGCAGCGCTCGTGGAAAGCGCGACCCTCCTCGGTCAGCCGCAGGCTGCGGGTGGAGCGCTGGAACAGGCGGATGCCAAGCTGCTGTTCGAGCTTGGTCACGGCCTTGCCGACCGCGGACGCAGAAAGCCCGAGCACGCGCCCGGCCGCGACGAAGCTGCCGAGATCCGCGGTTCGTACAAAGGCCGTAAGGCCGGTCAGCGAATCCACCCTAGCCCTTTCGGCACATGATCATTCGAGCGTTTCATTCCGATAAGATCGGAATGAAGGGTTCATTGGCAGTTATTCCATCAAGATTATCCTGTTTCGACAGGAAGGCGAGTGCCGATCGGAGGCGCAGCGCCGCCGTCGAACAGGACAATCCAATCCATGACGCAAGCCATCACCCGACCGAGCGCGACTGGACAGGCGCTGGTGCTGCTCTCCGTCTGCCTCGCCGCTGCCGCGATGCCACTGACCTTCACCGGGCCGGCGGTGGCGCTTCCCGCCATCGGCAGAGCATTGGGCGGCAGCCCGGTCGCGCTCAACTGGGTCACCAACGCCTTCATGCTGAGCTTCGGATCGAGCCTGATGGCGGCAGGCGGGCTGGCGGATGCCTATGGCCGCAAGCGCGTCTTCCTCGTCGGCGTCGGCGCATTCGCCATGCTCTCCATGGCACTGGCCGTTGCACCCGACATCCTCTGGTTCGATCTCGGGCGGGCGGCCCAGGGCATCGCAGCGGCAGCCGCCTTTTCCGGCGGCATGGCTGCGTTGGCGCAGGAATTCGATGGGCGCGCGCGCATCCGTGCCTTCAGCATCGTCGGCACGAGCTTTGGCGTCGGCCTTGCCTTCGGACCGATCGCGTCGGGGGTGATGATCGACGCCTTCGGCTGGCGCAGCATCTTCGGGCTCGTGGTCGTTCTGGCGGTGCTCGCCCTGGCGCTCGGCGCGCGCTTCCTGCGGGAAACGCGCGACCCGGGCGCAGCCAGCCTCGACTGGCCGGGCGCGCTCAGCTTCACGCTGGCCCTGGCGCTCTTCACTTATGGCGTCCTACTGGCACCGGAGCGCGGCTGGTCCGAGCCGATCGTGATGAGCCTGCTGGCGGGCTCCGTCGGGTGCTTCATCGCCTTCAACGTGATCGAGCGGCGCGTCGCTCGGCCGATGCTGGACCTCTCCTTGTTCCGCTACCCCCGGTTCGTCGGGGTGCAATTGCTGGCAGCAGCACCGGCTTATGCCTTCGTCGTGCTGCTGATCCTGTTGCCGGTGCGTTTCGTTGGCATCGAGGGCTTGAGCGAGATCGCTGCCGGCCGGCTGATGATCGCGCTCTCGGCACCACTGCTGGTTCTGCCGATCGCGGCCGGTCTGATGACGCGCTGGTTTGCGCCAGCGGCGATCTGCGGCGTCGGCCTGTTGATCTCCGCCGCTGGCCTGTTCTGGCTGAGCCGCCTCCCGCTCGGAGGCACGACGATGGGCGTCGCCATGCCGATGGCGCTGATCGGCATTGGCATCAGCCTGCCCTGGGGGCTGATGGACGGGCTTGCCGTCAGTGTCGTGCCCAAGGAGCGCGCCGGCATGGCGACCGGTATCTTCAGCACTACGCGTGTAGCCGGCGAAGGTGTAGCGCTCGCTGTGGTCAGCGCCGTGCTGTCCGCCCTGACGGCGGGCCATCTCGCGGCTGGCGCGCCGGCGGCAAATGCAGGCCCCGCCGCCCAACGGCTCGTCACCGGCGACATCGCGAGCGCCGCGACCACCTTGCCCCAGATGAGCCATACGGCGCTCGTCCAGAGCTATGGCGACGCCTTCGCCGCATTGCTCCTGATGCTCTGCGCCATCACAATCGTCACCGCTATCGTCGTCTTCGCTTTCCTCGGGCGTGGAACCGAGCAAGAGGCCGAGCCGGCGATGGAGGCAGAAGAGCGCCTCTGCACATTGGAGACCTGAGCCCGGCTCGCTCAATGCGGGCACGGCGCGGGCGGCGTCTGACCGGCAAAGGCGGGAGGCGTCCTGAAGCCGATCGGGACGATGGAATGGCCGAAAGGGGTTAGACGCCGACTAGCATGGCCATTGTCCGCTTGCGGGCCATCACTCAATGTCTGCCACTGGTGCGAGATGGAACGGTCATTCGCACGCGGCCTGCAATAGCGAAAGCCCTCTTGGCAGAGCGGCTTGCCGCGGGACCAATCCAGAGGGCTAGAAGCGTTTCGTCGCCAGTACGTCGAAGGTCTTGCCGATCGTCGCGACGGCCTTATCGTAATCGGCCAGCGACAGGCAGGCGATCAGGGCGTCGATGACGGCGAGCTGGGCGATGCGGCTCGTCATCGCCTCGGTGCGGAACTGGGTCTCCCGCGCCACGGTGTTCAAGACGATATCGGCATAGGCGAGCAGCGGCGATTTGCCGAAATTGGTAATGCAGATTGTGGTTGCACCCGCCTCCCGCGCCAGCCTGGTCGCAGTGACGGTTTCGTGGGTCGAGCCCGAATGCGAGATCGTGATCGCTACGATGTCCGGACCGGTCAGCGAGGCGCTGATCGCCTGGACGTGCGAATCGACTACAACCTTGGATTCGACGCCGATGCGCAGGCAGCCGGTAATTGGCGTCCTCGGCGATCGGAGCGGCGCTGCCGATGCCGTAGAGCTCGACGCGGCGCGCCTTGCGGATCGCGGCGACCGCGTTCTCCATCGCGCCCTTGTCGAGCACCTTCATCGTGTCGTGCAGCGCCTGCAGATCGCTGCGGAAGATCTTCTCGATCACCGTCCCGGTGTCGTCGGCGCGCGCCAGATCCTCGTGGATGAACTGCACCGGCTGCACCAGATCGCGCGCCAGCGCGATCTTGACCTGCTGGAAGCCGCGCGCACCGAGCAGGCGGCAGAGCGAGATCACGCTGCCTTCGCTCGCTTCCGCCCGTTCGGCCACCTCCGTCACCGACATGTGCACGACCTCGGCCGCATGGGCGAGGAAGATGTCGGCAATGCGCGCAGCCGTCGGCGGCAGCGTCGGGCGCAGCGCCGTTAGCCGCTCGATCACGCCATCGAAGCCGTCATGTGACCCGGTGCGCGGCCGGTCGGGGCTCTCGGGCATCGCGTCGGCATCCGGCTTGGGTTGAGACGAGGTCATGCTGGCAAGGCGATCACGCCTTTCTGCCGTGGGCAAGCCGTCTCGCCATGCGCTTGCGGGAACACCCCGTCGGCGATCTCGACATAGCGCAGGCCGAAGCGACGGGCGCCCTCGCCATCGGTCCGGGGATTGTCGCCGAGCATCGCGACAGCCCGCTTGGGCAGGTCGAGCAAGGCGAGCCCAGTAGCAAACAGGGTCGGCTCCGGCTTGCCGATGAGGCGATAGCTCACCGGACCGGTGCAGGCGAGCAGCGCGGCCAGGAGCGCGCCGGTCTCCGGCACGACCGCGCCGCCCGGGCCAGGATGGACGAGATCCGGGTTGGCGACGACGAGCTCGGCTCCCGCCCGTATGGCATTGGCGGCGAGCGCCAGCCGCGCATGGCTGAAGCGCCGGTCGCGGCCGAGAAAGACGATATCGGGCCGCACACGGACCGGCACGAGGCCACGCTCGCGGGCATGGCGCGCCAGGCTGGCGCTCGCCAGCATGAGCACGCGCGCCCCTCGCTGACACGCGGCGATGTCGTCGAGCGCGAGCGAGGCCGATGATCCCGACCACCAGGAGCGCAATCTGGCTGCCGATCCGCGCAGGCAGGCGAAACAGCCGGGTCATTGCCGCTCGACGGGGGGAGTGAAGAGATAACCGCCCGAACGGATCGTCTTGATCAATTCCGGCTCGCGTGGTTCGCGTTCGATCTTCTGGCGAAGACGGCTGATCAGGATATCGATACTGCGCTCGAAGGGAGCGGCGGTTCGCCCCTGCGTCAGATCGAGCAGGGCATCACGGGAGAGCACGCGCCCGGGCCGCTCGCAGAAGACCCGCAGCAGATCGAACTCGGCCCCGGTCACGGCGACCCGGGCCTTGTCCGGATTGGTCAGCTCGCGGTTGTTTGCGTTCAGGGTCCAGCCCAGAAAGGCGAAGATGCCGGGCAGTTCGTTCGGATCGGCCTGCCCACCGCCCTGCCGCCGTATGACGGCCCGAATGCGCGCCAGCAATTCGCGTGGATTGAAGGGTTTGCCGAGATAGTCGTCGGCTCCCATCTCGAGGCCGATGATCCTGTCCACATCCTCGCTGCGTGCGGTGAGCATAATGATCGCCACCTGTGTCGTCAGGCGGAGCCGCCGGCAGATCGACAGGCCGTCTTCACCCGGCAGGTTGAGGTCGAGCACGATCAGATCGAACCGGCCGTCCCGCAACATCCGGTCCATCTCGCGTCCGTCGCGCGCCGTCGAGCTGCGATAGATAGCGCGCTACCAGCGCGCTGATTTCGCGGTCGTCCTCGACGATCAGAACATGCGCCGATGCGCTCACTTTATCATCCGTTGCTTCAAGCGATGCGAGCATATCGGACCCGTGGTTTCCGTACAGCCGTCATCGTGGACCCGGCCGATAGGCGACTCCGTCGCATTCGATGACGCTGTCGGGCGCGATGCGGGCTTCGCCGATACCCTGCTCTCGCCCGGTCACGGGATCGCGATAGATCATGCGCCGACAGGCGGAGGCGCTATCGACGAAGCCTGCATCGAAGAGGCGCAGCAGGAGCATGGCGGCCCACAGGGTCCCGATCACCAGGATACCGGCCCACTGGGAGCGCGTCACGATGGAAACGGGCCGCGTTGGCGAGCAGGCATCTGGCATCGGCGCTCCGGTGGTGCTTGCGACCGCCGGATAGACCGCATTTGTTTCCGCCATGCCGAATGGATGTTGCCGGAGTGTTTCGGTTGGTATCCAAGCCGCAATTTGGGAGCGTGCGCCTGCTTCTAGCCTGGATCGGCGGAAGCGTCGCTAAAGCGATCTGCGGACGTCCTATTTCGGGTAACTTTCCGATGTCCGGAGGTGATGCTGTGGACGACTCTCCGCCCCTGCGGGAGCGTGAGCCCCTGCAAAGCAGGAGGAGAGCTTCATGGTCGAGGTTGTCACAGTCGGTCTGGATATCGCCAAGTCGGTCTTTCAGGTTCACGGCGTGGATGCCGGCGGGGGAGTCGTGATCCGTCGCCAGCTCCGGCGGGCGCAGGTCTTGCCCTTCTTCGCCAAGCAGCCGGCGAGCCTGATCGGCATCGAAGCCTGCGCTACGCGCACTATTGGGCCCGCGAGCTCGGCGCGCTGGGCCACCAAGTGAAGCTCATACCGCCGAGCTATATGAAGCCATATGTGAAGCGGCAAAAGAACGATGCCGCACATGGCAGAGTTCGGCCTGGTGGCGCCGATCGGGCACGAGGGGCTGCAAAAGCTGATCGGGCTGGTGGAAGAGAGGGATCCACGCGTGCCGGATGAGGCAAGGGTCTGCCTGGAGTTTCTGGTCGCCCAACTGCGGCTGGTGAACCTCCAGATCCTGGAAACCGATCGACGGATCAGGACCAGCGCACGGTCCACCGAGGTCGGCCGCAGGCTGATGAGCATCCCCGGCGTCGGGCCGCTGCTGGCTAGCGCCCTGGTCGCGACGGTGGCTGATCCGAAAGCCTTCAAATCCGGCCGTAACCTGGCGGCCTGGATCGGGCTCGTGCCGAAGCAGAACTCCAGCGGCGGGAAGGAGCGCCTGGGCGGCATCACCAAACAGGGCGACCGTTACCTGCGGCAGCTCCTGGTCGTCGGCGCCTTGGCCGTGGTTCGCTACGTCGAGCGGCACGGGACCCGCCGGCCGTGGCTCGTTCAGTTACAGACGAAGCGACCGACGAAGGTGGCGACGGTGGCTTTGGCCAACAAGATCGCCCGGATCGCCTGGGCCATCATGACCAGCGGCGAGAGCTACCGCGAGCCGGAGCCGGCTGCCGCGTAAATCAGGCGAACCGCACCGACGAGCTTGGGAAGGGCACCGACGGACTAACGCATCCCGCCGGTCGATACCGAAGGACAGGAAAGCCCTCTTGCGCCACAGCGCCTTCAAGCGCGCGGTTTTGGTCGGGACCCGTCCTCGCGGAAGGCATTATGGCCAGCGGCTTTATGTGCCGCACCAACAGATCCCATGATTGCGGCGCAGGCGGATACGCTGCGTCATCCAAAAGAGAGGGATCCCCGGCCATGTCGCAGTCATCCAACACTCTCGGCCCTGTTCATTACGATGGAACGCTCGTGCTCGCGATCGAGCTGAGTAGCAAGAGTTGGGTTCTGGCGGCGCAGATCCCCGGTCTTCCGCAGACGCGGGCGAAGCGCACCATCGATCCGGACAAGCTCGCCCTTCAATCCGCGATCGACGGCTACCGCGCTCGTGCGGCTGCTGCCGGCCACTCGGTCGACCGGGTCATTGCGACCTATGAAGCCGGGTGGTCCGGGTTCTGGCTGGCAAGATGGCTCATCGCGATGGGCGTAGAGGTCCATGTCATCCAGCCTTCGAGCGTGCCCGTGGATCGGCGTATGCGCCGCGCGAAGTCCGACGGCATCGATGCCGAATTGCTCCTGCGCACGCTGCTCGCATGGCTCCGCGGCGAACCCCGCGTCTGTTCGATGGTGCCGATCCCTGATGAAGTCGACGAGGATGCCCGGCGCTGCGTCCGGGAACGGACCGAGCTGGTCTCCGAGCGTGTTGGCCTTGTCAACCGGATCGGTGCTGTTCTGGCGACGCTCGGAGCCGGCGACTACAATCCCCTTCTCCAAAATCGCCGCCGCCGGCTGGCTGAGCTGCGGACCGGGCTTGGCAAGCCGCTCCCGCCAAACGCGCTGGCCAAAATCGAACGATTGCTCACCAGGTTGGAACTTGTGATCGCGCAAATGGCGGAGTTGGAGCGCGACCGCGATGCCGTTGCCGAGGCCGTTGCGCCAGACGAAGGCGGCAAGATGATCCAGCAACTTTGCAGCCTGCGCGGCATCGGTGTGCAAAGCGCGACCGTGCTGGTCCGCGAGGCCTTTGTGCGCCGCTTTGCCAACGGGAAGGCGCTTGGCTCATACGCCGGTCTTGCTGCGACTCCGTACAGCAGCGGCGGGATCGAGCGCGAGCAAGGGATCGGAAAAGCTGGCAATCGACGGCTCAGAACCGTGATGGTCGAGCTCGCCTGGCTCTGGCAGCGCTATCAGCCTGGTACAGCGCAAGTGGCCTGGTTCCGCGATCGCGTCGGCTCAACCGGCCGGCGTGTCCGCAAAGTGATGGTGGTCGCCCTCGCGCGCAAACTCCTGATCGCCCTGTGGAGGTTTGTCATTGACGGTATCGTGCCCGAGGGCGCGATCATGAAGCCCTCGGCGTAGACCATCTCCGAGATCGGGCTGCACTGCTACGGCATTGCGGCCCGGTGATCCGAGGGAACGTCGCCGTTGTTCGGCGTGGCGCCTGGCGCCGTCTTCACAGAGTGGTGCCGTTCCTTTGGAGCTCTCCTGTCCCGTATGCGGGACAGTGGTCGGGATCGCCATCCCGCCGGATGTGAGGTTTGCAGGCAGGTCCTGCCGCGAGAGAGCTCACCTCGGTTCATGATCGGAAAAAACCGTTGACCGGAGAATCATCATGTGAGGTCGAACACATGGCCGCACCGACCAGCGCTGCTGCAGTCCAACAAAACCCTTGCCAACGGAGAGCCGTCCACACATGGCGCATCGCCGTGCCAGGCCGAACCCTGCGCGGAACGACGGCTCTTCGACTAGCTGCCTTCGATTCCTCGCTTTTTGCGCAGCGTCGGAAACAGTGAGACTCCCTTTACGGCGAGCAGCATCGCGAACGTCAGAATCATGATGATGAAGGCGGCCGCCGCAATCGCAGGACTGATATTCTCACGCAGCGAAGAGAACATCTGGCGGGCGAGCGTGGTCTGATTGGGGCCCGCGACGAACAGCGTGATCACGACCTCGTCGAGCGAGGTGGCAAAGGCGAAGACCGCGCCGGTGAGGATGCCCGGCATGGCCAGGGGCAGGGTCACGCTCCGGAAAACCTTGACCGGGGAGGCGCCGAGGCTGGCCGCCGCACGCTCCAGCGCCGGATCGATGCTGGCGAGCGAGCCTGCGACGTTGACCAGTACGAAGGGCACGCACAGTACGGCATGTGCGATGATCACGCCGAGATAGCTCGAGGCCAGGCCCATGCGCGCGTAGAGGATCTGCATGCCGACGCCGAGCACGACCGCCGGCACCACCATCGGCAGTAGGAAAACCGAGCGCAGCAGGCCGGAGAACGGCACCAGCTCGCGCCGGAGGCCCATCGCCGCCAGCGTCCCGATCACCGTTGCGACCACCGTCGCGCCGGGGCCGATGATCAGCGAATTGACGATCGCCCGCGTCCAGGCCTGGCTCTCCGCCAGCACGCCGAACCAGCGCATCGAGGGGCCGCTGATCGGGTAGACGAGGAAGACGCTGTCGGTGAAGGCGAGCGGCAGGATCGCGACGAGCGGCAGCAGCAGGAAGCCGACGACGAGCGTCCCGAAGGCGAGCCGCAACGCGCTGAACGCCGCGCCGCCCGGACGAACCGAAACGCCGCTCATGTCTGCACCAGCGGCGTGCGCGAGAGCCGGCTGTAGACGATGTAGAGCACCGTCGTCGGCACCAGCAGGAACAAGCCGAGCGCTCCCGCCATGCCCCAGTTCGCGGTTCCCGTCGCGTAGAAGGCGATCACCGAGCTGATCATCTGATCGCCCGCGCCGCCCATCAGGGCGGGCGTGATGTAGTAGCCCAACGCCACCATGAAGACGAGCAGCGAGCCGGACAGGAGGCCGGGCATGGCGAGCGGTAGCAGGACATGTCGGAAAGCCTGCAGCGGGGCGGCACCGAGCGCCGCCGCGGCCGGCATCAGGTTGCGCGGGATCGCGATCAGGCTGGCGTAGATCGGCAGCACCATCAGCGGCAGCAGCACATGCGTCATGGCGATCAGCACGCCGGTGCGGTTGTAGATCAGCGAGAGCGGCGTATCGATCAGACCGATCGCACGCAGCGTCTGGTTGATCAGCCCGTTGTCCTGCAGCAGGATCAGCCAGGCCGCGGTCCGCACCAGCAGCGAGGTCCAGAGCGGCAGCAGCACCGCGACGAGCAGCGCATTGCGCTTCCAGCCCGTCACGCTCGCGGCCAGCATGGCGAAGGGCAGGCCCATCGCCGCACAGAGCAGCGTGACCTGCGCCGCGATGACGAAGGTGCGCAGCATGATCGCCCGATTGACAGCGAAATCGGGCTCGACGGGTTCGATCCGCGCATCGTCGTTGCGCTTGAGGTCGACGGCCGCCAGCAGATTGGCGTCAGTATAAGCCGGCATGCCGCGCTTCAGGGCCAACCAATAGGCCTGGTCGTTCCATCGCGGATCGATGGCGGCGAGATCGATCGGATCGGTCTCGCCGGCCTCCCGCACGGCCCGCGCCGTCCGCGGCAGCAGCGTGCGGAAGCCGGCCTGCTGGCTGTTGAGCGTGCGCACGGCATCGCCGAAGCGCTCCTGCGGCGTATCGGCTCGCAAATCCCGGATGAGGGCGGCCTGCAAGGGGGCCGGGGGCGTCCCGTTGCCGTCCCAGCTCGCGATCGCGGTTGCCGTTTGCGGAAAGGCGAGGCGCACCGTGCCGCCCTGCACCGAGGTCGAGATCATCATCCAGAGCGGCCAGAGGAAGAACAGGCCGAGGAAGACCACCAGCGGCATAATGAGAAGCAGGGCCTTGAGGCGCGCGCTCATGGGGCCACCAGCGAACAATCGCCCGGTGCGAAGCTGGCGAAGGCCTTGCTGCCGATCGGCGGCGCTGCGTCGCGGCGGCCGGCGCGGGCGACGAGACGGCTTTCGGCGCAGGCGAGATGCAGGCGGATATGGTCGCCGTGATAGACGTGGTCTTCGATCGTCACGGGCAAGGCGTTCTCGGCGCCGGGATCCTGGACGAGATGCAGCATTTCGGGGCGCACCGAGACCATGACGTCCTGGGCCGTTTCGAAGGCCGCCGCCCGCTCGCAGGTCACGCTCCCCCCGGATGCGAGCGCGACTGTCGCGGCTTCGCCCCGGCGTTGCGAGACCCGCCCCGCGAGCAGGTTCGTCTCTCCGATGAACTCGGCGACGAAGCGCGTCTGCGGCCTGTCATAGAGGCCGGACGGCGTATCGAACTGCTCGATCTTGCCGCGGTTGAGCACCGCGACGCGGTCCGACATGGTCAGCGCTTCGCCTTGGTCATGCGTGACGAAGATCACGGTCAGCCCGAGGTCGCGGTGCAACGCGCGGATCTCGAGCTGCATATGCTCGCGCAGTTGCTTGTCGAGCGCGCTGAGCGGCTCGTCCATCAGCACGACCTTGGGTTCGTAGACCAGGGCGCGCGACAGCGCGATGCGCTGCTGCTGGCCGCCGGAGAGCTGCGAGGGCTTGCGGTCGGCGAGATGGCCGAGGCGCACCAGATCGAGGGCGCGTTTCACCCGCGCGTCGCGCTCGGCTCTGGCGACGCCGCGCATCTTGAGCGGAAAGCCGACATTCTCCGCGATCGTCATATGCGGGAACAGCGCGTAGTTCTGGAAGACCACACCCATCTCGCGCTTGTGCGGCGGCAGGTGCTCGACGCGCCGCCCGTCGACATGGATACTGCCGCCGGATGGCGTCTCGAAGCCCGCCAGCATCATCAGGAGCGTCGTCTTGCCGGAGCCGGAAGGGCCGAGGAGGCTGACGAACTCGCCCCGCGCGACGTGGAAGTCGAGTGAATCGACCACCGTAACTGCGCCGAAAACCTTGCTGATGGCCTCGAAATGGATGAACGGATCCGGATCTTGCAAAGGATCAACTTCCCGTAACGGATAAGGCGAAGCCGTTGCGGCCGCGGCGGGGTACCTCTCGGGAGGACGATGCCACGCCGGGCAGGCGGCTGGAGCCGCCCCGGGTGCGCACGCGCTTGCCCGGAACCTGCTCTGCGAAGAGCGCGCGACGAGCCGATGGCGCTTGCCCCTCGGCCCGCACGGACGGCGCTCGTCGGTCTACTTGCCGACCCAGGCGTTGAAGCGCTTGGTCAGGTCTTCGATGTTGTCGTTCCAGTAGTCGACGTCGATGGCGATCGCGTTTTCGAGATTCTGCGGCGCAGTCGGGAGATCGACGGCGAGGTCGGCCGGGACGGCGGCCGCGGCAGCCTTGTTGGGCAGGCCGTAGGCGATGTCCTGCGGTAGCTTAGACTGGTGCTCCGGCAGGCTGGCGAAGGCGATGAAATCCATCGCCTGGTCCTTGTTCGGGCTGCCCTTCAGAATCACCCAGCTGTCGACCGCGTAGATGCTGCCCGGCCAGACGGTCTTGAACTTGGTGCCCTCGGTCTTGTTGATGCCGCTGATGCGGCCGTTATACGCCGAGGTCATCACGACCTGCCCGGACTTCAGCAGCTGCAGCGGCTGCGCACCCGACTCCCACCAGACGATATCGGACTTGATCTCGTCGAGCTTCTTGAAGGCGCGATCGACGCCGCCCTTCTCGCGCAGCACCTTGTAGACATCCTTCGGCGCCACCCCGTCGGCGATCAGCGCGAATTCGAGCGCATATTTCGGCCCGCGGCGCAGCGCGCGCTTGCCCGGGAACTTCTTGGTGTCCCAGAAATCGGCCCAGGAGGTCGGCGCCGTCTTGAGCTTGTCGGAATCGTAGGACAGCAGCGTCGACCAGACGATGGCGCCGACGCCGCAATCGCTCACGGCGCTCGGCAGGAACTTGTCCTTGCCGCCGAGCTTGTTCCAGTCGAGCTTCTCGTAGAGGCCGTCGGCGCAGCCGATGGCGAGCTCGTCGGCCTCGACCTGCACCGCGTCCCAGTTCGGCGTGCCGGCCTTGACCTTGGCCTGGATGACGCCGACGCCGCCGTCCCAGGATTCGTCCAGGACCGGCTTGCCGGACTTTTCGGCGAAGGGCTTGAAGTAGATCTTGCGCTGCGCATCCTGGTAGTTGCCGCCCCAGGACACGACGGTGAGATCGCGTGCTGCTGCCGCGCCGAGGCCGGCTAAGGCGATCCCTGCTGCGAGAGCCGTGCTGCCGAGTATGGACTTCAGAAACGTCATGGATCTTCTCCCTGCTTCTGCTGCAGCGATCCGTTCCGCCCCTCGCGGACAGGATCGTTGTTGCCCCATAGGAACTCCCTTTTTCGCGGTGCGATAGAGGGTTTTCCGAAAATCTCTCGCGCTCAGGCTCCGATCTCGCCGAGCAATTGAGCCGGCGCCAGCCGCAGCGCCGCCGCCCGCCTGTGTCCTTCCAGCCCTTCGCTCGCGCTCTGGCGCATCGCCGGCGGGGCGACAGCTGCGACGCCGCGCTCGTCGAGCCATTGATGCGTGCAGGTCTTGAGATAGGAGCCGACCCAGAGACCGCCGGTATAGCGCCCGGCCGCCATGGTCGGCAGCGTGTGGTTGGTGCCGCAGCATTTGTCGGAATAGACCACGCTCGCGGCGACCCCGATGAAGATCGAGCCGTAGTTGCGCAGCTTCGCGGCCGTCGCCTGGGCGTCGCGCGTATGGACCTCCAGATGCTCCGCCGCGATATGGTCCGAATAGGCCAGCATGGTCGCCTCGTCGGCGCAGACGGCGATCTCGCCATAGTCGCGCCAGGCCGCGGCGGCGACCGGGGCGGTCGACAGGTTGCCGAGCTGGCGCTCGATCTCGGCGAGGACCTTCTCCGCCAGATCGCGGTCCGTGGTGATCAGCCCGACACGGGTGCGCACATCGTGCTCCGCCTGCGCCAGCAGGTCGACAGCGATGGTCACCGCATCGCCGGTTTCGTCCGCCACGACGAAGATCTCGCTCGGCCCGGCCAACTGGTCAATGCCGACCTGTCCGAAGACCTGCCGCTTGGCCTCGTTCACATAGGCGTTGCCGGGGCCAACGATCTTGTCGACGGCGGGAATGCTCTCCGTGCCGAAGGCCATGGCGGCGATGGCCTGCGCGCCGCCGACGCGGAAGATCCGATCGGCACCGGACAGATGACAGCCCGCGATCATCGCCGGATGCGCCCCCGGCGGCAGGCAGGTGATGACCTCGTCGCAACCGGCGACCTTGGCCGGCACGATCGTCATGATCGGCGCCGACAGCAACGGATAGCGTCCGCCAGGCACATAGGCGCCGACGCGGGCGATCGGGATGATGCGGTGGCCGAGATGCAGCCCCGGCAGCGCCTCGATCTCGAGCGGCAGCAGGGTCTTGCGCTGCGCCTCTGCGAAGGCCCGCACACGCTGGATGGCGAATTCGGTATCGGCGCGGGTCTGCCTGTCGAGTCCGTCGAGAGCGGCGATGCGCTCCCCGGGCGTGACCTCGAAGGCCTCGATGTCGAGCTTGTCGAACTCGCGGGAATAGCGCCGCAGGGCCGCGTCGCCCTCTTGCCGTACGGCCTCCAGAACGGCCTTCACCGTGGCCTCGACCGGGGTGTTGTCGCTCCAGGCGCTGCGCTTGGGCGATTTGATGCGCGCGATCCGGGCTTCGAGGGCAGGGTCGAGTTTGGACATGCGGCGCGTTCCGGTGAGCAGAAGAGACCGCCAAGCTTCCCCGCCGCCGAACCGCAGTGCAAGAAGGTGCGGCGGCTTGTTGAAGATATTCACCAACTGCGCTCAGATGGGCAGCCCGCGCGAAGGAGGCCTGCATGAAGATCGGTGACCGTTTGAGGGAGCTGCGGCAGCGCCGAAAGCTCAGCGTCCGCGCCGTCGCCTTGCGCTCGGGCGTGTCCCATTCCTCGATTTCACTGGTCGAGCGGGATCTGATCAGCCCTTCGCTGGACACGCTGCACGCGATCCTCGATGCGCTCGGCACAACGCTTTCGGGCTTCTTTCTGGATTTTCACGCGGTCTCGCCGCCAAATCCGTTCTGCCGAGCGGCGGAGATGGTCGAAATCGGCCGTGCGGACGCCATTTCCTACCGCGTCATCGGCACCGGGTTTCCGAGCCGCTCGATGCTGATGCTGCACGAGACCTATGCTCCCGGGGCGGATACGGGCGAGGCCTTCTTTCATTCGGCCCAGGAAGGCGGCCTCGTCATCCGCGGCGCGGTCGAAGTGACGGTGGCGGGCCGGACAGCCACTCTGCAGCCCGGCGATGGTTATTATTTCGACAGCCGCGAGCCGCACCGTTTCCGCAATGTCGCCGACGAGCCCAGCGAGATCGTGAGCGCCATCACGCCGCCGACATACTAGAAGATCATATCATCTCGGCGACACAAATGCCGTCTTCCACGCCACCGGCAAGCGGGTGCGAACCTTGCCGATCCGGATCGAGGATATCCTCGCCGGCTGAAGCATGCGCCGGGAGCGGCGGTCAGGCCGAGACCGTCCGCTCTCCGCGCACAAAATCGACGAAGGCCCGTAAGGTCGACGGCATCTGCCGTCGGCTCGGGTAGTAGAGATGGAAGCCCGGATAATACGGGCACCAGTCATCGAGGACCCTGACCAGCCGACCCTCCGCGAGATGTTGCTCGACCTGCATCTCGAAGAGATAAGCGACGCCCATGCCGGCGAGCGCCGCCTGCAGGATGTGTCCCTGGTCGCCGAGGATGAGCGACCCTTGGACCGCCACCTGGAACTCGATCCCCCCGCGCTCGAACTCCCAGTCGTAAAGACGCCCACTGGCGAAGCGCAGCTGCAGGCAGGGAAGCGTCCGCAGCTCCTCCGGCGCCGAGGGCGTGAAATGCCGGGCAAGGAATTCCGGCGCAGCGACGACGGCCGAACGCTGCCGCGGGCCGATCGGCACGGCGATCATGTCCTGCGCGATCACCTCCCCGAAGCGGACACCGGCGTCGAAGCCCTCCGAAACCATGTCGACCAGCGCATTGTCTGCAATGATCTCCAGCGTCACCTGCGGATGCTGCTGCATGAAGCGCAGCGCCAGAGGCAGCAGCACCATCTGCGTCGCCAGATGGGCAGCGTTGAGACGCAGGCTGCCGACCGGCTGGTCGCGGTAGATATTGAGATCGTCGAGCGCGTCGCTGATGTCGCGGAACGCTGGCTCGATCCGATCATGGAGACGCTGTCCGGCCTCGGTCAGCGCGACGCTGCGGGTCGTGCGGTTCAACAGGCGGATCTGCAACCGCTCTTCCAGTGCTCGCAGGCCATGGCTGATTGCCGAGGGCGTGCAGCCGAGCTCGTCGGCGGCGCGGCGGAAACTGCGATGCCGCGCCACCGCCAGGAACATGGAAAGGGAAGCCGGATCGCTTTTCATTGCTGAAAATAACTCATCAAGCCAATGATAATTGAATGGATACACTCAGCAGAAGCAGCTGACTACCCTTCAATCATCGGCAGTGAAGCCGAAGGATCGAAAGGAAAAAGCCATGTCTGTCTGGTTCATCACCGGCGCTTCCCGCGGCTTCGGCGCACAGGTTGCGAAGCTCGCCCTTGCGAAGGGCGATGCGGTTGTCGCCACCGCCCGCGATCCGAAGAGCGCCATCGCCTCGCTCGGCGAGCATCCCAATCTGCTCGCCGTCGCGCTCGACGTCACCGACGAGGCGCAGGCGCATGCGGCCGTCAAGGAAGCGATCCATCGCTTCGGCCGGATCGATATCCTGCTCAACAATGCCGGCTTCGGGCTGCTCGGCGCCGTGGAAGAAGCTACCGCCACCGAGGTCGAGGCGCTCTACCGGACCAACGTCTTCGGCGTGCTCAATATCTGCCGAGCGGTCCTGCCGCACATGCGGCGCGCCCGTAGCGGCCACATCCTGAACATCTCCTCGATCGGTGGCTATCGCAGCGCGGCGGGCTTCGGCGTCTATTGCTCGACCAAGTTCGCGGTCGAGGGTCTCACCGAAGCGCTGGCCGACGAGCTCGCCCCGCTAGGGATCAAGGCCACGGTTATCGAGCCCGGCTATTTCCGCACGGATTTCCTCGATGCCCGTTCGCTCAGCACCAGCGGCGCTCGGATCGACGACTATGCTGAGACGGCGGGTGCCGTCCGTGAGCATGCGGCGAAACTGAGCCATCGCCAGCCCGGCGACCCGGCCAAGCTCGCCGCCGCGATCGTCGCCCTGGGCGGCAACCCCGACGCCCCGCTGCGGATGCCTTTTGGCAGCGACACGGTCGCGGCGATCGAAGCCAAGAACGCCTTCGTCGCCAAGGAACTCGCCGCCTGGCGCGAGGTATCCGTTAGCACCGACTTCACGGACAGCAGCGCGGCGGTCTGAAGCCACCGACCTACCCCCGGCGGGCGTACCGCCCGCCACCGCCCGATAGCATCGAGGACCGGACCATGTTGAACGCTCTCGCCGCGCTTCCCTCTCCAATCGCTCTGCTTGATCTGGTCCGGCGCGGAACCAGCTTCGTACGCTGCCAGGACGAGGTCCGTTACACGGTCGCGCCGAGCTCCTTCGGCCCCGTCCTGTTCGCGATCTCGCGCGGCAGGGTCGTCAGCCTTGAGCTCGGGCGGGACGCGAAGGAGCTGGTGCGGCGGTTCAAGGCCACGTTCCCGAGATCGCGCGAGGCCAAGGGCGATCCCGTCTTCTGGGACTCCGGTGTCGAGGTCCTCGATGCAATCGAGCATATCGACCTGCCGAACAGTCTTGATCAGGCCGAGATCGGCCAGCGGTTCGCGGCGGCGGTGCGTGGGATGCTGCGTGCGGTGGATGGCAACCAGCCCGCTATGCCGGCTCCAGGCTCCACTGACCGAGAGGCGAGACGGAGCGATTGCCCGCCTCATGGGAGGATGGTTGGACATCCATTCTCTGCTCTTGCGCCGATGTCTTCTATCCGGCAGCCCGCCGACTTCCGCCATTGGTGCACTGCGGCATCGATGTGAGAAGTAGTGCCGTCCGCTCCCGGTTTCGACCTCCCGTTTGCCGACGGCCATTCGCCCGGGTCAAAAGCGGAAGAGCAAGCAAACAATCTCACTGGACGGTTGGGGGCAAAGACCTACAAGGCCGGCGGCAGCGTCAATATCGGCGCGGTCTTCATGGAAGGCTGGGAGAGCGGCTCGCAAGCTGAGACCACCGCCCTCATGGCCGGCGGCGCCGGCGTCAACGCCGCCGGCATCGGCAGCTTCACCAAAACCGGCACCATCGCCGGCCCCCGCGTCGCCATCAACGCCAGCGTCATCGTCAACGGCATCACCGACCCGACGGTCACCACGTGTAACCGTAAATGCCGGCTCGGAACGCAAGGTCCGAACCGGCGTCTGCTGATCTCACGGAATCTTGGGAACGAGATCGTTGCCGAAGCTGTCCGTCTGGCGCGCGAAGCTGTTCCTGCCGGCCTGGATATAGGCAGGCCCACCGGTGCGCGACGGGGTCGGGCCAGGATCGAGATAACTGCGCTGCGGCGGCACCGACGTCACGCTGATCTGCGGCTCAGACGGCGAAGCAGCCTCCTGGGTCGTGCAGGCGCCCAGCACGGCGGCCGGGATCATGAGGGCAAGCAAGGTGGCGAAGCGGGTTCTGCTGGTGTCGATCATTGGGATCTTCGGCCTCAGCCGTCCTTGTGTTGCCCGTGGTTGAAGTTCAGCTGTAGAGGGATCAGCGCTCGCGGACAACGCAGCGAAAGCCGACATGGCTGGTAGACGTATCGATCGGCTCGGCGTGACGCGCCGCCGGCCGATAGCGCCGGCAATAATTCGGCGCGCACAGATGGGAGCCGCCCTTCAGCACCCTCCGGGGGATGCGAATGGTTGGCTGACGTGGGTCGTAGCTTTCGGCTTCCGGACCGCCGCGGGGGTTCTGCGGCACGCAGCAGGCCTTCGGGGCATCGGCTTGATGTCGCACCGACCAGAAATCGGCGGTCCATTCCCAGACATTGCCGATCATGTCGTAGAGGCCGTAGCCGTTCGGCGGGAAGGCCTTGACCGGCGAGGTGCGGGCCCAGCCGTCCTCCTTGGTATTCTCGAAGGGAAAGTTACCCTGCCAGGTATTGGCCATATGCCGGCCATCCGGCATGAGCTCGTCGCCCCAGGCGAATTCAGAGTCCTCCCGGCCACCCCAGGCAGCGAACTCCCATTCCGCCTCGGTCGGCAGCGACTTGCCGGCCCAGGCCGCATAGGCCTCGGCGTCGCGATAGGCGACGTGGACGACGGGATGATCGTCCAGGCCCTTGATCGAGGAGCCGGAGCCGTAAGGCTTGCGCCAGGTCGCGCCGAACTTGAATGCCCACCATTGCGACCAGTCGCGCAGGTCGACGGGATGCGAAGGCGGGTCGAACATCAGTGACCCCGCCCGCAGCATATGCGGGAGCGCGCCGGGATAATCCTTCGGGTCCGGTGCGATCTCGGCAAAGGTGACATGGCCAGTCGCTTCGACGAAGGCGCGGAATTGCCGGTTCGTCACCAGCGTCGCGTCGATCCAGAACGAATCGACGCTGGCGCGATGGCTGGGGGCTTCCTCCGGATAGTGCTCGTCCGATCCCATGCGGAAGGTGCCACCTGGAAGATGCACCATTCCGTCCGTCCCGGCGCGAGCCTCGACCTCCGCGGCATCAGCCATGGTCCCGGTCTCCCTTGCCGTTCTTGTGCTCGCCATCGTCGAGAAGCTGCTTGCGCGCCTTCGCCATCGCCTTGCGCAGATCATCGTCGACGGGCGGAAAGCGCGGGTCGAGCCTCTCGAGGCATTCGACGATCGTCGCCGCCACGACGAGCCGCGTGAACCATTTGTTGTCGGCCGGCACAATATGCCAGGGTGCGGACTTTGTCGCGGTGGCGGCGATCGCAGCCTGATAGGCTCGCTGGTAATCGTCCCAATGCTCCCGCTCGACGATGTCGTTCAAATCGAACTTCCAGTTCTTGTCGGGCTCGTCGATGCGCGCGAGCAACCGACGTTTCTGCTCCTCCCGGGAGAGGTTCAGGAAGAATTTCAGCACCACGGTGCCGTTACGCCCGAGATGTTTCTCGAAGTCGCGAATGCTCTCGAAGCGCTTCGTCCAGAGCTCTTCGCCGGCGGGCTCGGGCGGCAGGTTCTGCTTGTGCCGCAGTTCCTCATGGACGCGCACGACCAGCACCTCCTCGTAATAGGAGCGGTTGAAGATGCCGATTTCGCCGCGCTCCGGCAGCTTGCAGCTCGTCCGCCATAGGAAGTCGTGGCGAAGCTCCGTCAGGCTCGGAGCCTTGAAGGAATGCACGATGCAGCCCTGCGGGTTCACACCGGACATGACGTGCTTGATCGTGCTGTCCTTGCCCGCCGTGTCGATCGCTTGCAGGACGATCAGGATCGACCAGCGCCGCTCGGCGTAGAGGCGCTCCTGGAGATCGTGCAGGCGCTTGACGCCGAGCTGAAGCAGCTCTTTCGCCTCGTCCTTCTCGATGTCGAGCCCGCAGGTCTCGGCCGGATCGAAATGCTTCAGCCGGAAGCCGTCTCCATCCATCACCCTGAAACGCTCGATGATGTCAGCCGTATGCATCGGGCAGGGCCTTCCGCTTGCAAATCCATGACCCACGGGCAGCGTAGCCGCATTTCGCTCGCTTCCACTGCGCCGTTCACGATGATGGACATTTGCCTGGCCGAAGGCAAAGCGGGGGAACAGTCGCCGTCCTGGATCAGATAGGCGCACCAACCCGTCTACGTCCGATGATCTGCCAGAGGCCAACGCCCCGCTGCGCTTTTCAAGCGGCCGGCAAGGGGTTACTGGGCTTTCGCGGTGGGAGCGCTCGCGTTCTGCACCATTTTCGCCGACAGCCAATATTCTCCAGAGCATGGCCCAGACAACCCCAGCCACCCAGGCATTGAAGCAGTTCGGCATCTCCTTCGAGCTGCGCAGCTACGCCTATGATCCGAATGCCGAGCGCGTGGGGCTGCAGGCGGCGGAAGCACTGGGCGAGCCGGCGCAGCGCGTGCTCAAGACGCTGATCGCGCAGGTCGACGGCAAGCCCGTCTGCATCGTGCTCGCCTCCGATCGCGAGGCCAGCATGAAGAAGGTCGCGGCCGCCTTCGGCGGCAAGTCGGCAGCGATGATGCCGGTGCCCGACGCCGAGCGGCTGACCGGCTACAAAGTCGGCGGTGTCAGCCCCTTCGGGCAGAAGCGCAAGCTGCCCACGATCGTCGACGAAGCCGCCTCGGGCGAGGCGCTGGTCTACGTCAATGGCGGCCAGCGCGGTCTCCAGATCGCGCTCGCGCCCGCTGATCTCCTCAGTGCAGCCGGTGCCCGCAGCGCCTCGATCTCAGCCTGATCGCGGCCCTGCACCGCCTTTCGCAATCGTACCCGATAGCTTAGTGGCGCAGGGCGTCGCTTCCCAAGGTTTCCAAACGCATGATTCGCCTCGAAAACATCAGCAAGCAGAACGGAAAGCAGATCGTCTTCATCGAGGCGTCGGCCTCGCTCCTGAAGGGCGAAAAGGTCGGGCTCGTCGGTCCCAACGGCGCCGGCAAGACCACGCTCTTCCGTATGGTCACCGGCGAAGAGGCGCCCGACGAGGGCCAGGTCGCGATCGATCGCGGCGTCACCATCGGCTATTTCAGCCAGGATGTCGGCGAGATGGCCGGCCGCAGCGCCGTGGCCGAGGTGATGGACGGCGCTGGCCCGGTCAGCACGGTCGCGGCCGAGCTGCACGAGCTCGAAGCCGCCATGGTCGATCCCGACCGGGCCGATGAGATGGAGGCGATCATCGCCCGCTATGGCGAGGTCCAGGCGCGCTTCGAGGAGCTCGACGGCTATGCGCTGGATGGGCGGGCGCGCGAGGTTCTGGCGGGGCTCGGCTTCAGCGAGGAGATGATGGAGGGCGATGTCGGCGCGCTCTCCGGCGGCTGGAAGATGCGCGTCGCGCTCGCCCGCATCCTGCTGATGCGCCCGGACGCCATGCTGCTCGACGAGCCGTCGAACCATCTCGACCTCGAAAGCCTGATCTGGCTGGAATCCTTCCTCAAGGGCTATGACGGTGCCCTGCTGATGACCTCGCATGACCGCGAATTCATGAACCGCATCGTCGGCAAGATCATCGAGATCGATGGCGGCGCCCTGACCACCTATTCCGGCGACTACGAATTCTACCAGCAGCAGCGCGCGCTGGCCGAGAAGCAGATGCAGGCGCAGTTCGAGCGCCAGCAGGCGATGCTCGCCAAGGAAATCGCCTTCATCGAGCGCTTCAAGGCGCGTGCCTCGCACGCCGCGCAGGTGCAGAGCCGCGTCAAGAAGCTGGACAAGATCGAGCGTGTCGAGCCGCCGCGGCGGCGCCAGACCGTCGCCTTCGCGTTCCAGCCGGCGCCACGCTCCGGCGACGACGTCGCCAGCCTCAAGAACGTCCACAAGGCCTATGGCAGCCGCAGCATCTATGAGGGGCTCGACTTCCATATCCGCCGCAAGGAGCGCTGGTGCGTGCTCGGCGTGAACGGCGCCGGCAAGTCGACGCTGCTCAAGCTCGTCACCGGCACGACCGAACCTGATGCCGGCACGGTCACCGTGGGCGGCAGCGTCAAGATGGGCTATTTCGCCCAGCACGCCATGGAGGTGCTCGACGGCGAGCGCAGCGTCTTCGAGGCGCTGGAAGATCGCTTTCCGCAGGCGGGGCAGGGCTCGCTGCGCACGCTGGCGGGCTGTTTCGGCTTCTCCGGCGACGATGTCGAGAAGCGCTGTCGCTTCCTGTCGGGCGGCGAGAAGGCCCGTCTGGTGATGGCGATGATGCTCTATGATCCGCCGAACTTCCTCGTGCTGGACGAGCCGACCAACCACCTGGACATCGCGACCAAGGAGATGCTGATCACCGCGCTCTCGCAATATGAGGGCACGATGCTCTTCGTCTCGCACGATCGGCATTTCCTCGCCGCGCTGTCGAACCGGCTGCTGGAGCTGACCCCGGAGGGCGTCCACGCCTATGGCGGCGGTTACACGGAATACGTCGCCCGCACGGGCCAGGAAGCGCCGGGTCTGCGGAGCTAGGCGCAGCGGAAACAGTCGTCATTCCGGGCGAAGCGAAGCGCAGACCCGGAATCCATCGTAGAGTGCTGTGCTCTTCGATGGATTCCGGATCGGCGCCGCTATCGCGGCTTGTCCGGAATGACGACTAGGTTCCTGCGCAGGACATTCTACCGCGCGAAGACCGACCAGCCGGTCGCCTCGGCCAGGCGTTCCAGCGCCAGCGTGCCGAGCAGCGAATTGCCGTTGGCGTTGAGGCCGGGCGACCAGACCGCGATCGCGGCCTTGCCCGGTGCGATGGCGAGGATGCCGCCGCCGACGCCCGACTTGCCGGGCAGGCCGACATGGAAGGCGAAATCGCCCGAAGCATCGTAGTGGCCGCAGGTCAGCATCAGCGCGTTGATGCGCCGCGCCCGCTGGGCCGAGACAACACGGGGGCCGCCCGGCTCGTAGAGCCCGCCATGCATCAGGAAGCGCCCGGCCATGGCGAGCTGGCGGCAACTCATGGCGATGGCGCATTGGTGGAAATAGACGCCGAGCGTCAGCTCCGGCGCATGGGTGATGTTGCCGAACGCTTTCATGTAATTGGCGAGCGCGATGTTGCGGAAGCCGGTCGCCTGCTCGGCCCGCGCCACCACATCGTCGATGACGATCGTGTCGTCATCGGCGAGATAACGCACGAAGCGCAGCAATTCGCCGATCGCGACACGGGGCTCATGGCCAGCAAGATTGACGTCGGCGACGACGAGCGCGCCCGCATTGATGAAGGGGTTGCGCGGCACGCCCTGCTCGCGCTCTAGCTGGACGATCGAGTTGAAGGGCGTGCCGGACGGCTCGCGCCCGACCCTGCGCCAGAGCGTGTCGCCGACCTTGCCGAGCGCCTGGGTCAGAGCGAAGACCTTGGAGACGCTCTGGATCGAGAAGGGCTCTTCGCTGTCGCCGGCGGCGTGGACCTGCCCGTCCGCGGTCACGACGCAGAGCCCGAACTGGCGCGGATCGATGCGGGCGAGCGGCGGGATATAGGTCGCGACCTCGCCGCGCTCGCTGGCGTCGCGCATCTCGTCGGCAATGTCGCGGACGAGCCGCCCGATATCGGTCACGCCTGAAGTCCCGGCTGCTACGCGCGTCAGGCAAGCCCGAGCCGGGCCGGCGGGTCAAGCCCCGCCGCGCAAGCAAAGGCTTATTGCAGGCGAAGGCTCCCGCCGGACGAGGCACCCTCGACCACCGGACGCTGGGAGGCGATGATGCACAATGACTTGCCGCGCGATTTCGCCTGGTACAGCGCGGCGTCGGCCGCAGTCATCAGGCTGGTCATGTCGCGCCCATGCTCGGGAGCGAGCGCGATGCCGACCGAAGCACCGATATGGAGCTTGTGCCCGCTGTCGAGTTCATAGGGCTCGGAGATTTCCCGCACGATCCGCTCGCCGAAGCGCTGGAGCTGAACCTGCTCGGTTTGCTCGGAGAGGACGACGAATTCGTCGCCGCCGATGCGCGCTGCGATGTCGGAGGCACGGACGAGACCCCGCAGCCGCTCGGCCACCAGCTGGAGCAAAGCATCTCCGGCCATGTGGCCGTAGCTGTCATTGACGGCCTTGAAGCCGTCGAGGTCGAGATAGACCAAGGCGAGCCCCTTGGGAGCCTCCGCACCGTCGAACCTCGCGGCAAAGGCCTTCGCCAGCCCCGCCCGGTTCGACAGCCCCGTCAGAATGTCGTGCCGTGCATGGAAGGCATTCTCACGTTCCGCCCGCATGGTCGAGATCAGCATGGCGTTCAGCTTGTAGGCGGCCACCGTCATGCTGAAGAGATAGAACGGGATCTGCATGAAGGTGATCAACATCATCGGCTCGGACAGGAACGGCGCCGCAAGCACGCAGGGGCCGAGCGTGAGGGCGATCATCACGCCGGCCATGCGCGGTGCGGCGAAGTTCCGAAAGCAGATGCCGCCCACCATCGCAGCGGCCGACAGGCAGGCGAGCGCCGCCGCGACCCAGTCGCCGCTCATCAGGCTCAGAAAGGTGCCGGCTCCGATACCGGCCGCCCAGGCGACGCCGAGCAGGAGATAGATGTCCGTCGGTGTCGATTGGCCGCGCGCCGCGCGTTTGCGCGCCACAAGCAGGACGCACAGGCGCACCAGACAGCAGACGATCTCGAAGGCGCACCAGAGCGTGAAGGGCAGGGTCGGGATGCGCCAGGCGATCAGGAAGGACACCGCCAGGGAATTGATGACGCCACCGGCAAAGATCGGCAGCGTTCCGTAGAGGCTTGCCACCAGCGCGACCCGAATATCGGGGGGGACATCCGGGCCAGCATCCGCAAGCCAGCGCGTCACGCGCCAGCGCGGCAAGCTGAAACGGAGGACTGGGGCACTCATCGGCTGATCCGGCTCCTCTGGCGAGCAGGCCAGCGGAGCACCCGGTCGCCAAGGCTGCCTAGCAACGAGGTGTTACGATTCAGTGAGGAAAGCCGCGCGAATCAAGCGCTGCACGCAACGCAGGGCTGCCAAAAGCTCGGATCGTCACCGAATCTGGCGGTAAACCCAGACCCGTGCCGGTGGAATGTTGCGCAGCACCCAGTCCGAAACGAAGGCCTTGAGGCCGGAACCTTTGCGCGGGATCGGCGAGATCACCGAATAGGTGAACTGGATGAAGGGCGCGCCCTCGACCAGCAGCGGAAACGCCTCACGCGCCAATGCCGTGCGGGTGGCCGGTGGCCGGGTGAACAGCGGCAGGCTCGAGACGAGCGCGATCGCCTTCTCGTGCAGATGGCCGGCGAGAGTCTTGGACAGGGCGTAGGCGTCGCCCTGCACCACTGTCGCGTGTGGAAAGCGCTGGCGCAGCAGCTCGCAGAACTCCGGGCTGTATTCGACGAGGATCAGGCGGCTCTCGTCGATGCCGCGCTCGATCAGCGCCTCGGTGACCGGTCCGGTACCGGGGCCGATCTCGATGACCGGACCGGGCTGCTCAGGATCGACAAAGGAAGCCATCCGCCGCGCGAGCGCCGGGCTCGACGGGGTCACCGAGCCGGTGCGGAGCGGATCGTCGATCCAGGATTTGATGAAGCGGGCCTCGTCGCCGAGCTTCGTCCTGGCTTCGCTGACGCGACTCCTGAGCTTCTCGGCGGTGATGCGAACTTCGCTTTCGACCTTGTAGCGGACCGCAGCCACCTTGAGCCTGGCTTCCGCGACGCTGTCGACAAGGTCAGCGGCCGTCACCCGCACCTCGCCCTCGATCCGCGACGCCACGCGGGATTGCCCGAGGCGAGCGGCGAGCGACGTTGCGCGCGGACGATGACGGACCGTCGAAGACATGGCACCCCTTGATCGCCGCAGAGACGACGCGTCTGACGCAGCCGAACGTTACCTGTGCGGCATATGGGGTCAAGAGCGGTCGCCCGCCAAGTTCTTTTCCGCGAATCCGGCAAAAAGCTGTCAGATCAACGGTCTCGGCAGCGAAACCTGCTCATAGATCGAGGCCATATGTGCGGTCAGGCGGGGGTTGAGTAGCGTCAGCCGCCCGCCCGAGAGCGAGAACAGCCCGGCCTTGCGCAGACGCGACCAGGTCTTGCTGGTGTGGACCAGAGACAGGCCCAGCGCATCGGCGAGCTGCTGCTGCGAGAGCGGAAAGGCGAAGCTGCCGCTGCTGACGAGACCCAGCGTCTCGGCGCGATGGTAGAGCGAGATTACCAGCGCGGCGATGCGCTCCCCGGCATTGCGCTGGCCGACCGAGGTCAGATTGTCGTCGATCAGGGATTCCTCGCGCGAGCCGAGCCAGGCCAGCTCATAGGCCAGCGTCGGCATCTTTACGAACAGGTCCCAGATCCGCTTGCGCGGGAAAACGCAGAGCTCGACGTCGGTGAGCGCCTCGATGCCGTGCTCGGCGGCGCTGAGAAGGGAGGCCTGCAGGCCGACGAGATCCCCCGGCAACAGGAAGTTGAGAATCTGGCGGCGTCCGTCCGGCAGGGATTTGTAGCGGAAGGCCCAGCCCGAATAGAGCGTGTAGAGTTCCGCATCCTCCTGTCCGGGATGGATGATGTCTGCACCCGCTGGAAAGGTGCGATGGTCGACCTTCATGGCCTGGATGAAACGGATCTCGTCGTCGGTCTTGTCCTTGAAGGCGGGCTTCAGCCGCAACGGGCAGGCGAGACAGGGCGTTCCCAATCGTCCCTGCTTACTGATAATGTTCATGAGCCGATCGATCCCCCGAAACCGATGTGGAAGGCATCGGCAATCGATCAACTCACAAGAGCCGTGGCGCGTTCCCCATCGAGCCCAAGGGAACCATCAAGCATTCCGCTGCGTTTTCTTGCCGAAATCCGACCTTCCAGGTCGGAAGCGTTGGGAGATGGATATGCTGAAAGCCAGCCTTGCCCCCGCTGTTCGAGCCTTTTGCTTCTTCGGCTTGATGGGCGCAGCCATCACGGGCCTGACTGTTGGTGCGCAGTTGCAAGGTGCGACCGACCAGAGCTCGACGAGCGTTGCGCAAGCCAGGGGTGAGCGCGACCAGGGAGCGGATCTGCGCTTTGCCGCGGTGGATCACGCTGACCGAGCTCAGAGCACGGCGAAACGGGCGATCGCCTCGCCGTCGCAGCAGGCCCTGGCGGGCGGGCCGATCACGCATGTCGTCCGCTGAGTCTCGTGGCGGAACCTGATACGATTTCTCGCGTTGCACGTGCGGCGCATCCTCGCGCCGCACTTCAAAGCCGCCTCCGGCGGTTTATTTTTTGGTCTTGCGGACAGAAACCATGCTACTGCGCATCCGGCACGCAACGACCTATCGCTACACTCAGCCCGTCGTCTTCGGCCCGCACCGGCTGATGCTGCGGCCACGCGACAGCTTCGACCTGCGCGTCGTCGACACCGCTCTCTCGATCTCGCCCACGGCCAGCCTGAACTGGATGCATGACGCCTACGGCAATCCTGTCGCCATCGCGAATTTCGAGGCCGAAGCGGATACGCTCGATATCGTAAGCATCCTGATGCTCCAGCGCTTCGGGTCCGCCGTTCCGCGCGCCGAGATCAAGCCCGGCACGGCGCTGACGGGCGTGGTCTACAGCGAGAACGAGCGAGCGGTGCTCCAGCCGTTCCTCGCGCTCGCCAGCGCCGACCCCGACAGGAAGCTCGATCGCTGGCTCGCTGATTTCAGGGCGCGGATCGGCCAGGGCTCCGGCCATCTCCTGCGCGATCTCGCTCATGCGCTCCATGGCGCGCTGGCCTACGCCGTGCGTTTCGACGAAGGCACGCAGCATCCCGTCGACACGCTGGAGAGCGGCAGCGGCTCCTGCCGCGACTATGCCTGGCTGTTCATTGAGCTCGCGCGGCGCATGGGTTTCGCTGCCCGCTTCGTCACGGGCTATATCCATGACAGAAGCCCGGAAGACACCTTGCTAACCAGCGCCGTCGGCTTGACCCATGCTTGGGCGGACGTCTTCATTCCCGGCGATGGCTGGGTCGAGTTCGACCCGACCAATGATCTCGTCGCCGATCGCCAACTCCTGCGAGTCGCGGTTGCCCGTGTGCCGGAGGACGCCTCGGCCGTCGCCGGAAGTTTCACCGGGCCGGCGGGCTCCTTCCTGGGACTGAGCGTCGGCGTATCGATCGAGCCGGTGCGAGAGCTCTAGAAGCCTGCTGACTTTCGATGGAAATGCGCCGTCATTCCGGGCTTGCCCCGGAATCCATCGTAGAGCACCGAGCCTGATGATGGATTCCGGATCGGCGCCGCTGTCGGCTTGTCCGGAATGAGGGGGGACCGTTTCCGTGAAACCCAGCATGCTCTATAGCATCGGACCGAAAAGTGGATTCCACTTTTCGGAAGAATCCGATGCGATAACAAATAGATAAATCACCGTTGTCGCGTCTGATAGGACGCGCGGCGATTCAGGCCGCAAATGTCAGGACGCGTGCCTGACACGCCAGCGGCCGAGCGCGCCGCCCTGGGGTTCAGCCGTCTGTACCGCCTCGATCTGGGCGAGGAGGCCGGCAAAGACGCGCGGCGGCGCGCCGTGGCTGATCTCGCGATCGGCGTCGAGCCCGACCTCGATCGTGGCATCGTCGACATCGACGACGCTGACGGTAATCCGCACGCCGGGCGTGCCACGCAGCGCGCGCGAGGCGACATCCGCCACAAGAAATCCAAGCGGAATGATGCGGTCCACCGAGAGCGTCGCTGCGGTGTCGATGCTGCTCGTGACCCACTGCTCCCGGCTGCGGATCAGATTCGAGATCATCGTGACGACGTCGTCGAGGAAGAGATCGACGCGGACCGGCTGCATCTCGCCATCGGCCAGCGTGAAGCGGTAGGCGGCCGAAAGGACATGGACGCGACATTCGGCATCGGCGAGCGCCAGCCGGGCCTCGCTGCGGTAATCGCGCTTGCTCAGGCCGATATAGCTCTGGACGACCTGCAGGCTGTTCTTCACGCGATGATGCAGCTCACGCACGAGGAAGCGATTGTCGTCCAGTGCGGTTTGCAGGCGGCGCTGGCGCACCTCCTGCTCATCGACCATGGCGTTGAAGGCTTCCGCCACGCTGCGGATATCGCTCGGCATATCGTCGGCGATCGCCGCCCTCGTCCGCCCGGACGAGGCCCTCGCACGGGCCGCCGCCTCGATGCCGCGCAGCCAGCGGGCGCAGTGCTTGTCGATCGCGCGGAGATAGACGAGGCAAAGCAGGGCAAGCGTGAGCAGCGGTGCCAGGAGGAGAACGAGGAACTGCATGCGCGCGGCCTGGGCCGGCCCACCGTCGAAACTGGCGATGACGTAGAGGTCCGGCTCAGCAACCATGCGGGCGGCGTAGAGACGATCCTGGCCGTCGCGGCTGCGCGCAGTCCAGCGCTCGCGACCGGCCGGAACGCGATCCTGCTGCGGCAGCCACGACAAATCGGCATTGTCACCCCGGCTGGCGACAACGCCGCTGCCCCGGCCGATCAGCGCGACATCCATGTCCCGGCGGCCATCGCCGAGGTCGAAGACGTTTTCTAGCAGCTCCGGGCCGGTCAGAAGGAGGGCCTCCTGCAGCCGCCCGTTCGAAGCCTGCGCATCGGCCATCAGGATCGCGAGGTAGCGTTGGCCTGCGAGCGTGATCTGGTCATAGCGGATTCTCCCGAGATCGGCCCCGTTCCAATTCGCCACGGAAGGCAGCCCCGCCAGCTGCCGGGCGACATCGCTCAACGTCTCCTTCGAAAGATTGGCATCGAGAGAACCCGCGCAGATGCGTCCATCGGCACTGCGCAGGAAGAAGGCGCGGAAGCCGCTCACGCGCTGCATCGCCTCCAGGCCCGCTTCTTTGCAAGCCGCCGGATCGACGCGCGGATCGTTCGCCATCGTTCCGAAGGCGAGCAGCGCGCGCGCTGCTCCGCGGTACCAAACGCGGGTGCGCACGGCAAAATCATCGACCGCGCGCTCCTGCGCGGCCTCGATCGTCACCGTTGCAGCGCGATAGGTGGCATAGGCAGCGAAGGCTGCGGCGCATCCCACCGGCACGGCAATAGCGATCAGCAGGGCCAGGAGACGCCCTCTAACGGTGCTGAATCGCGCCAGCCGCATCAGGAACCGACGGGTTCGGAACCGACCCTTTGCATCGCGGCCGCACTGGTGCGGTCCGGCCCGAGATCGTCGACGCTACCAATGGAGAGCAGCTCGGCGAGCTTCGTCCGCGCGCGGTTGACCCGGCTCTTGATGGTGCCGATCGCCACACCGCAAATGCCGGCCGCCTCCTCGTAGGACAAACCTGTCGCGCCCACCATGATCAGGACTTCGCGCTGTTCCTCCGGAAGCTTGGCCAGCGCCTTGCGGAAATCGGCGAGGTCGAGGTGGCTCTCCTGATTGCCATAGGTCGCCATGCGCTCGGCATAGATGCCCTCGCTGTCCTGCACCTCGCGCCCACGCTTGCGATAGAGCGAGTAGTAGGTGTTGCGCAGGATGGTGAACAGCCAGGCGCGGAGGCTGGTACCGGCCTCGAACTTATCGGAATTGCTCCAGGCCTTGAGAAGCGTGTCCTGGACGAGGTCATCCGCCAGCTGCATCGAGCCCGACAACGACGCCGCGAAGGCACGCAAATTCGGGATTTCGCGGATCAGGCCATCCTTGAACTCGGTGGCAGCGCGGGAAGCCTGAGTGGAATCATTTGCACTCATCGGACGACGCTCCGGCTGCCCGCTGTTCCGTAGCCTCCAGCTGCGCCAGCAGCACAAGGAATTTGTCCGGGACAGGCGCGTTCACGATGTCGTCGTAGTGAGCTTTGAGCGAGCGACCGATGGATTCCTGCACCTTCGGATCCAGGACCAGCTCAAAGTCGTCATTGTCGCCCCCGTCGGGTTCGGACATCGCTGTATCCAAGTTGCTCATCTCAGCCCTCGCGCCACAACCGGGCCTGCTTTTCCAGCAAGTCCCGCACTTCGTTTCTCTGCCGGCGAAACCAGAGCCCCGTGGCGGTGGCGACACCAATGCGCCCTAATAACAGGCTCGTTTCCAAAAGGTTCCACATCCGGCAAAAAATAAATTTCTTGTCAGAGGCTCATCCTAAGCCATTATTTCAGCACGATAAAAGGGACGCGTTCATGTCTATCGCCAAAGAAATTGCGCCTCATCTTCCTTACCTGCGCCGGTTCGCGCGCGCCCTCAGCGGCACCCAGGCCAGCGGCGACGCCTATGTCGTCGCGATGCTGGAAGCACTCATCGCGGATCCTTCCGACTTCCCCCACGGCATCGACCCGCGCGTCGGCCTCTATCAATCCTTCCTGAAGCTGTGGTCCTCGGCCAGCGTCGATACCAGCGAGCCCGTCGTCGAGCTCACCCGGGCTCCGGCCGAACGCAATCTCGAAGCGCTGACGCCGCGGCCGCGACAGGCCTTCCTGCTGCGAACCGTCGAGGGCTTCTCGATCGAGGAGGTCGCGACGATCATGGGTGTCAACACGGCCGATGCGGCCGCGCTGGTCCAGACCGCCGGCCAGGAGATCGCCGAGCAGGTCGCGACCGACGTGCTGATCATCGAGGACGAACCGATCATCGCGCTCGACATCGAGACGATGGTCGAGGAACTCGGCCACACCGTCACCGGCGTAGCCCGCACCCAGCGCGAAGCGATCGCCCTCGTCGGCAAGAAGCGCCCGGGTCTGGTGCTGGCCGATATCCAGCTGGCCGATGGCAGCTCCGGCCTCGATGCCGTCAACGAAATCCTGACATCGATCGACGTGCCCGTGATCTTCATCACGGCCTATCCGGAACGGCTGCTCACCGGTGACCGGCCAGAGCCCGCCTTCCTGATCACCAAGCCGTTCCAACCGGAGGCCGTGAAGGCCGCCATCAGCCAGGCGCTGTTCTTCGACCGGCGAGCAGGTCGCAAGGCTGCCTGAGCCCGGCCTTCGGACGCTGCCGCGAAGCCCGCGGTCTCCGCGGGCTTTTTTGTCGCGCTCTCTGGAACCGGCATCGCCGCCGCACGTTCGCACCCTAATGTCGGTTTGGTTTCCGGTGCGGGAGGGCGTGGCCCATGGCGATGACCTGCTTGTCAGCAGCAATCGCGGCGACTTCGATTGCCACAGCGCTGTTCTCGGGAGCCGTCACTCCGGGTGCCCTCAGCGGAGAGATCCTGTCCCTGGCGCTGGCTGCACTGACGAGTCTGGCCGTTGCCGGCGCTGCCGCGCTCGACAGCTGAATTCGATCCAGCGTCCGAGCCTCGCCGCGGCAACAATCCTTGTCCTGATCGCCGCCTGCTTCATACCCGCATCGCCCCGGGCAGAGACTGCTGCGCCTCGTTCCCAGCCGCGCGCGCAGAGATTGCCGCCACCGCGACCGGCGGCGCTTCTGCCGCGCCCGGCCGCTCAGCCGGAAGAAGCCAAGCCCTCGCCGCCCCTGCCTCCACCGGCAAGCGGGCAGGCGCAGTCTTGCCTGTCCAGGATGGCCTCCATTCCGGGGAACCGGGTGGAACCGGCCGATTCGGAGGTTTCCAAAGCTGATCCTGCTTGCCACGTGGACGACCCGGTTCGCCTGCACACCCTCGCGATCCGGGGCAGCACATCGGGACAGACGGTCACCTTCGAGCCGGCGCCGCTGGTCAGCTGTGCGATGGCATCGGCCGTCGCCGATTGGCTCGACACGAGCGTTCAGCCTTTGGCGCGCGGGTATTTCACTCTCAGCCTGGCCGGGATGCAGGTCGGTGGCGGGCAGGAATGCCGGCGGCGTAATCGAGACTCGTCCGGCCCGATCAGCGAGCATGCCACCGGGCAGGCATTGGATATCTTCGCCTTCAAACTCGCGGAAGGCGGCAAGTCGGAGACGATCCTCGTCGAAAAGCCCTCGGGCCTTGTCCAGAACCGCTTCCTAGACGCGGTGCGCCAATCGGCTTGCGGAGCCTTCATGACGGCGCTCGGGCCCGGCTCTGACGCCGCTCACGCCAACCACCTGCACGTCGACATCCAGGCGCGGCGTTCGCGCTCATCGCGCTTCTGCCAGTGATGGAAGGAAAACTATTCGGGGGCGTCGAAGCGCAGCAGGAAAGATTGGCGTTCTGGGGGTTCATCGAGCCCGCCGTCATCGACGAGCCTCGGGGCAGCGCGGCGCGCCGCCATCACGGCAAGGGCCTCATCGCAATCGAGCCCTGTAGCCAGCAAATCCTCAAGCTCCCAGAACGGCGGAAGGACCGTTTCCGGGGCCGGGTCGTGGATTGTTGGGATTTCTCCCCGCAGGCGACTCACGGACATCGACATTCCCATGCCAAGATAACGAGTCAACGCAACAAGCTTCCTTTGGTTCCCTTACGGCGGAACTGTGGGTTTCTTGGGGCGTTTCGACCGGTCCCCCGCCAGGAGCATATGCGATGATTACTGGGCATTCCCGATCCAGCCTTGCCCTAACCGCCTTCGCCGGCCTGGCATGTCTGACCGCCCCTGCATTGGCCCAGCCGAGCGGCCCCCCGACCGGGCGGCTATCCTGCACGCTCAGCGGCCCGCCCGCCGCCATCGTGACCACGCAGAAGCCGATGGAGTGCCGTTTCCGCCCCCGCCGTGGGCCGCTGCAGCAATACACCGGTGTCGTCCACGGCTTCAGCCTCGACCTCGCATCGATCCGCAGCGCGGCGATGGCCTGGCGTGTCTTCGGCCCCTATGCGCGCGCGCCGCTGGGAGCCCTCGCGGGCCAGTACAAGGCGTCGGGGACAGGCGCCGGAACAGGCGGCCATATGCTGACCGGTGGGGAGAAAGACGAAGTGACGCTGCAGCCGCTGCCGTTCCAGGGCCATCGCGGCATCAACGTCGCGACCGGCGTGACCGCCCTGGAACTGACGCTCGTCCCTCCCGGGAGGCGGCGCTGACAGGCGCGCTCCATCGATTGTCGAGAGGTCCATTAACCAACCTGATCAAACCGAAGGGCGGGTGTCATCGTTTTCGGCAAAGACTTACTTTTTACTAACCTTGACTTGGCAAAATCGACTCAAAGTCGACGCTTCTTCCCCCATATGGGGTTAGAAGCAGGAACATCGCCAATCCAATGACGTTGTCGGGACATCGTGGGATTGCAGTGAGTGAGAAGCCGGTCGATGGCTGATATTCGCGTTCTGATCGTCGAAGATGACCCGTTCATCGCCATGGACATCGAAAGCGCCGTGGCGGAGCAGCTCGGCGACGAGGCCGAACTGATCGTGGTCGATTCTGTTGCGGAAGCGCGCCGCGCCACGGCACGCAAGCTCTCCTGCGCGCTGCTCGACATCGACGTCGTCGGCGGGAAGACCTTCGATGTCGCGAGTGCGCTTCAGAAGACGGGAACACCCTTCGCTTTCGTTTCGGGATCGGGTCCAAACGAGGTTCCCGCACCGCTGCGCAGCGCCCGTTTCCTGCGCAAGCCATTCTCGATCCGCGAAGTGGCCACTTTCGTCATGAGCGCGATCGGTGCCCGCGACGGCGCCGTGCAGGGTTAGCGGCGGAGCTCTCGACCGCCGCTAACGCTCGAAGCCTCAAGCAGAGGCCTGTGAACTCTCCCGCTTCGGGAACGTCAGCGTCACACGTGTCCCGGGACGTTCTGTGCCCGGATGCAGCGGTTCGGTCGTCATGGTGGCCCGCATGCTGCGAAGCAGGCTCGCGATCACCGTCTGCCCTAATCCCTTGTTCTCGACTTCGGCGGGCAGGCCAACCCCATCATCCTCGATCGTCATGGTGAGGGCCGGCGCGTCGTCTGCGTCCTCGCGCGCGAGCCGGATGGTGACTCGCCCGGACATGCCGTCCGGGAAAGCATGCTTGATCGCGTTGGTGACGAGTTCGTTGACGATGACGACGAAGGAGACGGCGTCCCGCCCCGGCAGGCGGATCGAATCCATATCCAGATCGATGGTGATCGGGCGCCCCTCCGCCGCCTTGCCGATCTCGGCGAGCAGATCCTCCATATAGGGGCGCGCATCGATCTCGTCCGTCTCGATGTCGAGGCGCAGCCGCCTTTGGCCAGCCGCGATCGCCTGGATGCGCGACTGAGCCTGGGCCAGCGCAGCCTTCACGGCCGGCTCCCGCGTCTGGCGGCTCTGGACGTTGAGCAGCGCCGAGACCATGGCGAGGTTGTTGCCAACGCGATGATTGACGTCGCGCAGCAGCGCCTCGATCCGCAGGTGTTCGCTCTCGAGCTGCCTGGTCCGCTCGCCGACGATCCTTTCGAGTTCGGCGTTGCTGATCGCCAGCGCCACGCTGCGGCGCTGACGCCGGCGCAATTGCTGCCAGGCGGCGAAGGCGAGCCCCGCCAGCGCGATGACGATACCGGTGCTGCCCCAGAGCCGGCGACGCTCCTCCTGGCGATAGAGAGTCAGAAGACGGATGTTCTCCGTCTGCTGGATCTCCCGCACCGTGTCGCGCAGGCGATCCATCGCATCGCCGCTACCGGAATCACGCAAGAGGGCCAGAGCCTGATCGCGGCGCCCTGCCCGCTCGAGCGCGATCGTGCGGTCGAGCTCGTCGAATTTGAGGCGCATGTCGTCGCGCAGCCTGGCCATCTGCGCCTTCTGGACCGGATCGGCATCGACGAGGGCGGTGAGGATATCGAGCTCGGGCCCGGCCGCTGCCCGCCCTTCCGTAAAGGGTTCGAGATAGCTCGCCTGGCCCGTGAGGAGATAGCCGCGCTGCCCGGTCTCGGCATCGCGGAGCCGGCCGAGGAAGCGCTCCGCCCGCTCGCGGATCTCGATGGCGTGCGAGACGAGGTCAGAGGTGCGTCGCGCCTGCTGATTGATCCAGGCAGCCACGATGATCGCGACCGCGACCACGCCGATCGCGATGATCGTCGTCGTGGCGGAGCGAAGCCGTGTGCCGAAGGCCGGAAGGGCCGGAAGCGGAAATCGGCTGCGAGGTCTCACTTGGGTAGGCATGCCAGCCTTGTTAAAGGACGCACGCCGACATCCCTATGTAAAATGACATGGCCCGTCCACCGCGACGGCCGCCGAGCAGAGGCGCGAGGATCACGCCTCGTCCTTGTCCTTGTCGCCGCCGGCAACGATCTGGCGGCCGAGAATGGCGCCGAGCACAACGACACCGCCAGCGACCACCATGCGCCAGCTCAACCGCGGACCGATCAGCTTCGCGGCCAGCGGCGCAGCAGCGAGCGCCGCCGCGGCAATGGGGCGTGGCGGCCGTCGCCTGTTCTTGACGAAAAGCCCGATGCAGAAGGCCAGTAGAGCCGCCGCGAACAGACCGCCCGCGATCCACAGACTCGCAGCGATCGCGCCGTAGCGAAGCGCCAGCAGCGTGTGCAGGGCGTTCAGTGCGTAGCCGGCCGCGCAGAGCAGCAGCAAAGCGGCGAGACCGAACAGACCGTAGACGGTGACGTTGCGCCTCACCGCCCCGGAAACCTCCGAAGCAATGAAGGATCCGAGCCCCCCAAGCATGGTCAGCGCGCCGAAAGATAGCCGACGAACAGCCCCACCGCGGCCGCCAGCCCGAGGGCACGCAGCGGCCGCTCGCGGATTTCATCCTCGATCAGCCTTTGCAGCTCCGTCGCCTGCTCCTTGGCGACATCGACCATCTTGTCGGTATCGACGCCGACGGCGCGCAGGCGATCCGTCACGGTCGCGGCGATCTCCTCGGCGCTGCGGGCCAGAGTGTCCTCCAGAGCGCTCGCCTGACGCTTGGCGCGTGCACCAGCCTGACGCGCCTCCGCCGAAACCTCCTCGGCGCCGGCTTCGACTTCGGCTTTCGCCCGCCTGGCTGCGGCGGCGGCCTGACGTTTCGCGGATGTCGTGGTTGCCATGTCGATCGGTTCCTGTGGTGGGAGCGGAATGGTGCCGGGGCGACAGCGGCGCCGCAAGTGGCTCTGCGCAGGTGCCTCGCACCTGTCGCAACGTGCCGGCCGCGGATTCTGTTCCGCAGCGCGCTCGGCTCGTTGTTTTATCGCATTTTCTTCACGCGAACCGGTGTCCACTTCGCTCGAAAATGCTCTAGATCGCCGTGCGTCCTTTCGGACGCGAAGTGGCGATCCAGCTCTTTGTTTGAGCATCGGACTTCTCCGAAAAGTGGATTCCACTTTTCGGTCCGATGCTCTAGGCGGGCTGGGCTTCGCGCGCCTCCGCGGCTTCAGCCTCGGCCTTCTCGCGCCGGTAGCGGGCGAATTCCTCCTGCGCCACCATGGCGACGATGACCATCGGCGTCGAGAGCACGGCGCCGATCGGCCCCCAGAGCCAGAGCCAGAAGATGAAGGCAATGAAGACCAGGAACGGCGAGATCGTCAGCCGGTTGCCGACGAAGACGGGAGTGACCGCGTTACCCTCGACGAGATGCAACACGTAATAGGCCGCAGCCGGCCAGAGCGCGGTGAGGACCGACGGCGCATCGAGCAGCGCGCCCGCCAACAGCAGGACGGCGACGATGACCGGCCCGATGAAGGCGAGATAATTGAGCAGGAAGGCGAGCGCGCCCCAGAAAACCGGGAACGGCAGCCCGGCGAGCCAGGCGATGGTCATGGTCAGCAGGCCCATGCCGAGATTGATCACCGTCACCAGGGCGAAGTAGCGCGCCACCCGCGCCTCGATCTCCTCGAAGAAGGAGCCGGCGGAACGACGCGCGCCCCGGCCGAGGCAGAGCCGGAGTATGCGGGCCTTGAGATGGCGCCGCGTCGCCAGCCAGAAATAGACGGTGGCGACGAAGATCAGCATGCCGCCCGCCGCCGTCGAGGACGACAGGGCGAGGTCGAAGAGCGGATTCCCCTGCGAGACGCTGAGCTCGGCGCCCTTGCCGGTGAGCGAGGCGATGCTGCGCCTGAATTCGTCCATGAAGGCGAAGACGCCGGCGAGCTTGGTCTGGAGCGCCGCCATCATGGCGGGGACCTGATCGCTCCAGCCAGCGACGGGAACCGCCAGGATCGTGACCGCACCGAACATCAGGCCGATGATGAGCAGGACGACAAGCCCCGCGGCCGCATGCTGCGGCACGCCGTAGCGGGCGAGCCAATCGACCAGAGGGCCGAGGACCAGGCCGAAGATGACACCCGCCATCACCGGCATGGCGATGACCTTGGTCAGCGCCAGCGATGCCGTGACGAGGATGACGAAGATGCCGACGATCGCATAGCGGAGGATGAGATCATGCTCGTAGGGCGTGACCTCCTGTGTCTCCTCCACCGGTTCCGGTTCCGCCATGTAGCGCGGAAACGGCCGCCAGGCCGATGAGCTGAGCATGTTCCTGCTTCCAACCGCGCCCCCTGGCACGACGGAGCGTCAACGCGGGAGGGATCGGCCGGGTTCCGGCAGGTTCAGTGCGCCTCGTCCCAGTTGTCGGCGGCGCGGGCCTCGACCGCCAGCGGCACGCGGAGCTGCACCGCCGGATGCGGGGCATCGACCATCACCTTCTCGATGATGGGCAGCGTCTTGGCGACCTCCTCCTCCGGCACCTCGAAGACGAGCTCGTCATGCACCTGCAGCAGCATGCGCGCATTGAGCCGGTTGGCGGTGAGCGCCGCATCCATGCGGATCATCGCCCGGCGGATGATGTCGGCGGCCGAGCCCTGGATCGGCGCGTTGATCGCCTGCCGCTCGACGAAGGCGCGCTCGGACGGGTTCTTCGAGGCGACCGCCGGGAAGTGGCAGACGCGGCCGAAGATCGTCGTGACCTGACCATGGGCGCGGACATGCGTCTTGGTCTGATCCATGTAGTCACGGATGCCAGGGAAGCGCTCGAAATACTTGCGGATATAGGCGCTCGCCTCCTCGCGGCCGATGCCGAGCTGGTTGGCGAGGCCGAAGGCCGAGATGCCGTAGATGATGCCGAAATTGATCGCCTTGGCGCGGCGGCGGACCTCGCTCGGCATGCCCTGAACCGGCACGCCGAACATCTCGGAGGCCGTCATCGCGTGGATGTCGATGCCATCGGCAAAAGCCTGCCGCAGTTGCGGGATCTCGGCGATATGGGCGAGCAGGCGCAGTTCGATCTGGCTGTAGTCGGCCGAGACCAGCTTGAAGCCTTTCTCCGGCACGAAGGCCGTCCTGATCTTGCGCCCGGCCTCGGTGCGGATCGGGATGTTCTGCAGATTGGGCTCGGAGGAGGAGAGCCGGCCCGTCGTGGTCGCGGCCAGCGCATAGGAGGTGTGGACCCGGTTGGTCTGCGGGTTCACATAGCCCGGCAGCGAGTCCGTATAGGTCGATTTGAGCTTGGCGAGCTGGCGCCAGTCCAAGATCTTGGAGGGCAGCGCGTGGCCCTGCTCGGCCAGGTCCTCGAGCACGCCGGCACCCGTCGCCCATTGCCCGGTCGCGGTCTTCTTGGCGCCCTCCAGCCCCATCTTGCCGAACAGGATGTCGCCAAGCTGCTTCGGGCTGCCGATGGTGAACTTTTCGCCGGCGAGCTCGTAGATCTCGTCCTCCAGCCGCGCCAGCCCCTGCGCGAAATCGCCGGAGAGGCGGGACAGGATCTGCCGGTCGATGGCGATGCCGCGCGCCTCCATGGCGGCGAGCACGGCGACCATCGGCCGTTCCAGTACCTCGTAGACGGCGGTCTTCTTTTCAGCTGCGAGCCGCGGCTTCAGCGCAAGCCAGAGACGAAACGTGACGTCGGCATCCTCGGCGGCGTAATCGGTCGCCCTGTCGAGCGGGACCTTGTCGAAGGTGACCTGCGATTTGCCGGTGCCGGCGACCTGAGAATACGGAATCGTCTCATGGCCGAGATGGAGTTCCGAGAGCTTGTCCATGCCGTGGCTGTTGCTGCCGGCATCGAGCGCATAGGAGATCAGCATCGTGTCCTCGATCGGGGACACGGCGACGCCATGGCGCTCCAGCACCAGCAGGTCGTATTTCAGGTTCTGGCCGATCTTGAGCACGCCCTTGTCGGCCAGCAGGGGCTTCAGCGCCGCGACGGCCTGCGCCAATGGGATCTGCTCCGGGAGCAGCCCTTCGTCGAAAAGGCCGCCATCGCCGGCGCGATGCTGCAACGGGATATAGCAGGCGCGGCCGGGCGCGACGGCGAGCGAGATGCCGACGAGATCGGCCTGCATCGCATCGAGCGAGTTCGTCTCGATGTCGAGCGCGACATGGCCGGCCTCATAAGCCCAGCCGATCCAGCGTTCGAGATCGGCGAGCGTGCGCAGGCATTCGTATTTGGAGCGATCGATCTTGGCCACGATCGCCTCGTTCTTGCGGGTGGCGGCGAGATCGGCCGGCTTCATCCAGCCGGCCTCGCCGCCTGTCGCCTCGGGCAGGGTGGCGGTCGGAGAAGGCGCGGCCGGCGTCGTGGCTGAGACTGCATCTTCGATGACATCGGCGCCGGCATAGAGTGCCTTGAGCTCGGCCGCGCGGGAACCGCCGGGAGCCAGCGCCGGATCAGCATCGACGGCGCCGACATCGGCCTCATAGGCCTCGGCGACGCGCTTGGTGATGGTGGTGAACTCCATCGCCTTGAGGAAGGCGATGAGCTTCGCCGGGTCCGGCTGCTCCAGCGTCAAGGTCTCAAGCGGCGTCTCGACCTCAACGTCGTCGACGAGGCTGACGAGCTTGTGCGAGATGCGGACCTTCTCGACCACCTCGGGGTTGGTCAGCGTCTCCCGGCGCTTCGGCTGCTTGATCTCGCCGGCGCGGGCCAGCAGGGTTTCAAGATCGCCATATTCGCCGATGAGCTGGGCCGCCGTCTTGATACCGATGCCGGGTGCGCCCGGCACGTTGTCGGTGGCATCGCCGGCAAGCGCCTGCACATCCGTGACCTTGTCCGGGGTGACACCGAAATACTCGACCACCTCCGGCTCGCCGATGCGGCGCTCGGCGCGGAAGCCGGCGCCCTTCTTCTGGTCGCCAGAGGCTGGGTCGTACATCGCGACGCCCGGCCGCACGAGCTGCATCAGGTCTTTATCCGCCGAAACGATCAGCACCTCGGCGCCTGCCTCGCGCGCCTGCTTGGCATAGGTCGCGATCAGGTCGTCGGCCTCGTAGACATCCTGCTCGACCGGGATGAGGCCGAAGGCGCGCACGGCCTCGCGCATCAGCGGGAACTGGGGAATGAGATCGGCCGGCGGGTCGGAGCGATTGCCCTTATAGGCCGGGTAGATCGCCTTGCGGAACGAGTTCTCCGACTTGTCGAAGACAATGGCGAGATGGGTCGGCTTCACGCCGAGCACGCCCTCGCGCACGAACTGGAACAGCTTCGTCGCGAAGAGCCGGACCGCGCCGGAAGGCAAACCATCCGAGCGCGACAGGTATTTCCGGTCCTGATTGATCGACTGGAAATAGGCTCGGAAGATGAAGTTCGAGCCGTCGACCAAGAAGAGGTGGTCGCCGGGCTTCAGGGCGGGGGCGGTCGCAGCTGTATCGCTCATGGCGCGGACCATAAGCGGGCGCGCGCGGCCGGTCCATCGCATCGAGCCTGCGATTCGCAGCAAGCTGGCCAAAACACGTCAGGAGCGAAACGGGACGCCAAGCCGCTTTAGGAGACCTATCTGTTTGGAAACTCCAGCCCTCATCCTGAGGAGCACCGTCAGGCGCGTCTCGAAGGATGGTCCAGCTATCTCCTGAGCCTCCTGGAGCATCCTTCGAGACGCCGTTCCTGCCGGAATGGCTCCCCAGGATGAGGGCTCAGTGAATTTGCAAACGCTCTCTAAGCGGCCAGCACCATCCGGCGGGCCATCACGCCGCCCTGCTTGCGAAGGAAGCTGCGCAGTCGCTCCGGATAATCCGGCACCACGGCGTCGCGGACGGAGGGGCGGGCGGCCAGGGCTTTGCGCCAGGCGCGGACTTTCGGCGTGGCGTCGAACACGCCGAGATCGGCGATCGCGTCGAAGACGTCGAAGTAGCGGAAGACCGGCGCGAAGGCTGCATCGACCAGGCAGAACGCCGCGCCGGCGAAGAAGGGACCGTCCCCCAGCTCGGCCTCGACGCGGGCGAATTTGGCGCCGAGCAAGGCGAGCCTGTCGGCAAAAACCGTTTCGTCCGGGGTCGTCTCGACGATCCAGATGTCGGCGAGGATGGACGAGGCGAATTCGATCCAGGCGCGATGCCGCGCCTTCGCCAGCGCATCCGCCGGGTGCAGCCGCGGCTGATACGCCTCGTCGAGATATTCCGCGATCACCGCGCTCTCGAAGAGGACTTCCCCATCCACCTTCAGCACCGGCACCTTGCCGAGCGGCGAGAGTTTCAGAAACCAGTCGGGCTTGTTGGCGAGGTCGATATCGATCCGTTCATAGGCAATCTCCTTTTCGCGCAGGACGATCGCCGCGCGCTGGACATAGGGGCAGAGGGCGAAGGAGATCAGGGTGAGCTGTGCGGGCATGGTCGCCTCCAGGGCAGGTATCGGTTAATCGATGCAATTGCATCCATATTGCCATGGGCGTGCCGCGCGTCAAGATTGATGCAATTGCATCGATTTGCTAAGAAGCGGCGATGCCGAAGCAGGAAACCCCGAGCGACGCGATCATCAGCGCCTGGATTGGCCTGCACCGGGCTCAGCGCGTGGCATTGGCCGTGGTCGAGCGCCGCCTGAAGCAGGCCGGCCTGCCGCCGCTCGCTTGGTACGATGTGCTGTGGGAGCTGGAACGCGCCGGCAAGGCGGGGCTACGGCCCTTTGCGCTGGAGAACGCGTTGCTGCTTGAACAGCACAATCTCTCCAGGCTGCTCGACCGGCTGGAGGCGCGCGGGCTGGTCGAAAGGCGGCGCTGCGAGAGCGATGGCCGCGGCCAGCTCGTTGTCGCGACACCGGCGGGCCAGGCACTGCGCCGAGAGATCTGGCCCGTCTATCGCGTTGCGATCCAGGAAGCGGTCGGCGCGCAGCTTAGCGATGCCGACGCCGGGAGGCTGGCCGAGCTTCTGGCGCCGCTCGGCCGGCAGGGTTCCGCCACTACTTCGTAATTGCGTCGATCTCGGCGAGATCCTCGGCGCTCAGCGCCCAGTCGGCCGCCTTGACGTTGGCCGCGACCTGTTCCGGCCTGGTCGCGCCGGCGATGACGCTGGAGACGACCGGCTGGGCGGCGAGCCAGGAGAAGGCGAGCTCGACGAGGCTATGGCCGCGCGCCTCGGCAAAAGCGGTCAGCCCCTCGATCCTGCGCCAGTTGTCCTCACTGAAGATCTGGCCGGCGCGTTCCGGCAGCTTGGTCAGGCGCGCGCCTTCCGGCATCGCCGCGCCGCGCTTGTATTTGCCGGTAAGCGCGCCGTTGGCGAGCGGGAAATAGGGCAGGAGCCCCATGCCGTAATGGGCGATGGCCGGGATCAGGTCCTTCTCGGCGCCGCGCTTCAGCAGGCTGTACTCGTCCTGCGCCGAGGCGAAACCGGGAATGCCGAGGTCGCGCGCCGTCCATTGCGCATCGGCGACCTGCCAGGCGACGACGTTGGAGCAGCCGACATAGCGCACCTTGCCCTGGCGGACGAGGTCGTCGAGGGCGCGCAGCGTCTCCTCGATCGGGGTCAGCGGGTCGGGCCGGTGAAGCTGATAGAGATCGAGCCAGTCGGTCTTCAGGCGCCGCAGCGAATCCTCGACCGCACTCATGATGTAGCGGCGCGAGCCGCCCTTCTTCACACCCTCGGCATCCATCTCCATGCCGAATTTGCTCGCCAGCACGATCTGCTTGCGCCGCGCGCCCAGCACCTCGCCAAGCGCGGTCTCGGAGCCACCGCGCTCGCCATAGATGTCGGCGGTGTCGAACAGCGTGATGCCGTGCTCGATCGCGGCATCGACAACCTTCCGGGTCGCATCGAGATCGATGCGGCCGCCGAAATTGTTGCAGCCGAGCCCGACGAGCGAGACGCGCAGGCCCGAGCGGCCGAGATTGCGGAATTGCATGGCAGTGATCCTCCTCCGGAAGCCGCACACAGGATCAGAGCCGGAACAGGCCGACAAGCGCGGCCGCCATCAACCGCGCACTGCATCGGGCGCAGGGCGGAGCCATCGGCCGCGACAACCGTATTTGACCCAGCGCAAGGCGCGGGCACAATGATCCGGCCAGCCTATGTCCCATTGCGAACCATTGGAGATCTCGATGGCTCCGTCGATCAAGAGCATCTTCACCGCCTATACCGAGGAAGGCCAGGGCGAGCTCGAATCCGCGCTCGGCTATGCCCTGTCGCTCGCGCAGCAAGCGGGTGCGCATCTGACAATCCAGGCCGCGGCGATGCGCTACGCAATCCCGGCTTCGCTGATCGGAGACTTCGGCGTCGCCTTCGTCCACGCCGAGAACCGACGCATCGGCGTTCTGGCCGAGCGTTTCGCCGAACTCGCGCGGACCAGCGCCGACCTGGCCGGCGTGACCAGCACGATCGAGACGCCGCAGTTGGTCTATGCCGATCTCAGCGACCGGCTCGTCAGCCTCGCCCGCGTCCACGACCTCAGCGTGCTCGATCTGGAGAAGGATGCCGCCGAGCGCGACCGCGGCCTGATCGAAGCCGCGCTGTTCGATAGCGGCCGGCCGGTGATCATCGTGCCGCCGGGTTCCGAGACCTTCGCTGCCCGGCGCATCCTGATCGCCTGGGACGGCAGCGCGGGCGCGGCCCGCACGGTGGCGGAAGTCCGGCCGTTCCTGAAAGGCGCCGAGGTCGAGATTCTCTCCGTTACCGGCGAGAAGGATCTGTCGCGCTTTGTCGCCGGGGCGGAACTGGCGCCGCATCTGGCGCGACACGGCGCTTCCGTAACCGTTCGAAACGTCGCGCTGAGCGGAAAGAACGACGTAGCCGAGACGATCCGGCAGGCCGCAACGGATTTCCGCGCCGATCTGATCGTCTGCGGCGCCTACAAGCACTCGCGGCTGCGCGAATGGCTGCTCGGCGGCGTCACGCAGTCGCTGCTGAAATCCACCCCGCTGCCGCTCTTGATGAGCCGCTGAGGCACAATGCCGGCAGCTGCGCCGGATAAGGCGCTAGCTGCCGGCGATCCGGCTCAGGCCACTTCGGCCTTCTGCTTCTGCGAGCGCTTGCGGTCGTTCGGGTCGAGGATCGCCTTGCGCAGGCGGATCGACTTCGGCGTGACTTCGACGAGCTCGTCGTCGTCGATCCAGGCCAGCGACCGCTCCAGCGTCATGCGGATAGGCGGGGTGAGGCGAACCGCCTCATCCTTCGATGTCGTGCGGATGTTGGTGAGCTTCTTGCCCTTGAGGACGTTGACCTCGAGATCGTTCTCGCGGGTGTGCTCGCCAACGATCATGCCCTGATAGACCTTCCAGCCCGGCTCGATCATCATCGGGCCACGATCCTCGAGGTTCCACAGCGCGTAGGCTACGGCCTCACCGGTCTCCATCGCGATCAGCACGCCATTGCGGCGGCCCGCGATCTCGCCCTTGTAGGGCAGATAGGCGTGGAACAGCCGGTTCATGATCGCCGTGCCGCGGGTGTCTGTCAGCAGCTCGCCCTGATAGCCGATCAGGCCGCGGGTCGGAGCGTGGAAGACGAGGCGCAGGCGGTTGCCGCCCGACGGCCGCATCTCCAGCATGTCCGCCTTGCGCTCGGCCATCTTCTGCACAACGACGCCGGAATGCTCCTCGTCGACGTCGATGACGACCTCTTCGATCGGCTCCAGCAGCTGGCCGCCCTCGTCGCGCTTCAGCACGACGCGCGGACGGGAGACGCCAAGCTCGAAGCCCTCGCGGCGCATGGTCTCGATCAGGATGGCGAGCTGGAGTTCGCCGCGGCCGGAGACGATGTAGCTGTCCTTGTCGGAGGCTTCCTCGATCTTCAGCGCGACATTGCCCTCGGCCTCCTTGAACAGGCGGTCGCGGATGACGCGGGTCGTGACCTTGTCGCCCTCGGTGCCGGCGAGCGGCGAGTCGTTGACCGAGAAGGTCATCGAGACGGTCGGCGGATCAATCGGCTGGGCCTTGATCGGGTCGGTGATAGCCGGGTCGCAGAAGGTATCGGCAACGGTGCCCTTCACCAGGCCGGCGATCGAGACGATGTCACCCGCGACCGCTTCCTCGATCGGCTGGCGCTCGATGCCGCGGAAGGCGAGGATCTTCGAGATGCGGCCGGTCTCGACGGTGGAGCCGTCGCCCGAGAGCACCTTGATGGTCTGGTTCGGCTTGGCCGAGCCCGAGGTGACACGGCCGGTGATGATGCGGCCGAGATAGGGATTGGCCTCGAGCAGCGTGCCGATCATGCGGAACGGGCCGTCCTCGACTGTCGGCGCCGGGACGTGCTTGAGGATGAGATCGTACATCGGCGCCAGGCCCTGATCCTGCGGACCTTCCGGGGAATCGGCCATCCAGCCCTGCTTGCCCGAGCCGTAGAGGATCGGGAAGTCGAGCTGCTCGTCGGTGGCGTCGAGCGCGGCGAAGAGGTCGAAGACCTCGTTGATGACTTCGGTGGTGCGCGCGTCGGGCTTGTCGACCTTGTTGATCGCGACGATCGGCTTGAGGCCGAGCTTCAGTGCCTTCGAGACCACGAACTTGGTCTGCGGCATCGGGCCTTCGGCCGCGTCGACCAGCACGATGGCGGAATCGACCATGTTCAGGATGCGCTCGACCTCGCCGCCGAAATCGGCGTGGCCGGGGGTGTCGACGATGTTGATGCGCGTGTCCTTCCAGACGACCGAGGTCGCCTTGGCCAGGATGGTGATGCCGCGCTCCTTCTCAAGGTCGTTGGAGTCCATCACGCGCTCGGCGACGCGCTGGTTCTCGCGGAAGGCGCCGGACTGCTGCAGCAGCTTGTCGACAAGGGTCGTCTTGCCGTGGTCGACGTGCGCGATGATGGCGATGTTGCGCATGGACATGCGTAAGGGCCTTGCTTTCAAGGCCACGAGCCGGTCAGGTTCGAAGCCCTGCCGGCGCAGCCTGTTTCACGTGAATCTGGAATTCGTTGCGCTGCACATAAACGCTGGAGGGCGTTTGGGCAACCGTTGAGGCTGCCGAAAGGTGAGCGCGTTCAGTCTTCCGCCAGCGCCCGCTGCCGCTCGGCGACGGCCCGTCCGACCTGATCGATGGCAAGCCGGTAGGCGGCGAGCGCAGCAGTGTCGAGGTCGCCCTTGGCATAGTCGGCGAGCACGCGCGTCAGGATCAGGTCCGCCTCCCGCCCGAGCCGCGCCAGCTCCTCCTCATCCTCGCAGGTACGGATCGCCGCGAGCAGCTCCAGCAGTTCGTCGAGGCCGGACATGGCGCGCCGGCGCCGGTTGGCGCTCTCGCGGCTGAGCAGCGCAGCCCCGCCCGTGCCGACCGCAGAGAGAGCCATCGCGCCGATATAGAACCAGTCGCCATAGCGATCGAAGAAGGTCTCCTGCTCGCCGTCGATATAGGCTGCGGCGCCGGAATGGACGGGCAGCGGCGCATCCTTGTCCGTGGAGGGGGTTTCCAGCGCCTGCACCGCCGGCACCTCACCCGCGAGCGTCAATCTCAGGCCAAGGATCTCCTTGGTCAGATCGCCGACCAGATTATCGTCGAGGCTCTGAGCCGCGACGAGGCGCGAGGTGATCGAGATCGTCTGCAGGCTTTCCGCCGGCCGGGGCGGGTCGCCGCCGAGCGCGCCGCGCACGATCTCGCCGGACTCGATGGCGCGATAATGCGCCGCCAGCGCATCCGCCTCGCGCACCGGGATCAGCGCGGGGTCCTCGCCCCATGCTTCGCGCAGCCGGCGCAAGCCTTCATTGTTGGTGTGCGATCCGACGGCATTGATCGAGAAGAAGGCCTCGACGCGCTTTTCCTTCGACGCCTGCACCATCTCGTCGGGAGTCAGGCTGACGATCTCGACCTCTTCGGGGCGCACCTCGTACTGCGCCAGGACACGTTTCAGAAGGGCAAGGTTGCCAGCCGGGTTCCGAATGACACCGACCTTGCGGCCGCGCAGATCGGCGATGCGCCCGATGGCACTCTCCTTCGTCGTGATGAAGAAGGGAAAGGTCCGCCGGGTGATCAGCACCGTGTCGGCGGTCGAGGGCATGGCAATGTCCGATCGCAGCATGGCGAGATCGGCCTGCCCGGCATCGATCTTCCTGGCGCTGTCCTCGGAGCCTTCCGTCAGAACGAGGCGCAGGCGGATCGAGGCCTTGTCGCGATTGAGCCCCTGCACGAAGGCGGCGGCCATTCGGGCATCTTCCGACCCGAGCGGCCCAACCGCAAGACGCAGGGTGTGCGGCTGGCTGACATAGTAGGACCCCGCCGCGACGAGGCCGGAAACAGCGAGCAGAATCGCCAGACCCGCCAGACTGCGCCTGCCCATGCCAAGCCGGACCAATCCTTCCCCCCTTCTTCGCCCCGTCCAGCATGACTTCCTTCGCCATCATGTCGCAAGTACGGCATGCGCCGACGAACGGACCATGCTAAAGGCGCGACCATGTCGAACGGTGCGCCATTCGTGATCAAGATCTGCGGCCTCTCCACACCAGAGACCCTTCGCACCGCGCTCGACGGCGGCGCGGACATGGTCGGCTTCGTCTTCCATCCGAAAAGCCCGCGCTTCATCACGCCGCAGCGTGCCGCCGAGCTCGCCACTATCGCGCGCGGCAAGGCCGAGATCGCCGCGCTGATCGTCGATTGGGATGAGAGGCAGGCGGCCGAGCTTGTCGAGGCCCTGAAGCCGGATTGGCTGCAGCTGCATGGCCACGAGACGCCCGAGCAGACCGCCGCCCTGCGACGCGCCGCCGGGCGGCCCGTCATGAAGGCGCTTGGCATCGCCGCGGCGGATGATCTGAAAGCCATCACAGCCTATCGCGATGTGGCCGACCGCATCCTGCTCGACGCCAAGCCGCCGAAAGATGCAGCCTATCCCGGCGGGCACGGACGCCCCTTCGACTGGACGCTGCTCGCCGGCCTCGACCCTGCGCAGCCCTTCATGCTAGGGGGCGGGCTCGATCCGGCGAATGTCACGGAGGCGATCCGCATCGCCCGGCCGGCGGGCGTCGATGTCTCCTCGGGCGTCGAAAGCGCGCCGGGGGTCAAGGATCCGGCCCGGATCGCGGAATTCATCGCGGCGGCCCGCATGGCCGCAGCGGCAGTGCAGGAAGGTTCAACGGCATGAACGCCCCCTCCAACCCGAACAGCTACCGTAACGGCCCGGACGAGAACGGCCGCTTCGGCCTGTTCGGCGGCCGCTTCGTCGCCGAGACGCTGATGCCGCTCATCCTCGAGCTGGAGCAGGCCTACAACGCCGCCAAGGCCGACCCCGCCTATCACGCTGAGATGACTGACGGGCTGAAGCACTATGTCGGCCGCCCCTCGCCGCTCTACTTCGCTGAGCGGCTGACCGAGCATTTTCGGAGCAAGTCGACGGCCTCCGGCCTATTGGGCGCCAAGATCTATCTGAAGCGCGAGGAGCTGAACCACACCGGCTCCCACAAGGTGAACAACGTGCTCGGCCAGATCCTGCTGGCGCGGCGGATGGGCAAGAAGCGCATCATCGCCGAGACCGGCGCCGGCCAGCACGGCGTCGCCACCGCGACGCTCTGCGCCCGCTACGGCCTGGAATGCATCGTCTATATGGGCGCGGTCGACGTCGCCCGGCAGGCGCCCAATGTCTTCCGCATGCAGATGCTCGGCGCCAGGGTCGTGCCGGTCGAATCCGGCACCAAGACGCTCAAGGACGCGATGAACGAGGCGCTGCGCGACTGGGTGACCAATGTCGCGACGACCTTCTACTGCATCGGCACGGTCGCCGGCCCCCATCCCTATCCGGCGATGGTCCGCGACTTCCAGTCGATCATCGGCAAGGAAACGCGCGAGCAGATGCAGGAGGCCGAAGGCCGCCTGCCGGATTCGCTGATCGCCTGCATCGGCGGCGGCTCCAACGCGATGGGGCTGTTCCACCCCTTCCTCGACGATGCTTCCGTCGAGATCTACGGCGTCGAGGCCGCCGGCCACGGCATCCCGAGCGGTCTGCATGCGGCTTCGCTGACCGGCGGGCGCCCTGGTGTGCTGCACGGCAACCGCACCTTCCTGCTGATGGACGATGATGGGCAGATCAAGGACGCCCACTCGATCTCGGCTGGGCTCGACTATCCCGGCATCGGGCCGGAACATTCCTGGCTGCATGATGTCGGCCGGGTGAAGTACCTCTCGGCCACCGACGAAGAGGCGCTCGAGGCGTTCCAGCTCATTTCGCGGCTGGAAGGCATCATCCCGGCGCTCGAAAGCGCCCATGCCCTCGCCCGCGTCGCCGAGCTCGCGCCGCAGAAGCCGAAGGATCATCTGATGGTGGTCAATCTTTCCGGCCGCGGCGACAAGGATATCCCGCAGGTCGCGGAAATCCTGGCGGGGCGCTGACGTCGCCCCCGGGCCTCGCCCAAAGTTTTTACGGGAGGCCTCTCGACTCTCGTCGCCTCAACAGCAACCATGAGTTGTCCCGATGCATCCGCATCGGGCGTTGATGCGTGGGGCGAGACCGGGGCCAGTGGGGGGCAGCGGTAGCGACAGCCGTTCGAGCAATCTCGGGCCTGCTGCAGCCGGCCTGCCGGTTGAACTCGCCTTTCTGACGCGGCATGGCATCGCTCCCTCGGACCTCATGCGCGCCGCCGAGCGCGCCATGCGCAGCCGCACCGATCCCGCGCGCGAGGCCATGACGCTCGGCCTGATCGACGAGGTCGGCTTCTACCGCGCATTGGCGGCCGAGATGGGCCTACCCTTTCAATCCACTCCCCCATCGGTGCCGCCGGGTGGCGAATATGGCGCGATCCTGCGCCAGGGCTTTGCGCCCATACGGGAAGAAACCTCGCTCCGCTTCGTAATCGCCCCGGAAGGGCCGGCACTGCGCCGGATGATCGAGGCCGGCCCGCGACAGCGCGAGGATATCGCAGTGACGACACCGCGCCGCTTCGCCGAGACGCTGCGCAGCTCCAACGCCACCGAGCTGGCCCGCCATGCCGCCGGCCTCGACGAGGCCGGGCTCGCCCGCGACAGTGCCCGCTCTGGCGCCAGCCGCGGCCAGGTGATCACGGCCGGCACCGGCCTCTCTACGGCGGCAATCGGCAGCGTCCTTGCGCCGCTCGAAACCTTCTTCGCGCTCGCCCTGCTGCTCGGGCCGATTTTTCTCGGCCTCATCCTGTTGCGCCTCGCGACCACGATCGAACGTGCAACGCCCGATCTCTGGCAAAGCCATCGTTGGCGTATCGACGATGCGCGCCTGCCGGTCTACACCGTCGCCGTGCCGATGTACCGCGAAGAGGCGGTTCTGCAGCAATTGACCGAGGCGCTCTGCGCCCTCGACTATCCGCCCGCCAAGCTCGACATCCGCTTGCTGATCGAAGCGGACGATACCGGCATGTGGGCGTCGCTGGCAAAGATGGCGCTGCCGCCCCAGTTCACGGTGACGATCGTGCCGCCCGGCGTCCCGCGCACGAAGCCGCGAGCGCTCAATCTCGCGCTGCTCGAGGCCCGTGGCTCGCTCTTCACCATCTTCGACGCCGAGGACATTCCCGACCGACAGCAGCTGCGCATGGCGGCGGCGCGCTTTCTCAGCGGGCCTCCGGACCTTGCCTGCCTGCAGGCGCGGCTGCTGATCGATCATGCCGAGGAAGGCACGCTCCCCGGACTCTTCGCCCTCGAGTATGCCGGGCTCTTCGAGGTCCTCAATCCCGGCCTGCTGCTGTTCCAGCTGCCGATCATGCTCGGCGGCACCTCGAACCATTTCCGGACGGAGGTGCTGCGCGCCATCGGCGGGTGGGATGCCTGGAACGTGACCGAGGATGCCGATCTCGGGCTGCGCCTGGTGCGCGCCGGCTATCGCATCGGCGATCTGCCATCGAATACGCGCGAGGAAGCACCTCTCACCATCCCGGCCTGGCTCAAGCAGCGCTCGCGCTGGATCAAGGGCTATATCCAGACGCTGGTGACGCATTCGCGGGAGCCGGTCAGGCTCCTGCGTGAGGCTGGCGTCAGCGCCACCTTCGCCTTCCTGTCGCTGGCCTTCGGCACGGTCGCCACGGCGCTGGGCTATCCGGTCTTCGCCGTCGCCGCGCTGCTCGCCTATTGGGACGGATCGCTGTTCGCGCCGCAGGGCACGCTCGCGACCCTGACCTCGACGATCGCGCTCGGCGTCTGGCTCCTGGGGAGCATCGCGCTCTTCGCGCCACCGGCCGTCGGCGCGCTCCGCTGCGGCTCGCCCGGCCTGCTCCTGCTGCTGCCGCTGCTACCGCTTTACTACGCGATGGTTTCGGTCGCGGCCTGGATGGCGCTCTACGACTACTTCAACCGCCGCTTCGTCTGGAACAAGACCGAGCACGGGCTGGCGCGCCGGCGCGCGCCCGCGGAACCCGCTACGAATGCCGCAGCCATTCCGCTGCGGCCTGCGCCGGAGGCTGCTCGATATTGAAGGCGCCGATGAAGCTGCCGTCCTTGCCCATCAGATAGACCAAAGCGGTGTGATCCATCGTGTAGTCGCCGTCCTTCAGCGGTACCTTCTTGGCGTAGGCGCGGTAGGCCTTGATCACGGCGTCGATCGCCGGCCGGTCGCCACTCAACCCGACGATGCGGGAATCGAAGGAACCGAGATAGCTCTTCATGGTCTCCGGCGTGTCGCGCTCGGGGTCGACGGTGATGAACAGCGCCTTGAGCTGTTTGGCCTTGTCGCCGTCACCAGCGGCGCGCAGCGCTTCGGAGATCTCGAAGAGCTTGGTCGGGCAGACGTCCGGGCAATGGGTGAAGCCGAAGAAGACCAGGAAGGGCGCGCCGCGCAGATCCTTGTCCGAGAGCGGCTTGCCCTCCTGCGTCGTCAAAGTGAAGGGGCCGCCGACGCTCGCCGTGCCGCTGCCCCCACCTTGGCGACCAGGCGAGAAGGTCAGGATCGCGGCCGCGGCCAGCGCGAGCGCGCCGGCGAGGAAGACGACGAGAGGGAGGACGATACGGCGATTCACGGAGAGTTTCCCGACGGAGCGGCGCGCTAGCCGCAATGTTTTGGACAATGGTCAGGCATCGGCTGGTTCCGAAAACCGGTTCCCACTTTTCGGGCCGATGCCTAGAAGCAAGCGACGATGGCAGCGATGAGTCCGTCGGTGAAGAGCCGGTCTCCTTCGCGCCACCACAGCAACAGGCCGGCCAGCAGCAGGCCGAAGAAGCCGCCGCCAAGCAACAGAAGCCCGTTGCGGCTCGAAGAGCTCGCCTCGGCTTGCGCTGTTGGATCCACCTGCACCATTCCGCCACCCTATCGCCAGCCAGCGCCGCCCGGAAGCGGGCGGCGTGACGCAGGGGCTCACAATGCGGCGATGCCTCCGCTGGAGCCTAACGGCTTTCCTGAGAACCGCAGCGTCATCCCGGCCTTGAGCCGGGATCCATCGGAGGGCTCCGGAGCTCTACAATGGATCCCGGATCTGCGCTGCTTCGCAGCTGGTCCGGGATGACGCCGTGTTTCCGTCAGAAGTCGGCGCGCTCCAAAGGCGCAGCGCCGAAATCTGTCGTTTGTGCCGCTCTACTTCACCGGGAAGGTCAGCGGCGAATAGTCCGTCACCGGCCGCTTGGCCCAATCATACTGCGGTGCCGCGGCTTCCGTCCGCTTCTGGGCCTCGTGCAGGCGCTGCGCCGCGGCGGGGTAGTCCATCGTCAGCACGGTGCCGTCGCGCACGACGAGCTTGCCGTCGACATAGACGCGGTCGACCGCACGCTCGGCCGCAGCATAGACGAGGCTGCGCACGGGGTCGCGGCGCGGCTGCATCATCGGATGGGCGAGGTCGACCATGACGAGGTCGGCCTTGCAGCCGACCTCCAGCCGCCCGATGTCGTCGCGGCCGAGCGCGGCGGCGCCGGCCGTGGTGGCGGCCTCGAACAGGTCGGTGGTGGTGAGCGTGCGCGGGCTCTCCGCCATCAGCCGGGCGACGTAGCCGGCATGGCGCATCTCCTCGAGCATGTTGTGCGGATAGGTGTCGGTGCCCAGCCCGATCCTGATGCCGGCCCGGCGATAGCGGCCGAAATCGTCGAGCGCGATGCCGCGACGCATGAACACCGTCGGGCAATGGGCAACGGTCGTGCCGGTCTCGGCGAGCAGATCGAGATCGCGTCGGCTGTGCCAAGCGACACGCGGATAATCGTCGAGGAAGATGGCGTGGCCGATGATGCTGGTCGCGCCGAGCACACCGAGCTTCTCCAGCCACTGGATCGGCGAGACGCCGTGGCGGCGGGTGATCTCGTGGAACTCGACCGTCGACTGGGCCGCGTGGATCTGCCAGCGCAGACCGCGGCGGCCAGCCTCGGCATGGCTCTCCTTGATCAGCCCCTCGCTGCAGGTGTCGATCTGGGCCGGGCAGACCATGCCGAACAAACGGCCGGACGGATGTTTCTGCGCCTTCTCGATGACATTGAGCGCCGTGGCCATGGCCTCGGCGCCAGCCTTCTCGTCCCACTCATATTCGACGATATAGCCGTTCTTGGTGTACCAGCGGGCCGAGCGGAACATCGGTGAGAGGCAGACGCGCAGGCCGCTATCGGCGGCGAGATCGAGCCAACCGGGATGGGCGACCGAGAGATCGGCGACAGTGGTGACGCCGGAGAGCAGGAGCTCGGAATAGGCGACCTGCACACAAGCGGGCACCGCCTCGGCGTCCGGCCGCAGGATCGGCATGAATTCGTAGAGCGAGGAGTTGTAGAGCGCCGGCGAGCCGAGCTCGTCGAGGAAGCCCTTGTTCAGCGGCTCGCTCGACGGGTGCGAATGGATGTTGACGAGGCCGGGCATCACCATGCGGCCGCGGCCATCGACGGTCTCATCCGCCTGCCCCTCATAACGGGCGCCGACGAAGCGCAGCGTGCCATCCTCGAAGGCGACATCGGCACCGTGCAGATAGACATGCCGAGAGGCTTCCGCGTCCCAGGCGACAACGATATCGGCGTTCTTGATGACCGTGATCGTCATGACGTTTCCTCCCTAGCAGTCAGACATAGAAAAAGCGCCGCGCGGCTCGGGCCACGCGGCGCTGACTGAGCTCAGCGCTTCAGCTTGATGTCGAGCCCCTTGTAGAGGCCGGCACCGTAGATGCCGTGGGCACGCGCGCCCTCGACACGGTCGCCCGCCACCACCCAGAGCGGCTGCGAGGCCAGCGGCACCCAGACATTCGCTTCCGTCAGCTGGTTCTGGACCGCGCCGATCGCCTGCTTGCGCTTGTCGGCATCGACGGCGGTCGCCGCCGATTTGAGCAGCTCGTCCGTCTTCGGGTCCTTCCAGTTCATCCGGTTCGGCGTCGGCACCTGCCGACTGGCGAAGTAGAGGTTCAGCGCCTCGGTGGCCGTCACATAGGGGTAGGACATGTAGAAGGCGTCGAACTCCTGCGTCGCGAGCTTGCCCCAGGCGACAGTCGCGTCCCAGAGCTGGATCTTGAGGTCGATGCCGACCTTGCGCAGGTCAGCCTGCATCGCCTCGGAGATGCGCGGATTCACGTCGTTGCGAATGCCGTAGACGGTGAAGGTCGCCTTCTGGCCGTCCTTCTCGCGGATGCCGTCGGCGCCCGGTTTCCAGCCGGCCTCTTCCAGCAGCTTGATGGCGCCGGCAGGGTTGTGCTTCGGCATCTTGCCGGCCGAGTCCTTGTCGTAGTCGAGCACGGCCGGGTTGAGCAGCGAAGGCAGCGCGGTGCCCTTGCCGAAGAAGATCGCCTTGGCGATGGCCTGCTTGTCGGTGGCCATGTTGACTGCTTCGCGGATCGCCGCATCCTTCGAGACGGGCTTGTCGACCTTGAAGCCCATGAAGATGTCGTAAATGTAGTTTTCCTGGCGCTGCACCGTCATGCCCGGGATGCGCTGCATCGTGTCGAGCGCGATATAGGGCATGTAGTAGGTCACGTCGGCCTGCTTGGCCTGGATCGCGGCCATCAGTGTGTTCGACTCGGGGATGACCTTCCAGACGATCTCGTCGATCTGCGGCTTCGGATCCTTGTAGATCGGCGAGCCCCAGCTGTAGTGCGGGTTCTTCTTGAGGACGAGTTCCTGGCGCGGCGTCCATTTCGACCAGCAATAGGGGCCGGTGCCGTTGAAGCCCTGCACGCCGAAATTCTGGCCGAGCTTCTCGACCGTGTTCTTATCGACGACCGAGGCGAAGGACAGCGCCATCTGGAACAGCAGGTCGCTGTAGGGCTCCTTGAGCTCGTAGATCAGCGTGGAATCGCCGGCGGCGCGGATGTCCTTGACCGGGCCGGCACGGAACGAGACCGGCGATTTGTTGGCCGGGTCGGTCCAGCGCTTCAGCGAATAGACGACATCGTCGATCGTCATCGGCCGGCCGTCGCAGAACTTGACGTCGTTGCGCAGCTTGAAGGTGTAGGTCATGCCGTCCGGCGAGACGGTCCAGCTCTCGGCGAGGCCGGGCTTGATCGTCTTCATGTCGAAATCGACCGTCACCAGCGTATCCGCCAGCATGTAGAGCACCTCAGCGGCGGCCGTGGCGGTGGTGCGGATCGGGTCGTAATTGTCGGCGTCGATCACGCGCAGGATCGAGAGCGGCGCCTTCTGCTGCGCGACGGCCGGCACCGCGGCGAAGGTTGCGGCAGCAGCGCCCGCCAGAAGCAGGGTGGAGAGTTTGGTCATCGAGCTGGTCCCCTTTTGACGTTTATTGGCTGGTATCGGCTGCTACTTCCGCAGCTTGGGATCGAGTGCGTCGCGCAGCGCATCGCCGAGGACGTTGAAGGCGAGCACCACCGCGAAGATCACGAGGCTCGGCAAAACCGAGACATGCGGCGCGAAGAACAGGAAGTTGCGGCCGTCGGCGGCCATGGCGCCGAGCTCGGCGGTCGGCGGCTGGGCGCCGAGGCCGAGGAAGGAGAGCGCCGCGCCGAGCAGGATAACCTGGCCGAAGCGCAAGGTGATGAAGACGAACATCGCCGAGAGGCAGTTCGGCAGGACGTAGCGCAGGATGATGCGCAGATCGGTCAGGCCGAGCGAGCGGGCCGCCTCGATATAGCCCTGCTGCAGCACCACCAGCGCCGAACCGCGCACGACGCGCGCCATCAGCGGCACGGTCGCGATCGAGAGCGCGATGATGACCGCCGTCAGCCCGGGACCGAAGATCGCCGCGATGGCAAGGCCGAACAGGATGGCCGGGAAGGAAAGCAGCACATCCATGAACCGCATCAGAATGCCCGAGAGCTTCGGGTAATAGGCCGCCGCGAAGCCGATAATGCCACCGATCAGGCAACCGAAGATGACCGAGGCGCTGCCCATCAGCAGCGTCGTCCGGAGGCCGAAGAGCAGGCGGGTGATCATGTCGCGACCTTGGCCGTCGGTACCGAGCAGCCCAGCCTCGCCCGGTGCCTTCAGAGTGTTGGCGAGATCGTTGCCGTAGGGGTCGGTCGGAGCGAGCCAGGGCGCGAACACCGCCCCGAGGACGGCGAGAACGACCAGGGCGAGCGCAATGCAGGCGCCGACATCGGACAGGAGCATCCTGAGCACCGTCTTCCGGCGGACGGGGGCGGCAGCGGCCACGCTCACGGCGGCTTCCACCGCGGCGGTGCCGGGCTGGAACGGATTGGCGGCGGTACTCATCAGGCGCCCCTCACGCGTGGGTCGAGCACGGCGTAGAGGACGTCCACCGCGAGATTGACCAGGATGAAGCCGAGCGACAGCACGATGATCGTGCCCTGCGCCATCGGTAGGTCGCTCGACAGGATGGCGCCGACGGCGAGCCGGCCAATGCCCGGCCAGCTGAACACGGTCTCGGTCACCACCGCGCCGCCGAGCAGGAAGCCGATCTGCAGGCCGATCAGCGTGACGACCGGCACGAGGGCGTTGCGCAGCGTGTGCCTGATCACCACGACGCCCTCAGCCAGCCCCTTGGCGCGGGCCGTGCGGACATGGTCCGCGCCGAGCTCGTCGAGCACCGAGGTCCGGGTCATGCGGGCGACCGGACCGACGAAGACGCCACCCAGCGTGAGCGCCGGCAGGATGACGCCCTGAATGCCCTCCCAGGTCCAAAGCGGACCGGTGCGGCCGGTAAAGGGCAGGATCGGGTATTTGAAGCCGAAGAGCCAGATCAGCCCGAGGCCGAGGAAGAAGACCGGCAGCGAAACGCCGGCGACCGAGACCGCCATGATCGCGCGGTCAATGAGCGAGCCGCGAAAATAGGCGCCGAGCGTGCCGAGCAGCATGCCGAGCGGGATCGCCCAGATCAGCGAGGCGAGCATCAGCTCCAACGTCGGGCCGATGGTGTTGCCGAGCTCCTGCACGACCGGGACGTTGTTGATGATCGAGACGCCGAGATCGCCCTGCGCCAAGCGCCCGATATAGATCCCGAACTGCTTCCACAGCGGCTGGTCCAGCCCCAGCTCCTGGCGGATGGCCTGGACGACGTCCTGGGTCGCGGTCGGGCCGGCGCGGACCTGCGCCGGATCGGTCGGCACCACCTGCATCAGCAGGAAGCCGATCAGCAGCACGCCGAGCAGGACCGGCAGGACCAGCAGCAGCCTTTGCAGCGTATGTCGCAACATGAAGAGGTTCCCGGCCTATTGCGCAGCGGCCGCGAGCTGGCCGTGCCGGTCGAAGACGATTTCGCCGCCGAGCAGGGTCAGGTCGCAGCGCACCTCGTTCTCGACCGCCTCGACCGGAACCGCGAAGATGTCGTGCGAGAGCACGGCGATATCGGCGAGCTGGCCCGGCACGAGACGGCCGAGCTTGTCCTCGGCGAACTGGGTGTAGGCGCCGAGCAGCGTATAGGCGTGGACCGCCTCTTCCATGCTCAATCGCTCGGCGCCGCCGATTACGGTGTGGCGCTTGGTCTGGCGGGTGACCATGGTGAAGAGGTTCTTGAACGGATCGGTGGCACAGACCGGCGCATCCGAGCTCGCCGCGGCATGGAGCCCCGCGTCGAGCCATTTGCGCATCGGGTAGGACGCGTCGGCGCGGTCCTGGCCGAGATTGATCACGTAGAGATCGCCGAATTCGTAGATGAAGGCCGGCTGCGGCACCGGGTCGATCCCGGCAGCCGCCATGCGCGCGAGCTGACCGTCGGTCAGGAAGCCGCAATGCTCGATGCGGTGACGGCGCCCGCGGATCGGGCGCTCGGCGCTGTCGGCCTTCTCGATGCCGGAAAGCACCTGCTCGATCGCAGCATCGCCGATGGCGTGGATGGCGAGCTGGTAGCCGAGCTTGTGATAATGCGCGAGATAGCCATGCATCTCGGCGTCGGAATAGATGAAGATGCCGCGGTTATCGGGGTCTCCGACCAGATAGGGCTCGCTCATCGCCGCCGTCAGGCCGCCGGCGCTGCCGTCTCCGAACACCTTCATCGCGCCATAGCGCAGCAGGCCGGTCTCGCGGCCGAAGCGATAGCCGGCGGCATGCGCCTCGTCGCCGATGCCGTCGGCATTGCCGTAGATGCAGACCCAGGTCCGGACCGGCAGCGTGCCGGCGCGCGCCACCTCCTCATAGGCCTCGATCTCAGCCATCCCGGCGAGCATGCCGACGCCGGCATCCATCACGCTGGTGAAGCCCTGCGACAGCATGTAGTGCCCGGCTTTCTCGATCGCCGCCTTCAGCTCGACGACGCTCGGCTGCGGCATCGCCTCGACGATCAGCCGCATGGCGCTCTCCGCCAACAGGCCGGTCAGCTTGTTGTCGCGCCGCTCGATCAGGCCGCCGGCCGGACTCGGCGTGTTGTGGCCGATGCCGGCCGCGGCCATGGCCCGGCTGTTGACGACGCCGACATGGCCACAGGTGCGCTTGATATAGACGGGATTGTCCGGCGCGACGCGATCCAGCTCCTCGGCCGTCGGATGACGTCCTTCAGCGAGCTCATTGTGGTCATAACCACGGCCGATCACCCACTCGCCGGGCTTCTTGCCCCTGGCGGCGGCGGCAACGCGGCGCAGAATCTCGTCGATGCTGTTGACGCCCTCCTCCGGGCGCAGATTGACTTCGCTCATGGCGAGGCCTAGCGGCAGCAGATGCATATGCGCATCGTTGAGACCGGGAATGGCGACACGGCCAACGAGATCGACGACCTTCGTGCCCGGCCCCTGCAGCGCGGCGATCTCCGCCGCCGGCCCGGCCGCCAGCACTTTGCCGCCAGCGATCGCCAGGGCCTCCGCGAAGCCTTCCGCCAAGCCGCAGAAGATACGGCCATTCAACAAAACGGTTTCGGCTTGCGTCATCGCCCCTGCTTACCCTGTTTTCTCTGTTGAATTCTCGCCGCAGGCATTGGCAAAAGGATAGTATTCGGCAAGCATCGACCGTCGCGCGAAAGCGAGACATCGCTTCCACGCAGCCCTATCGGACAGGATTGGGATTTTAGTCTGGACGGTACGTTCTGATCGCGAAAACTATTCCACTCCGCCGGTTCCCCATGACACTATTTTCTTATTGGCTTTCTGGCAGCATTGCTCAGAATATTGAGCATGGCAAGGGCCGTCGAGCAGGCGCGCCCTGCATGACGCGCAGAAAAGACAAGGCGCGCGAAATTGGGAGGCAGGGCAGAGATGAGCTTTGATGTCGGCGGAAGGCTGAAGGAAATCCGGCTTGCGGCCGGGCTTTCCCAGCGCGAGCTCGCCGCCCGCTCAGGCGTGACGCATAGCCTGATCTCGCTGATCGAGCAGAACCGGAACAGCCCGTCGGTCGCCTCGCTGCGCAAGATCCTCGACGGCATCCCGATGAGCATGGTGAATTTTTTTGACGAGGCGCGAACCCCGAAGGACAAGGTCTTCTTCGAGGCGCCGGACCTGCTCGACCTCACCTCGCGTCTGCACCAGGTCAATGGCGGCGAAAGCCGGGGGCAGATGTCCTTCCGCCAGGTCGGGGATGCGCAGGCGCACAACCTGCAGATCCTGCACGAATCCTACGAGCCCGGCGCCGATACCGGAATCGCCATGCTGAAGCACGATTCGCATGAAGGCGGGGTGGTGCTGTCGGGCGAGCTCGAGGTCACCGTCGGCGACCAGATCAAGGTGCTGGCACCGGGCGACGCCTATCTCTTCGACAGCCGCGTTCCGCATCGCTTCCGTAACATCGGCACGGAGCGCTGCATCGTCGTCAGCGCCTGCACGCCGCCCTATCTCTAGGCGGCGATTTCGCCCCGCGGCGCTTCAGCCTTCGCGGACGGCGACGACGAACAGGCGTGGGAAGCGCAGCAGCACCTTGCCGTCGTTCTCGACCGGATAGGCCGGCGCGATGCGCTCGAGATAGCGCGCGATAAACGTCGCCTGCTCCTCGGCCGTCAGCCGGTCGAGATAGGGCTTGAGCCCCGTGCTCTTGAACCATTCGGCGATGGCCTCGACGCCGGCAAGGGCGTGGACGTAGGTCGTCTGCCAAATGTCGACCCGGCAGCCGGCAGCCATCAGCCAGCGGCGATAATCACCGAAAGAACCGATCGCGGACCGCTTCGCCTTGGCGGTGGCAAGCCGCTCCGCCCAGGGACCTTCCGCGGCGACCTCGCGCATCGCGACATGCGAGGGCTCGGAGAGATTGTTCGGCATCTGCACGGCGAAGCAGCCGCCCGGCTTGAGCGAGCGCGCCAGCCGCGGAAACAGGCCTTCATGGTCGGGCAGCCATTGCAGCACGGCGTTGGCGAAGATCAGGTCGTAACCGGCGGCATCGGACCAATTCGCGACATCCCCCAGGACGAAGGAGAGATCCGGCAGGCGCTTGCCTGCCTTTTCCAGCATGTCCGGCGAGGAATCGAGCCCCTCGGTCACGGCATTTGGAAACCGCTGCGCGACCAGTTCGGTGCTGTTGCCGGGGCCGCAGCCGAGATCGATGCAGCGCTTGGGATCAGCGAGCGGGACGCGGGCGAGGAGGTCGATCGACGGGCGTGTGCGCTCGTCCTCGAAGCGCAGATACTGCGCGGCATCCCAGTCGGGCTTGGCGGTCATGCCGAGGGCTTCCGGGCGAGCAGGGCGAAACGGGTCGAGGAAGCCAGCCGGATCGCATCGTGCAGCGGGGCGGCTCGCTGCTGCTCGCGAACGACCTGGATATAGTCGGCCGGGACGATGTCGACGAAGCCCGCCGTTTTCAGCATGTCTTCGAGGTGCTGCCGGCTGAGGCCGTCCTTGAAGTAGAAACGCTTGGTGATCGAGGCATGGGTGTCCGCGTCGATCTGATGGACAGGCGCGCCGCGCCTGTCGCGCAGCCAGTTGCCGAAGCGATTGACCAAAGCCTGCCAGCGGCTGCGATTGACCCAGTCGCCGTCGATGACGAGCAGGCGGCCGCCGGGGCGCAGCACGCGGAACCATTCACTGAGAGCCGCTTCCGGATCGGTCAGTGTCCAGACGAGATGGCGGGTGATCGCCGCGTCGTAGCTTGCATCATCGTCGAGCAGATGCTCGGCATCGCCGAGCCGGAAGCGCGCCGCCTTGCCGTGCTTGGCGCGGGCGCGCTCCAGCATCGCCTCGGAGAAATCGAGCGCTGTGACGCGGTGGTTCAGCGAGAGCAGCGCGCGGGTGATTTCGCCCGTCCCGCAGGCGAGGTCGAGCACGTCGAGCGGTGCCGGGCCGAAGGAATCGCGGATCAGGCGCTGGAACGCCTGCAGCTCCCGGTCGGACTTGATCGCGTGGCCGAAGGAGAGATCGAAGCTCTCGGCCCGCGCCGACCAGTAGGCTCGGATCTCTTCCTTGAGGGTGAAATTGTCGTGCGAGGCGGGCGCGGACATGACTCAATGGACCTGGATATAGGGCTCGACCAGAAGCGTGCCGCGGGCCGAATGCTCCAGATGCACACCCACGGCATATGTCTCGGAAACCGCCGGATGCGCAAGCACCTCGACCGGTGCGCCGGCCTGGGCGATGCGCCCGCCATTCATGACCAGAACACGGTCGGCAAAGCGTGCGGCGAGCGACAGGTCGTGGATGGCCACGACAGTGACGATGCCGCGCCTGCGGGTCGCCTCGCGAATCGTCGCCATGACGTCGAGCTGACGGCGGACGTCGAGCGCGCTCGTCGGCTCATCGAGCAGCAGCACGTCGGGCTCACGCACCAGCGCCTGGCCGATCGCTGCAAGCTGGCGTTGGCCCCCGGAGAGCGTGGCGATGTCGCGCGAGGCGAAGGCAGCGAGGCCCAGCTCCGCGATCACCCCCTCGACGGCGCGCATATCCTCGGAGGAGGCCGCGAGCGCAAAGCCCCGATGCAAGCTCTTGCGGGCGAGCAGAATGATGTCGAAGACCGAGAGCGCGACGCGCGCCTCGGTGTTCTGTGCCAGATAGAAGACCTTGCGCGCTCGTTCCCGCGCCGGGAGCATCGCCAGGTCGCGATCATCGAGCTTCACCATGCCGGCCTGCGGGGCAAGCAGGCCGGCCGCGCAGCGGAATAGAGTCGACTTGCCCGAGCCGTTCGGACCGACGAGGGCCGTCAGCTCGCCGCGCGGCAACTCGCCAGTGCCGAGCCCTTGCAGCACGGGCATCGAGCCATAGCGGAAATCGAGATCGCGGATGAGCAACGCCACGGCTCAGGCTCCCCTGTTGCGGATCGACATGACCAAGCTGAAGAAGAAGGGCACGCCGATCAGCGCCGTGATGATGCCGATCGGATAGATCACGCCGGGCGTGATCGCCTTCGAGACGCTGGAGGCGAGCGAGAGCAGCACCGCGCTCGCGATCGTCGCGACCGGCAGGAAGAAACGCTGGTCCTCGCCGACCAGGAGCCGCGCGATATGCGGCCCGACGAGGCCGATGAAGCCGATGCCGCCGACGAAGGAGACCGACACCGCTGCCAGCAGCGAGGTCGCAATCAGGATCTCCAGCCGCAGGCGGTCGACGCGGACGCCGAGGCTCTCAGCCCGCTCGTCGCCGAGCCGAAGCGCCGTCAGCGCCCAGCCACGCATCAGGAAGAAGGGCAGTGCGAGCGCGATCAGCACCGCGGCAACGCCGACCTTGCCCCAAGTGGCACGGGCGAGGCTGCCCAGCGTCCAGAATACGATCTGGGTGAGCTGGACCTCGTTCGAGCGATACTGCAGCAGCGCCGTCAGGGCGTTGCAGGTGAAGAGCAGCGCGATGCCGACGAGGATCATCGTCTCGGCACTGACGCCGCGCAGCTTGGTCATGAAGAACAGCACGAGCGAGGCAGTAAGCGCGAAGACGAAGGCGTTCGCCGTCACGATGAAGGGCCCGGCGCCAGGCACGACGCTCCAGCCGAAGACGATCGCCACCGAAGCGCCAACCGTCGCCGCGGCCGAGACGCCAAGCGTGAACGGATCGGCAAGCGGATTGGCGAGGATGGTCTGCATGCCGGCGCCGCTCAGGCCGAGCATGGCGCCGACGGCGAGCGCCATCAGCGCGATCGGCAGGCGCAGGTCCCAAACGATGACGGACAGGCGCGGGGAAGCCGCCTGCGGCTCGACGAGCGTGCGCAGCACGTCGCCGAGCGGCAGATTGCCCGGCCCGATGGAGACATCGAGCGCCACCGCGAAGAGCAACGCCAGCACGCCGAGCAGAACGAGCTTCAGGCGCTTCGCATTGCGCTTGCGATAGTCGGCGGTCGCGATCGCCGTCACGGGCAGAACAGCCGTCATCGCCTCAGGCCGCAATCACTGGAGCTTCGCCCAGAACACACCGGAATAGGAGATCGGCAGGAACTTCTCGTGGAATTCCTTGAAGACGGCCTCAGGCTCGACGTCCTTGAACAGGTCCGGATAAAGCTCCTTGGCCATGGCAAGCTCGGCCACGAAGTAATAGGGCGCGTCGTAGAACTGATGGTAGAAGGCCATCACCTTCTTGGCCTGGACCGCCTTGATCTGCTGGAAGCCGGGCCGCTGCATCAGCGCCGACATTTCCTTCTGCACCTTCTCGGGCGTCGCATCATAGCCGAGGCTGACGGCGCTGCTGCCGGGGTTGCTGCCGTACCAGTTGGCGCCGGTCAGGAAATAGGCATCCGGGTTGTCGGAGAGGACCTTCTCCGGCGCGGCCTCGGCCTGGAAGGCGGAGAAATACTGGCTACCCCAGTTGCGTCCACCGGCCTCCTCGATGAAGCGGCCGAAATTGAAGGGGCCGAAGGTGGCGCAGCAGGGCAGGAGGCCAGCCGCGCGCTCGACGAAGACCATCGGCTTCTTCTTGTCGGGAATCGAGCCGACACGCGCATAAATGCGGCGGGTCTGGCGCAGATAATAATCGGCGAAGGCGGCTGCCTCCTTCTCCCGGCCGAGGACGCGGCCGAGGAGCTGCACGCTCGGCAGGACGTTCTGGGTCGGATCCTGGCGGAAATCGACGAAGATCGTGGCGATGCCGGCCTTTTCGAGCTTGCCGAGCAGACCCGTCTCCTGCGCCTTGAAGTAGTTGGAGAGGTCGAGGATGTAGACCTCGGTGCCGAGCGAGGCGATCTTCTCCATGCTGACATCGGCGGCATAGGGATTGCCCATATCGGCGACGTCCTTGGCCTTCGGGAACTTCGCCAGATATTTCTGCCAGGCACCCGGATCGTTGGCGATCAGGTCGTTGCCCCAGCCGACCACGCGCTTGAACGGGTCGTCGCGGTCCAGCATCGCGAGCGTGTAGAGCTGGCGGCCCTCGCTCAGCACGATCTTCGCGGGATCGCGCGTGACGTTGACGACGCGCCCGGCGAGATCGGTGACCTCGATTGTCTCGGCGCGGGCAGGGGCAGCGGAGAAGACAGCCAGAGCCAATGCGGCAGCAGGAAAAAGGCGCGTCAGCCGGGACAGAGCGAACATGATGGCCGTCCATATCGAGAAAATCGTCTCGCGCTAACACAGTATTCCGCCCAGAGACAAAGAAAATCTGTAATTTTTAATTATTCTAAAGAAATGAATACTGTAATCTTCTTGGAAACAGGCAATGTACGATCACGAAATATGAGATTCGAAAAGCATCCCGCGCTTAACGGGAACTGGAGCTCCACCGCTGCCGCACAGAGACGCGGCAGGCCTTTGCCGCACGGCACGATTTGTGCTCGAAATCACGGCGACGACGATCGGCCCGCTTGGGCCGGCGACAGCGGAAAGGATGGGGTCCGTGGCCTACCGCCATGTCATCGGCTCGCGGAGCTATGTCTTCGAAGATTTGCGCGACCTCATGGCCAAGGCCACGCCGTTGCGCTCGGGCGATCAGCTCGCCGGGCTGGCAGCAGCCTCGGCCGAAGAGGCCGTCGCGGCTCGGATGACGCTGGCCGATTTGCCGCTCACGACCTTCCTCCACGAAGCGCTGATCCCCTACGAGGTCGACGAGGTCACCCGCCTGATCCTCGATACGCATGACGCGGCAGCCTTTGCTCCTGTCGCAAGCCTGACAGTCGGCGGCTTCCGCGACTGGCTGCTGTCGGATGATGCGTCGAGCGAGGCGCTGGCCCGGCTTGCCGGAGGCATCACACCTGAAATGGCAGCTGCCGTCTCGAAGATCATGCGCCTGCAGGATCTGATCGCCGTGGCGCGGAAATGCCGGGTGGTGACGCGCTTCCGCAACACGATCGGCCTGCCCGGCACCATGGCGGTGCGCCTGCAGCCGAACCACCCGGCCGACGATCCGCGCGGCATCGCCGCCTCGATCATCGACGGGCTGTCCTATGGCTGCGGCGATGCCGTGATCGGCATCAACCCGGTCTCCGACAATCTCGGCGTACTTTCAGACCTGCTCAAGCTGCTCGACGAGGTCATCCAGCGCTATGCCATCCCGACGCAAGGCTGCGTGCTGACCCATGTCACCTCCTCGATCGAACTGATCGGGCGCGGCGCGCCGGTCGATCTCGTCTTCCAGTCCGTCGCCGGCACCGAAGCGGCCAATCGCTCCTTCGGCATCGATCTTTCCGTGCTGCGCGAGGCTTACGAGGCCGGGCTTTCGCTGAAGCGCGGCACGCTCGGGCAGAACCTGATGTATTTCGAGACGGGTCAGGGCTCGGCGCTCTCGGCGGAGGCCCATCACGGCGTCGACCAGCAGACGCTGGAGGCACGCGCCTATGCGGTCTGCCGCGCCTTCGATCCCCTGCTGGTCAATACGGTCGTCGGGTTCATCGGGCCGGAATATCTCTATGACGGCAAGCAGATCACCCGCGCCGGGCTGGAAGACCATTTCTGCGGCAAGCTGATGGGCCTGCCGCTGGGCTGCGACGTCTGCTACACCAACCATGCGGAAGCCGATCAGGACGACATGGACGCCCTGCTGACGCTGCTCGCAGCGGCCGGGGTCACCTATGTCATGGGCGTGCCGGGCGCCGACGACGTGATGCTGAACTATCAGTCGACTTCATTCCACGACCAGCTCTACATCCGCGATCTGCTCGGCCTGAAGCGCGCGCCCGAATTCGAGCGCTGGCTGCAGGAGCAGGGCCTGACGGGCACCGATGGCCGGCTCCTGGCTCAGGCCGGCGCGCCACGCCTTGTGACGTCTCTGGCGGAGATGGTGGCATGAGCGCGCCCGACCCGTGGCGGAAGCTCTCGGCGCTGACGCCGGCGCGCATCGGCATCGGACGCGCTGGTTCGGGCCTCGGCACGCACGAAACCCTGCGCTTCGCCCTCGCCCATGCGCAGGCCCGCGACGCCGTCCACGCCGAACTCAACGCGGCCGCGCTCACAGTCGAGCTCGCATCTCTCGGACTCACCTCCCTTCAGGTCGCGAGCCGGGCAGCCGGGCGCGCCTCCTATCTGCTGCGACCCGATCTTGGCCGCAGCCTCGCTTCGGAAAGCCACGCCGCGATCGCGTCTAGCGGAGTCGCCGGTTGCGACATCGCGCTCGTCATTGCCGACGGCTTGTCGGCGCGGGCCGTGCAGGCCCATGCCGCCCGCTTCGTCGCGGCCTTCCTGCCGATCGCGGAGCGCCGCGGCTGGTCGCTGTCGCCGGCCGTCATCGCCTCGCAAGGCCGCGTGGCAATCGGCGACGAGATCGGCCTGCTCGTAGGCGCAAGGCTGACGCTGCTGCTGATCGGCGAACGACCCGGCCTGTCCTGCCCGGACAGCCTGGGGCTCTATGTCACCTACGCGCCGCGTCCGGGCCGCAACGACGGCGAACGCAACTGCGTCTCGAACATCCATGGCGCAGGTCTGGCGCCCGCCGAAGCCGCAGCGCGCGCTGCCTGGCTGGTCGAGGCTGCATTCTCGCGCGGGCTCTCCGGCGTCGCGCTGAAGGACGAGAGCGCCGCCGGGACGAGCCCGCGCCTCGCCGCCGACGCACCCTGAACCCTGCCGTCATGGCCGGGCTTGACCCGGCCATCTCGCGACCAGCGCGCTCTGGTCCAGAGATTCTCGGGTCTACGCTTCGCTTCGCCCGAGAATGACGTCTGCCCCCGCCATGGCTTCAAGCGCCCGCTGCGCGAAGCGCTGCGCCAGAGGCGCAAACTCCGCAGCATTGGCAGCGGCAGCTGTTCCGCTCCTGACACGGTCGGCAATGCCGACGAAGATCACGGCGAAACGGAACAGCGCGAAAACGAGATGGAAGCGCATGAGCGGAGCGGTCGGCACCGCATGCTCATAGTAATGCGCGAGGAATTCGCGCTCGGTCGGAATGCCAAGTGTCGCATGGTCGAGCCCGAGGATGCCGCCATATTCGTCCGGCGCCGTATGCCAGGGCATGGCGCAATAGCCGAGATCGGCGAGCGGGTGGCCGAGCGTCGACAATTCCCAGTCGAGGATGCCGATCACCTCGGGCTTCGTCGGATGGAACAGCAGGTTGCCGAGCCGGAAATCGCCATGCGCGATCGCGACCTGCCCGTCATCGGGCGGCAGATGCGCCGGCAACCAGTTGGCCACCGCGTCCAGCTCCGGGATAGGTTCTCCCGGAGATTCGCGCAGCTGCTTGGTCCAGCGCGCGATCTGGCGCTCGAAGTAATTGCCGGGCCGGCCGAAATCGCCGAGACCAACCTCGTCGGGCTTGACGGCGTGGAGCTTCGCCAAGGCCTCGGCCATGCCGAGATAGAGACCGCGCCGTTCTGCCGGCACGAGACCAGGCAAGGCGCAATCATGGAAGATCCGGCCGTCGAGCCGCTCCATCAGATAGAAGGGCGTGCCGAGTGGCTCGGGCTCGGCATGGAAAAGCACCGCGCGCGGGACCGGCACATCGGTCGATGCCAGGGCTTCGAGAACACGGTATTCCCGGTCGATAGCGTGGGCGCCACGCAGGATCGGGCCCGACGGCTGCTTGCGCAGCACCAGACGTTGCCCGCCGTGATCGACGAAATAGGTCGGGTTGGATTGCCCGCCGCCGATTCGCTCGATGGAGAGCAAGCCCGGGCCGAAGCGCTCGTCCAGGAAGACCGCCAAAGCGGCGGGGTCGAAATCGGTCTTGCCGCCTGAAGCCTCGCCGCCCTGTCCGGTCATCGCGATGCCTCAGCCCTGTGCTTGTCCGGCGACGGGCCAGCGCCAGAAATCCCGGCCTTCCTCAGTGAGGAAGCGGTTCAGCACCATCTTGTGAACCTCGTCGGCGCCATCGACCAGCCGCGCCTGGCGGGCGTAGCGGTAGATCCACTCCAGCACTGTGTCCTTGGAGTAACCGCGTGCGCCGTTGATCTGGATCGCGACATCGGCGGCATCGTGCAGGACATTCGCGACCTGGACCTTGGCCATCGAGACCTCCTTGCGGGCGAAGCCGCCACGATCGAGCTCCCAGGCCGCCTTCATCACCAGCATGCGGCCGATTTCGATGCGCATGGCGAGATCTCCGAGCTTGAGCTGGATGCTCTCGCGATCGGCGAGGCGCTGGCCGAAGCCGTAACGCTCGGCGGCATAGGCCTGCGCGATCTCGATGCAGCGCTTGGATAGGCCAAGCCAACGCATGCAATGGGTCAGGCGGGCCGGGCCGAGGCGAACCTGCGTCACCTTCATGCCCCTGCCCTCGCCGCCGAGCACATCCTCGGTCGGGATTTCCAGCCCATCGAACTCCAGTTCGCAATGGCCCCCATGCTCTTCCGGCCCCATGATCTCGATGCGTCGGAGGATGCGCCATCCCGGCTGATCGGCATGGAAGAGGAAGGCGGTGAGGCCGTTGCGCGCATCGTCCGAGGTGCGGGCGATCAGGATGAAGTGCTTCGCCTCCTCCGCGCCGGTGATGAACCATTTGCGGCCGCTGACGACATAGCGGTCGCCGCGCCGCTCGGCCTTGGTCAGGATCATCGAAGGGTCGGATCCGCCGCCCGGATGCGGCTCGGTCATGGCGAAGGCGGAGCGGACCTCGCCCTCGACGATGGGTTTCAGCCAGCGTTCCTTCTGGTCGGGCGTGCCCAGCGCCTCCAGCACCATCATGTTGCCGTCATCCGGCGCAGCCGAATTGAAGGCGACGGGGCCGAAGATCGAGCGGTTCATCTCCTCGTAAGCGACCGCCATGCCCATCTTGCCGAGTCCGGCCCCGCCGGTCTCGGGCTTGAGCTGCAGGCACCAGAGCCCGGCGGCACGGGCCTTGGCGCGCAAGGTCTCCAGCAGAGGCAGCGCGATATTGCCATGGGCGTCATAGGACGTCTGGTCCGCTTCGAGCGGCATGATCTCGCGCTCGACGAAGGCAGCGATGCGGGCGCGATAGTCTTCGATGCGGGGGGAAATCTCGAAATCCATGGCCGTTCTCACAGGGACGAAACGAGATGGCCGCCATCGACCTCGATGGTCGCGCCGGTGATGTAGCTGCCAGCGGCCGAGGCGAGCAGCAGCAATGCGCCGTCGAGTTCCTCCGGCCGGCCGAGCCGGCGCTGCGGGATGCGCTTGACGAGTTGCTGCCCGGCTTCGGTGGCGAAGAAATCGCGGTTGATGTCGGTCTCGATATAGCCTGGGCACAGCGCATTCACCCGGAGACCGTCGCGCGCCCATTCCAGCGCCAGGGCCTTGGTGAGCTGGATCACGCCCGCCTTGGAGGCCGCATAGGCGCTGACGCCGCCCGCGACACGATGGCCGAGGATCGAGGCGATATTGACGATGGCGCCGCCCTTGCCACTCTCGCGCATGCCGCGCGCGACCGCCTGAGCGACGAGGAAGACGCCCTTCAGATTGGTGTCGAGCACCGCGTCCCATTCGGCTTCGGAAAGGTCCGCGGCTCGGCCGGCGCCGCTGATGCCGGCGTTGTTGATCAGGATGTCGAAGGGCCGGTCGCCGAGCGCATTCGCGATGGAGGCGGAATCGGCGACGTCCAGGGCAAGGCTATGAGCGGTGCCGCCCGCTGCGGCGATCACTTTCCCGGCGGCCTCCAGCGCGGATTGCCTGCGCGCCGCCAGCGTGACCGCGACGCCATGACGCGCGAGCACTGTCGCGAAGTGCAATCCCAGCCCGCCTGACGCCCCCGTCACCAGGGCGCTCTTCCCAGAAAGATCCTCGAACATCAGGCATCCCGCTTCGAACGCGGGCAACTGTCGGCCGGTTGCCGGCTGTGATCAAGCGCGTGCCATGCAAAAAGCCCGGCGCCACGCGCCGGGCTTTGCTTGATGTCCGAACAGCCGCCGGTGGGGTCAGTGCCACCGCTGACGGTCGTACCATGCATCAATGTCGCTACGGACCTGATCCTTGGCGATGCCGTAACGCTCCTGGATCTTGCCTTCGAGCTGGTCGCGCTTGCCAGCGATGACGTCGAGATCGTCATCGGTCAGCTTGCCCCACTGCTCCTTCACCTTGCCCTTGAGCTGCTTCCAATTTCCTTCGACCCGATTCCAATCCATCGGATGCTCCTTTCTCGTGAGTGGATGGCTTATCAACGTCTCAGGAGTGGAATGGTTCGGCAGCCGCCGGATCCTTCGGACGCAGTTGCATCATTTTTACCCGGATGATATTTGATACGCCGTTCTGATGACAGTGGCGACGAGCGATGCGCAGCGAAGATAGAAAGGCGGCAACGGCCGCCTACAAGGAACGAAAATCGGTGGCGGGCATCTATGCCTTCCGCTGCGAGGCGAGCGGGCAGATCTGGGTCGGCCGCGCGCCCGATCTGGCGACGATCGAGAACCGCCTGCGCTTCACGCTGCGCCATGGCAGCCACCGGCAGCGCAGCCTGCAGACAGCGTGGAACGCGCAGGGGTCCGACGCCTTCCGGTTCGAGGCGCTCGAAAGGCTGGAGGACGAGGATATCGCCTATGTGCTCGATCGGGTGCTGAAGGAGCGCCTCGCCCACTGGCAGGCAAAGCTCAACGCCGAGGCGCTCTAGAATGCAGGCGGCGCGCTGGAGCGCCGCCGCTCAGTCGTCCATCTTGAGGGCGGCGATGAAGGCTTCCTGCGGGATTTCGACCTTGCCGAACTGCCGCATCTTCTTCTTGCCTTCCTTCTGCTTCTCCAGAAGCTTGCGCTTGCGGGTGGCATCACCGCCATAGCACTTGGCCGTCACGTCCTTACGCAGCGCGCGGATGGTCTCGCGGGCGATGATCTTGCCGCCGATCGCGGCCTGCACCGGGATCTGGAACATATGCGGCGGGATCAGCTCCTTGAGCTTCTCGCACATGGCGCGCCCGCGTGCTTCTGCGCGGGTACGATGGACGAGCATCGAGAGCGCGTCGACCGGCTCGGCATTGACCAGGATCGACATGCGCACGAGGTCACCCTCGCGATAATCGGTGATCTGGTAATCGAAGGAGGCATAGCCCTTCGAGATCGACTTGAGGCGGTCATAGAAGTCGAAGACCACCTCGTTGAGCGGCAGATCGTAGACGACCTTGGCGCGCGAGCCGACATAGCCGAGGTCGATCTGCAAGCCGCGGCGGTCCTGGCAGAGCTTCAGCACCGAGCCAAGATATTCGTCCGGCGTGAAGATGGTGGCGCGGATCCAGGGCTCCTCGATCGCCTCGATCTTCATCACATCCGGCATGTCGGCCGGATTGTGCAGCTCGATCGCGCTGCCGTCGCGCAGGCGCAGGCGGTAGACGACCGACGGTGCCGTCGAGATCAGGTTGAGGTTGAACTCGCGCTCCAGCCGCTCCTGGATGATCTCGAGATGCAGCAGGCCGAGGAAGCCGCAGCGGAAGCCGAAGCCGAGCGCCGCCGAGGTCTCCATCTCGTAGGAGAAGCTGGCGTCGTTCAGGCGCAGCTTCGCCATCGCGCCACGCAGCAGCTCGAAATCGGCGGCGTCGACCGGGAAGATGCCGCAGAACACCACCGGCTGCACCGGCTTGAAGCCCGGCAGCGGCTCGGCGATCGGCTTCTTCTCATCGGTGATGGTGTCGCCGACGGCGGTATCGGCGACCTCCTTGATTGAGGCGGTGAAGAAGCCGACCTCGCCGGGGCCGAGTTCCTTCACTTCCTGCATCTTGGGCTTGAACACGCCGACGCGGTCCACGCCATAGGAGGCGTTGGCGCGCATCATGCGGATGGTCATGTTCTTCTTGAGCACGCCGTCGATGATGCGCACGAGCACGACGACGCCGAGATAGGCATCGTACCAGCTATCGACCAGCATCGCCTTGAGCGGAGCCTCCGGGTCGCCCTTCGGCGGCGGCAGCTTGGTGACGATCGCCTCCAGCACGCCCTCGATGTTGAGGCCGGTCTTGGCCGAGATCGGCACGGCATCCGAGGCGTCGAGGCCGATCACATCCTCGATCTGCTCCTTGATCCGCTCGGGATCGGCGGCGGGCAGGTCGATCTTGTTGAGGACGGTAACGATCTCGTGGTTGGCGTCGAGTGCCTGGTAGACGTTGGCGAGCGTCTGCGCCTCGACACCCTGCGAGGCGTCGACGACCAGCAGCGAGCCCTCGCAGGCCGCGAGCGAGCGCGAGACCTCATAGGCGAAGTCGACATGGCCGGGGGTGTCCATCAGGTTCAGGATGTAGGTCTTCCCATCCTTCGCCTGGTAATCCAGCCGCACCGTCTGCGCCTTGATGGTGATGCCGCGTTCCTTCTCGATATCCATCGAGTCGAGGATCTGGTCGCTCATGTCGCGGGCCGCGACGGTGCCGGTCTGCTGGATCAGACGGTCGGCCAGCGTCGACTTGCCGTGGTCGATATGCGCGACGATCGAGAAGTTGCGGATATTGTCGATGGTGCGGGTGCTCATGCGCGCGCCATAGCAGTGAAGCCGCCTGCCGCCAAGCGCCGGCCCGCAAATGCGCCTGCGCCGGGCAGGCTTGCCATTCTAATATAAGAGAATTATTCTCTGATTCATGGAATTCGAGAACGACATCGAGATCGACCGGTTGCTAGGGCAGCGACTGAAGGCCGCCCGCCAACGCCATCGCCTGACGCTCGACGGGCTCGCTAAGCGCAGTGGCGTCAGCCGTGCCATGATCTCCCGGGTTGAGCGCGGCGAATCGAGCCCGACGGCCGCGCTGCTGGTCCGGCTCGGCTCCGGCCTCGGCCTCTCGCTCTCGGCACTGCTGGAAGAAGATGCAGGAACCGGGCCTCTGGCGCGCCGCGACGCCCAGCCGGTCTGGCGCGATCCGGCGAGCGGCTATCTGCGCCGCAACGTCTCGCCGCGCCGCACGGGCTCGGGCTTCGAGATCGTCGAGGTCGAACTACCCGCCGGTGCCGAAGTCCGGCTCGACAATGCGAGCGGCGCGCCGGCACTCGACCAGCAGGTCTGGGTGCTGCAGGGCCGCCTCGACCTATCGGTCGACGGCCTCCTTCACGAGCTCGCCGAGGGCGACTGCCTGCAGATGCATCTGCGCGGCGCCATCATCTACCGCAATCCAGGCACCACGCCCGTTCGCTACGCCGTCATCCTCGCCGCCAAGAGTGGCGCCTTCCCGGGACATATCGCATGAACGCGACCACCCTCACCGTTGCTGTCGAGGCGCTTGATGCCGAGGCCGCCACAGCTGCCATCCCGGCGCTGGCGGAAATCCTGCGCGATTGCGTCGCCAACGGCGCCTCTGTCGGCTTCATGAACTGGAACACGCTGGCCGACTATGAGCGCTTCTGGCGCGATGTCGCGGCGAGCGTTGCGGATGGGCAGGTCATCCTGCTCGCAGCGCGGACCGCAGACGGCCTCGTCGGCACGGCGCAGCTCCATCTGATCGGCAAACCGAACCAGCCGCACCGGGCCGAGATCGCCAAGGTGCTCGTACATTCGCGCGCGCGCCGGCAGGGTATCGGCGAGGCGCTGATGCGCGCGGCCGAGGCGATCGCGCGGGAGAAGGGCCGCGACCTCCTGGTGCTCGACACCGACGAGCACGGCGCGGCAAGGCGGCTCTACAATCGGCTGGGCTGGACCGAGGTCGGCACCATCCCGCGCTATGCGCTGATGCCGGACGGCGCCGATTGCGGCTCGACCTTCTTCTACAAGGAACTACGCTGAGGGAGCACTCCTACCGTCAGCTCTTGCGTGCCCTGCGCAGCATGACGGTCGGGCCGGCCTGCTTGCCCGTGCTGCAGGAGACCTCGGCGATGTCAGCGAACTGACCGGCTTTGAATGTGCAGTCCCGCGGGTGACCGAACATGCGCTTGCCGCTGCAGTGAACGACGAAGCTGTTGACCTTGGCGCTTGCGGTGGCGCCGATCTTGGAACCGCTGCCCGTCAACATGCATTCGACATAGCCCCCCGGATCATTTCCCTCAGCATCACTTCCTGGCCGACGACATCGATGACCAGGCCGAGATGACCTTCGCGCTCGGCGAGGAGAACCCAGTCACCCTTGAGATCCGAAAGGGCGGGCGCCGCGGCGAGAGGCCCGATCAGGGCGGAAACAGCTCCGCATACCGCGATGCCGCGGCACGCCATGCGAATCCATCTGCCTCGCATCATCCCCTCCAGTGCTCGACCGGCGCGAAGACGGCGCGCGACGGTGAATTCCTCTCGAAACCTTCGCGACGGTCGGCGACGCGCTCCTCCGCAATTCCCGCGATACTGCGAAACAGAAACAACCCAGCCCCGACGGCCGCCGCCGGAACGAGGCCAGCGGACCCGAGATACGGCAGGGCGCCGACAGCGAACTCACCGAGGGATTTCACTGCGTCGCCAGCCCCGGACGCCGGCGTGAAGATGGTTTTGAAGATGCCTTCGACCGCCTGACCGACGCCGGGGATCGCTCCCAGACCGCCGAGGATACCGGCGGCGCCGACGCCAATGGCGGCTTTGCGATTATTGTCGGCAGCCACAATTGCAGGCACGCCATCATCATACAGGTCTCCCGGTGTCGCCCGTGCTCGCGCCCGCGCGATCGGCATCGGCAACCCACCGGCGAGAGCGAGTAACGTCGCATCGTCGGGCAGCCCCGTCGCCGGCAGGCCGTTTTGCATCTGAAAGGCGAAGAGGGCCCCGGAGGTGATTGGACCGAAGAGGCCATCGACCTTGCCCACAGAATAGCCCAGACGAGCCAGCTGCTCCTGCACGCGTTCCATCTCGGTCCGTCCGCGCGTGACCGAGGGCGAGGGAGTCGTTGCAACGGTTCCGGGCATGCGCAGCCGCGCGGCCCAGGCTCCGTAGGCCGTTTCCAGGCGTGTGTCGTAACGGTTCGCAGCGTAGCCCTTGCCGTTATAGCGATACGCAAAACCCGCCCAATCGCGGCTCCGCAAGGCCTGCATCATCGCCGGATTCACCGCGATGAAGCGCAGCATCGCCTCGATCTGCGCAGTCGCGCCCGTCGCCATGTTCGCGATCATGTCGGTGGCCGAGGCGTAGCCCAGCGCGACCGCATTGAAGCCCATGATCTGACCGAGCCCCCAAGAGGCGGAACGGTTGGCGAGTTCCTCATGGATCGCCCGGGCACGCTGCAGCAGGCCGAGACGGCCTGCACGCCCCTGATCGGCATATTGCGAGGAGCGCTGCCAGCTCGGGATGGCGAGGCCCTCCGCTTCCGCCCGCACCAGAAGGGACGGCGCGGCCTCGCGCAGCAGCCGATGGAAGACATGCTTCTCGAACAGGAAGACGGGCGTGATGCCGTCAGCCTCGAAAGCGCGACCGTTGCTCTCGACCTCGACGACGGCGAGGGCCGCGGCCGGCTCCAGCCCCTGTCCCTGGGCCAGTCGCGTGATCTCGTTGACGATGTCCTGCGTGAAATCGACCATAGGCTCCCCCCTTCGATCAGAAACGCAGATTCGCGCCCGTCCGATGTTCGTCGACACGCTGGGCGGTGGTCGCCTGGGCGTTGCGCCAGAGCATGACGGCAAGCACGATCAAGATAATCCAGACTCCGCCTTTCGACCCCAGAAGGACCGGCAGGAGTGTCGGCAGGGAGCTTCCCGCCTCGTCGGCAACGGCTGCGGGCATGACCCAATCCGTCACGGAGGGCGATTGCACAACCTGCGTTGAAGCTGCTTCAGCCTTGGTGGCCAACTGACCCGTCTTCTCGAAGAGGCCTGTTCGCGCATCGGTCAGCCCCAACACGCCAAACAAGGCAGTCGCGAGCGCCAACCAGCGACCGCGGTCGGTCAGCGCGATCGTCTCCGAACCCTCTCGCTTCAGATCCCGCGCCGTCTCGTTGCGCCGCTCCGGCCAGAGCGGCATCGGTTCGCCCTTCCGAAGCTGGAACCAGGTCCGCGCGTCGACGATGCCGGTAGGCGGAATGCCATTGGCCTGCTGGAACGAGAAGACAGCAGTCATCGTCCGCAGCCCGTAGTCGCCATCTTCCTTCCCGACTGGATAGCCCTGCTCCTTCAGGAGCCCCTGAATGGCCTCGATCTGATCGACGGAATCGGGATTTGCGCCAGGGCGCAGCGGCAAGAATTCAAGGAGCGCCTGCCCACCATCAATCGCGCCGAGCACTCCGCGCTGCTCGTCCTCCAGGGCCTCCGTCGTAACCTGATCGTCTGGCACACCGAGCTGCAGGATATTCGGCAATAGGCCGCTGGTCGCGACCGGAGCGCGCTCGGTTGGCCAGCGATAACCAAGCAGCCTGGACTTCGGATAGCTGGAGACCTTGACGCTGTCCCCCTGGTTGCCGCCAAGCAGGAGCAGTTGGTCATCATCCTCGCGCAGAAAGAAGCCAACATGGCCATAAGAGCTGTTTGCCCCGTTGCGAGAAAGAACGACGATGCAACCTTCGCACGGCTCATCGAGCTTCGTACCGAGTTTGAGATAGCTCCGCGCCATCAGCGAGCGGCTCGAGGCGTAGCCGGAAAGCACGAGGCAGGCGCCGACGAAAGCCGCGCACCACGCCTCTTCGTCGCTGCGAACCTGGCCATGTCCCGACAGACGGAACATCTCCAATATCCGCGGCTCAGCCGCTGTGCCCTTGTATTCGGTGATACCTCGAAGGGTATTCGCGATCAGCCACCATGGGGACGACATGGGCACCTCATGCAACTTATGGTTGCACGATCAATGCATATGCGCCTCTTCAACGCAATGCCGTAGCGGCAACTGCGTTAATGCGAGAGGTTCATGAGAACGCCGGCCAGTGCCCGGCGCCTCGGTCTCGCAACCGTGAAGGGGGCTTCCGTCAGCCTTCGGCCTGAGCCGCGCCGCGGATATAGGGCTCGACCGGGCCCTTGAGCGTGATCGTCATCGGGCGGCCGAAGCGGTCCTTGGCGTTGCCGGCCGCGACCTTCACCCAGCCCTCGGAGACGCAGTACTCCTCGACATTGGTCTTCTCGACGCCCTTGAAGCGGATGCCGATGTCGCGCGCCAGCACCTCGGCGTCGTAATAGGGGCTGTCCGGGTTGACGGAGAGGCGGTCGGGAAGCTGCTCTGACATGGGCCTTGGCTCTTACGGGTTCGGGGCGCTTTCGCGCGGAGATAGCCTCATCCGCGGCGGAAGCCAAATTCTTCAAGATGGAAACACGCGGTCATTCCGGGCTTGACCCGGAATCCATCGTAGAGCGCAGGAGCGCTACGATGGATTCCGGATCGGCGCGGCGGAGCTTGTCCTTGGGCCAACCGAAGGTCGGACCCGAGGGCCGCTTGTCCGGAATGACGGCGTATGTCCTCAAAGAGATGTTGCGCGTCAGCGCTCGCCGTCGAGCAGGCGGCCGACGACCTTGGCGGTGTAGTCGACCATCGGGACGATCCGAGCATAGTTCAGCCGCGTCGGGCCGATGATGCCGACAACGCCGACGATGCGCTGCTCGGCATCGCGGAAGGGCGCCGCCACCATCGAGGAGCCGGACATCGAGAACAGCTTGTTCTCCGAGCCGATGAAGATGCGCACGCCGTCACCCTGCTCGGCGCGGGTCAGGAGGTCGATGACGTCGGTCTGCGTCTCCAGATCGCCGAAGAGCAGGCGGATGCGCTCGAGATCCTCCTGCGCCTTGAGGTCTTCCAGCAGGTTGGCCTGGCCGCGGACAATCAAGTGGCGGTCGCTGCTCGGGCCCGACGAGGTGGCGATGCCGTTCTCGACCAGCCTCGCGGTCAGCGCGTCGAGCTCGCGCTCCATCTGCGTGCGCTGCGTCGCGATCTCGCCGCGCAGCTCAGCGAGCGTCTTGCCGATGATGCGGGCGTTGAGAAAGTTCGCCGCCTCGCTCAGCGCCGAAGCCGGCAGGCCGGGTGGCAGCGCCAGCAGGCGATTCTCAACCGTGCCGTCCTCCGCCACCAGCACGACGAGCGCGCGGGCGGGATCGAGCCGGACGAACTCGATGTGCTTCAGCCGCGGGTCGGCCTTGGTGGTGACGACAACACCAGCACCGCGCGACAGGCCGGAGAGCAGGGCCGAGGCTTCGGTCAAGGTCTGGTCAAGGCTGCGATTCGTCGCGGCAGCCCTGATCTGCGCCTCGATGCGCGTACGCTCGTCCGAGGTGAGGTTGCCGACTTCCATCATCGCATCGACGAAGAAGCGCAGCCCTCGCTCCGTCGGAAGGCGGCCTGCAGAGGTATGCGGTGCATAGATCAGCCCCGCCAGCTCGAGATCGGTCATGACGTTGCGCACCGTCGCCGGCGAGAGCGACATCGGCAGCAGGCGGGCGATGTTGCGCGAGCCGACCGGCTCGCCGGTCGTCAGATAGCCGTCGACGATCTGGCGGAAGATCTCGCGCGAGCGCTGGTCGGTCTCGACCAGGGTGCTCACCGTTTCCGGGCGGGGTGTGTGGGCGCTCATGAGCCTTTGCGGACGAACCGTTCCTCCATCCTATTGTCGTCGTGCCGTGCGCATGGATCAAGGGGCGGAATGGGCCTCAGCCTTGCCGTATAGGGCGGGAGAGCCTACAAGCCGCCACTTCTCCGCAAGACAGGATCATTTCATGCGACCCTCCAAACGCGCCGCCGACGAGATGCGCAAGGTCACGCTCGAACGCGGCGTGGTGCGCTATGCCGAGGGCTCCTGCATGGTGACGTTCGGCGAGACCAAGGTTCTCTGCGCCGCCACCGTCGAGGAAAAGGGGCCGCCGTGGCTGCGCGGCACCGGCAAGGGCTGGGTTACCGCCGAATATTCGATGCTGCCGCGCGCCACGCATGAGCGCACGCGCCGCGAGGTCACCTCCGGCAAGCCGTCGGGCCGCACGCAGGAGATCCAGCGGCTGGTCGGCCGCTCGCTGCGGGCCGTGGTCGACCTGACCGCGATCGGCGAACGCCAGATCGTCGTGGACTGCGACGTGCTGCAGGCCGATGGCGGCACCCGTACGGCCTCGATCACCGGCGCCTGGGTCGCGCTGCACGATGCGCTGAAGTGGATGGAAGGCCGCGGGCTGCTCAAGGGCACCAACCCGCTGAAGGACCATGTCGCCGCCGTTTCCTGCGGCATCGTCGCGGGCCAGCCGGTGATCGACCTCGATTATGTCGAGGATTCCGGTGCGCAGACCGACGCGAATTTCGTCATCACCGGCGCAGGCGGCCTGGTCGAGGTGCAGGGCACGGCGGAAGGGGCGCCCTTCTCGGAGGAGGAGCTGCTCGCGCTGCTCAAGCTCGCCAAGGGCGGCGTGTCCAAGCTCGTCACGCTGCAGAAGGCTGCGGTGGCGTAGGCTCCCGCGTCATTCCGGGGCTTCGCGGCAGCGAAGAGCCCGGAACCCATGAACACTGGCCTTGCCGATGATCCGTGACGCTTCTTGAATAAGATCGCGATGATGCAGCCTGACGACAAAAACCTGTGTTCATGGGTTCCGGGCTCGCTCCTGCGGAGCGCCCCGGAATGACGGGGTCGCATCGCCTCCTCACCGGCAGGGTCGTGATCGCGACCCACAACCAGGGCAAACTGCGCGAGATGCGTCAGCTGCTGGCACCCTACGGCATCGAGCTCGTCTCGGCCGGGGAGCTCGGCCTGCCCGAGCCGGCCGAGGACGGCACCATGTTCTCGGAGAATGCGGCGATCAAGGCGGTCGCGGCGACCAAGGCGAGCGGCCTGCCGGCGCTCTCCGACGATTCGGGCGTTTGCATCGACGCGCTCGACGGGGCGCCCGGCCTGTTCTCGGCCAACTGGGCCGGTCCAGGCAAGGATTTCGCCCCGGCGATCGCGCGCGTGCAGATGGAGCTGGCGAAGCGCGGCGCCGCCACGCCCGACAAGCGCAAGGCGCATTTCGTCTCGGCGCTGGTGATCGCCTGGCCGGACGGCCACCAGGAGCTGTTCGAGGGGCGCGTCTTCGGCACGGTCACGCATGAGGTTCGCGGCGCGGGCGGCTTCGGCTACGACCCGATCTTCCTGCCCGATGGCCACGAGAAGACCTTCGGCGAGATGACGACCGACGAGAAGCACGGCATCCCGGCCGATGGCTCGCCCGGCCTGTCCCACCGCGCGCGTGCCTTCCACGCGCTTGCCGCCGCCTGCCTGAGGAAGCCGGCGTGAGCGCCCCGGCCGCCCTGTCCGAGCGGCCGCGCACCTCGCATCCCACCGCGGATGCGGGCTTCGCGGTCTATGTGCATTGGCCGTTCTGCCTGGCCAAATGCCCCTATTGCGACTTCAACAGCCATGTCCGGCTGCAGCCGCCGGACCAGGCCCGCTATATCGCAGCCTTCCGCCGCGAGATCGCGCATCGGGCGGCGCTGGTGCCGGGCCGCACGGTGTCATCGATCTTCTTCGGCGGCGGCACGCCCTCGCTGATGGAGGGCCGCACGGTCGGCGCGATCCTCGACGCGATCGGGGAGCACTGGGCGGTCGATCCCAATTGCGAGGTGACGCTAGAGGCGAACCCAACCAGCGTCGAGGCCGGGCGCTTCCGCGACTTCAGGGCGGCGGGCGTCAACCGCGTCTCGCTCGGCGTGCAGGCGCTGAATGACGCGGACCTCAAGGCGCTCGGCCGGATGCATTCGGCCGAGGAGGCGCTGGCGGCGGTCGCGATCGCGCGGCAATATTTCGAGCGCTACTCCTTCGACCTGATCTATGCCCGTTCGCCGGCGCAGACGCCGACGCTCTGGCGCGCCGAGCTGGAGCTGGCGATCAGTCATGCGGCCGAGCATCTTTCGCTCTACCAGCTCACCATCGAGCCGGGCACTGCCTTCGAGCGGCTGTTCCGGGCTGGCAAGCTCGCCATTCCCGACCATGACGCTGGCGCGGCGCTCTATGAGACGACGCAAGAGATCACGGCCAAGCACGGACTGCCGGTCTACGAGATCTCGAACCACGCCAGGCCGGGCGCGGAGTGCCGCCACAACCTCGTCTACTGGCACTATGGCGAATATGCCGGCGTCGGCCCCGGCGCCCATGGAAGGCTGGTGACGGCGCAGGGCCGCATGGCGCATTCGACCGAGAAGCGGCCCGAAATCTGGCTGGAGCGCGTAGAGGCGGAAGGCCATGCGCTCGTCGAGGACGAGCGCCTGAGCGAGGAATCGCAGGGCGACGAATATCTGCTGATGGGCTTACGCCTCGTCGAGGGCATCGACCCGGCCGTGTTCAAGGCACTGGCGGGCCGCGAGCTCAACGCCAAGCGCGTCGCCAGCCTGATCGACGAGAAGCTCCTGATGCACCGGCAGGGCGGCCGGCTCGCGGCGACACCGGACGGCGCGCTGCTGCTCGACGCACTGGTAGCCGACCTGGCGGCTTGAGCGGAATCACGGACGGCGTGAACGCTGTCGTCATGCTCGCCCCTGTGGCGAGCATCCACGTCTTGAACACAGCACGTCGTGAAGGAAGACGTGGATGGTCGGGACAAGCCCGACCATGACGGACAGCGGACGAAAAGTCGCTCAGCCCTTCCCCAACCGCACGCCCGTCTTCGGATCGAAGACATGGACCTTGTCGGGATCGACCGTGATCCAGAGCCGGCCTTCCTGCGCGGCGACATCGCCCGTCGCCGCCTGCATCACGAAGGGCTGGCCAGCGAGCTTGCCGTGGAAGAGCTGGGTTGCGCCGAGCTCCTCGATGAACTCGACGTCGAAGGGCAGCGAGCCCGCTTGGCCTTCCGAGGCGATCTCGATGTCCTCGGGACGCAGGCCGATTTCGACCGGCGTCTGCGCCGCCAGATCCTCGCGCAGGTCGCGCGCCTCGAGGATGGCGTCGCCGAGCGCGACGATGCCGTGGCCGTCGACGGTGCCCGGCAGGATGTTCATCGGCGGCGAGCCGATGAAGGTTGCGACGAACTTGCTGGCCGGCTTGCGATAGACCTCGGCCGGCACGCCGATCTGCTCGACCTGGCCGGCATTCATCACCACGAGCTTGTCGGAGAGCGTCATCGCCTCGACCTGGTCGTGGGTGACGTAGATCGAGGTGACGCCGAGCGCGCGCTGCAGCTTCTTGATCTCGACGCGCATCTGGACGCGCAGCTTGGCATCGAGGTTCGAGAGCGGCTCGTCGAAGAGGAAGACCTGCGGCTTGCGCACGATGGCGCGGCCCATGGCGACGCGCTGGCGCTGGCCGCCGGAGAGCTGGCGCGGCCGGCGCTCCAGGAAGGGTTCGATCGCCAGGATGCGCGCCGCCTCCTTCACCCGCTTGTCGATCTCGTCCTTCGGCGTGCCGCGATTGCGCAGGCCATAGGCCATGTTGTCGTAGATGTTCATATGCGGGTAGAGCGCATAGTTCTGGAACACCATGGCGATGTCGCGGTCGGCCGGCTCGATCTGGTTGACGACGCGGCTGCCGATCGCGACCTCGCCTGAGGAGATCGTCTCCAGCCCCGCGACCATGCGCAGCAGCGTGGACTTGCCGCAGCCGGAGGGGCCGACCAGCACGCAGAAGCCGCCGTCGGGAATGTCGAAGGAGACGCCCTTCACGGCCTCGACGCCGCCGGCATAGACCTTCTTGACGCTGTTGAGAGTGACCTGGGCCATTCGCGGATTACTTCTCGGTTTCGACCAGGCCCTTCACGAAGAGCCTCTGCATGGCGATGACGACGAAGACGGGCGGCAGCATCGCCAGCATGGCCGTGGCCATGGCGAGCTGCCATTCGGTCAGAGCGTCGGCGGTGACGATCATCTTCTTGATGGCGATGACGATGGTCTGCATCGAGTCCTTGGTCGTCACCAGGAGCGGCCAGAGATACTGGTTCCAGCCATAGATGAACTGGATCACGAACAGCGCCGCGATCGTGGTGATCGAGAGCGGCAGCAGCGTGTCCTTGAAGAATTTGAACGGCCCGGCGCCATCGATCTTCGAAGCCTCCAGCAGTTCGTCCGGGACCGTCATGAAGAACTGACGGAAAAGCAGCGTGCCCGTCGCCGAGGCGATGAGCGGGATGGAGAGACCCTGATAGGTGTCGAGCATGTTGAGATCGGAGACGATCTTGAAGGTCGGAAAGATACGGACCTCGACCGGCAGCATCAGCGTGATGAAGATGATCCAGAACGCCGCCATGCGGAACGGGAAGCGATAATAGACCACCGCATAGGCCGAGAGCACGGAGATGAAGATCTTACCCAGCGCGATCGCCATCGCCATGACGAAGGAGTTGAGCATCATCCCGATCACCGGCTCGCGCGTCGTGCTCGAAGTCCCGACGAAGAGGATGCGGTTGTAGTTCTCGAAGAAATACGGCCCCGGATAGAGCGGCATCTGGCCGTTGATCACGGTCGAGGCATCCCAGGTCGAGGCGACGAAGGTCAGCCAGACCGGGAAGGCGACGATCAGCACGCCGATCGTCAGGATGACATAGGCGATCGCGTCGCCAAGGCGGCGGTCCTCGACCATCAGATCCCCTTCCCCATCTCGCGCAGCAGCCCGGCCAGCGCTTCGGCGCAAGCGTCGAGGCAGGCCTGGCCTTTCTGCGTCGTGGCCCGGCGTGCATCGCCGACCACGCCGGTCTCGGTCATATCCCGGAAGGAACGATGCCGCGACACGGTCGCACGTCCGGGCAAGCCGCCGCGGGCGCCAAAGGCCTCTCCAAGACGCGCGTCGCGAACCGAGCCCGGCGCCAGCACCATCATCATCGAAGTCTCGACCTCGCAGGCATGCTGCACGCCCTGCTGGTCCTCCAACAGCGGCCCGAGCGCGTCCTGAGCCAGCAGGAAATAGGTGGTCGCCTCGACATGCAGCCGCGTCTCGCGGGCGAAATCGGGCAGGAAGGCGGTCAGCGCGGCGATGTTGCCGCCATGGCCGTTGACGATCAGCACGCGGTGGAAGCCGTGGCGCTCGATGCTCTTCAAGAAGGCGAGCAGCACCGCGCGATAGGTCGGGATATCGAAGGTGAAGGTGCCGCCGAAGGCCATGTGATGTTCGGCCATGCCGCACCACAAAGTCGGCGCGACCACCACCTCGACGTCGGCCGCGCGCTCTGCTGCCGCCTTGCAGACACCGCTGCACAGGATGGTGTCGACGCCAACGGGCAGATGCGGCCCGTGCTGCTCGATCGAGGCGACGGGGAGGACGATGATGGTGTCCTTCGCCGCCTTGGCGCGCAGCTCCTCGGCGGTCAGGTCCTGCCAGAGCACGGAGGCCATCAGTAGCTCACCTTGCGTTCGATGAAGCGGAACTGGATCGCGGTCATGGCGATGACCATGATCAGCAACACCACGGACTGCGCCGCCGAGCCACCGAGATTGGAGCCGCCCTTGCCGTCGGAGAAGACCTTGTAGACCAGCGTTTCCGTCGCGCCCGAGGGGCCGCCGCCGGTCACCGTGTCAATGATGCCGAAGGTGTCGAAGAAGACGTAGACCATGTTGACGACGAGCAGGAAGAAGGTCGTCGGCGAGAGCAGCGGGAAAACGATGGTCCAGAAGCGGCGCATCGGCCGCGCGCCGTCGATCACCGCCGCCTCGATCACGCTCTTCGGGATCGACTGCAGGCCGGCGAGGAAGAACAGGAAGTTGTAGCTGATCTGCTTCCAGGTCGCCGCGAGGATGACGAGCAGCATGGCGTGGTTGCCGTTGAGCCGCGGATTCCATGGAATGCCGAGCGATTGCAGCCCGCGTGCGAGCATGCCGAGCGAGGGATCGAACATGAAGATCCAGAGCACGCCGGCGATGGCGGGCGCCACCGCATAGGGCCAGATCAGCAGCGTCTTGTAGACCTCGGCGCCGCGGATCTGCCGGTCGGCCATCACCGCGAAGAGCAGCGCGATCGACAACGAGAACACGCAGACGAAGGTCGAGAAGATGACGGTGTTGATGAAGGCCTTGAGATAACCGGGATCGGCGAAGAGCGTCTGGTAGTTCTCGAACCAGACGAACTCCGTCGAGGTGCCGAAGGCGTCTTCCAGCAGGAAGCTCTGCCAGACCGCCTGGCTCGCCGGCCAGTAGAAGAACACGACGGTGATCGCGAGCTGCGGCAGCAGCAGCAGGAAGGGGATGGTCAGCCCCTGGAAGTACGCGTTCTTCTGCATCGGCTTCCTTGAACGAGACAGCCATCCCGGACGCATTTGTCCGGGATGGCCCTAGGGATGCAAGAGCGATCGATCAGCGCTGGGCGGTGCGCTCGAACTGGCGCAGCATCTGGTTGCCGCGCTCGGCCGCCGCGTCCAGCGCCGCCTGCGGCGACTTCTGGCCGTTCAGCGCCGCCTCCAGCTCCTCCGACCAGATGTCGCGGATCTGGACGAGGCTGCCGTAGCGCAGGCCCTTCGAGTTGTCGGTCGGGGTCTTGTTGGTCAGCTCCAGGATCGGGGTCTCGAGATAGGGCTTGTCCTTGTAGAAGCCGGAAGCCTTGACCTTCTCGTAAGCCGCCTTGGTGATCGGCAGATAGCCCGACTCGGTGTGCAGCTTCACCTGACGGTCGACATCCGAGAGGAAGGTGAAGAACTTGGCGACACCCTTGTACTCGTCAGCCTTCTTGCCACCCATCACCCACAGCGAGGCGCCGCCAATGATCGAGTTCTGCGGCGCACCCTGCACGTCCGGATAATACGGCATCGGCGCGTTGCCCCAGTCGAACTTGGCATTCGCCTTGACGTTGCCGAAGAAGCCCGAGGAGGTCAGGAAGATCGGGCACTCGCCCGAGGTGAAGCGGCCCTCGCCGTTATTGGTGCGGCCGGAATAATCGTAGGTCTTGTCCTTCTGCAGCTCGACCAGATTGGTCCAGTGCTTGAGGAAGGCCGGGCTCTTGTTGAAGTTCAGCACGGCGTCGAAGCCAGCCATGCCGTTGACCTTGGTCGAGAGCGCCACGTTATGCCAGGCGCCGAACTGCTCGATATTGGCCCAGGTCGCCCAGGCATTCGAGACGCCGCACTTGTCATAGCCGGCAGCCTTCAGCTTCTTGGCGGCCTCGAAGGTCTCGGGCCAGGTCTTCGGCGGCTTCGCCGGATCGAGGCCCGCCTTCTTGAAGGCGTCCTTGTTGTACCACATCACCATCGAGGAGGAGTTGAACGGCATCGAGAGCATGTCGCCCTTAGCCGTCGAATAATAGCCGGTGATCGCGGGGAGATAGGCGTTCGGGTCGAACTTCTCGCCGGCTTCCTTCATCACCTCGTGGACCGGCTTGATCGCGCCCTTGGCCGACATCATCGTGCCGGTGCCGACCTCGAAGACCTGCAGGATATGCGGCGCCTGGCCGGCGCGGAAAGCGGCGATGCCGGCGTTCAGCGTGTCGGGATAGGAGCCCTTGTAGACGGGAACGACCTTGTAGTCCTTCTGCGAGGCGTTGAAGTCCTCGGCGAGCTTGACGACCACGTCGTTGTTGGCGCCGGTCAGGGCGTGCCACCACTGGATTTCGGTCTGCGCGAGAGCGGGGGCGGTGCCGGCGAGCGCGAAGGCCGCGACCGACATCAGGATGCGCGATTTGATGGTCATGGACTGTCTCCCTTCCGCGGGCGGACCCCGCCGCGGTTCTTGTCGTTGGTGCGCAAGCTAGCATGAAGCGCGGGCGACAGTTCAATGACAAAACGATGACAGTTTTTGCAAGCCACATATGGCCGCTGCCGGCTTGCGCATTCACGCATAAACGGCTGATCTGCGCATCCTGACTCGCCTTCGTTTCCGGACCGGATCATGCCAAACCTCGCCCTCGCCGTTTCGACGACCCTGCCGCAGGACGCCGGCGCCGCCGCTCTGGCCGGCCGCGTCTGGCGCCCTGATCTCGGCGGCCCGGCGGTGGTCATGCTGCGCGACGGCCAGGTCATCGACATTACCGCCGCTTTCCCGACCAGCCGCGACCTCTGCGAGAGCGCCGATCCGGCGGCCGCACTGCGCGCGGCGAAGGGCGAGGCTCTCGGCCCGCTTGCCGAGATTCTGGCCAACACGCCCGTGGACGGCCGCGATCCGAAGCGCCCCTGGCTGCTGTCGCCGCTAGACCTTCAGGCGGTGAAGGCGGCCGGCGTCACCTTCGCGGTCTCGATGCTGGAGCGCGTCATCGAGGAGAAGGCGCGCGGCAACCCGGCCGCCGCTGCCACGATCCGGAGCGAAATCGGAAAACTGATCGGCGACGACCTCTCCAAGCTGAAACCCGGCTCGCCCGAGGCGATGCATCTCAAGGAGGTGCTGATCAGGCAGGGCGCCTGGAGCCAGTATCTCGAGGTCGGCATCGGGCCGGACGCGGAGATCTTCACCAAGGCGCCGCCGATGTCGACGGTCGGCACAGGCGCCGATGCCGGCCTGCATCCGGCCTCGAGCTGGAACAACCCGGAACCCGAGATCGTCCTGATCGTCGCCTCCGACGGACGCATCGTCGGCGCTACGCTGGGCAACGACGTCAACCTGCGCGATGTCGAGGGCCGCTCGGCCCTGCTGCTCGGCAAGGCCAAGGACAACAATGCGGCCGCCGCGGTCGGCCCCTTCATCCGCTTCTTCGATGCCGGTTTCACGCTCGATCATATCCGCAAGACGACCGTGACTTTGACGGTCGAGGGCGAGGACGGCTTCACGCTGGAGGGCTCGTCCTCGATCGCCAAAATCAGCCGCGACCCGGCTGATCTCGCCGCCCAGATGATCAGCCCGCATCATCAGTATCCGGACGGAGCAGCGCTCTACCTCGGCACCATGTTCGCGCCGATCAAGGATCGCGATGCGCCGGGCGGCGGCTTCACTCACAAATACGGGGACATCGTCACCATCGCAGCGCCCGAGCTCGGCAGCCTCGTCAACCGGATGAAGCGCACCGACGCCTGCGAACCCTGGACCTTCGGCGCCTCGCATCTGATGCGCCACCTTGCCAAGCGTGGGCTGCTTTAGAGCCTGCTTCCTTTTCGGCGGAACCGCGCCGTCATTCCGGGGCAGGCCGAAGGCCTGAGCCCGGAACCCATGAACACCGTCTCAGCAGGAAGAGCAGTCCTCCGAACCGGTCCGGCCCTATCTGGAGCGTCGTGTTCATGGGTTCCGGGCTCTTCGCTGACGCGAAGCCCCGGAATGACGGCGCGGTTCCGGTAAGGCGCCGCAGACTCTGCGGGAGGCTCAGCCAGCGGCCGCCTGGCCAGCCTCCCAGCCGAGGATGGCGCGCTTGCGCGTCAGGCCCCAGTGATAGCCGGTGAGTGCGCCAGACTTGCCGATGACGCGGTGGCAAGGCACCACGAAGGAGATCGGGTTCTTGCCCACCGCCATGCCGACCGCGCGCGCCGCTGTTGGGCGGCCGATATGGTTGGCAACGTCGCCATAGGTCGTGGCGCAGCCGACCGGGATCCTGAGCAGCGTCTCCCAGACCCTGACTTCGAAATCGGTGCCGATCAGCACGACACGCAAGGGCGTCTCGGGAGTCCAGGCCTTGGGCTCGAAGATGCGGCCAGCATAGGGCGCCGTCAGAGCCGGATCGTAATGATAGTCGGCATGGGGCCAGCGCCGCATCATGTCGGCCAGTGCTTCGGCACGCCCGCCCACGACCTTGCCGCCGTCGACGCTGTTCGAAACCCAGCCGAGCCCGGCAAGGCCACGATCAGTGACCACGATGAGCGCCTCGCCGAAGGGAGAGACATGGAAGCCGTAGGAGAGCTTCAGCCCCTCTCCGCCGAGCTTCCACTCGCCGGGCGACATCGCCTCATGCGTCACGAAGAGATCGTGCAGCCGGCCGGGGCCGGAAAGCCCGACCTCGAGCGCGGTGTCGAGGATGCTGGCGGAGGAGGCGAGCAGCCCCTTGGCATGGTCGAGCGTGATCGCCTGCAGGAAGGCTTTCGGCGTGAGGCCGCACCAGCGCCGGAAGAGATGATGGACATCGGTCGGAGTCGCGCCGGCCGCATCCGCGATCGCCTCGATCGTCGGCTGCTCGCGCCAGTTATGGGTGATGAAGGCCAGGATGCGGCGGACGGTGTCGTAGTCCGAGCCCGGCGCCACGGCGGGGAAATCGGCCTCGCTCGGCATGGCTTCGGCAGCGCGCGCCAGCACCGCATTGGAAAAGCGCGTCGGTGTCATCGCCGTTTTCATCGGAGCATGAGCGTTCATGAGTATCACCTCGCATCTGTCGTCATGATGCGAATCTAGGGCGCCAACCATGCCGTTCCCACCCGAAAGCTGACAAGGGCAGGCTTGCCACTGCTATAGCTTCCTGCGGCTGACCGTCTCAGAGTGCGCCGGAATCGGGGCCGCGCCGTGCGCGCGCCAGGGCCGTTCCCAGCGCATCGGCGAAGCCGGCACGCTCCTGCGGCGAGAGCGCGGTCGCGACCGCGACGCTCTGCCCGCGCGAGACCAGCGTGAGGCCGAGCAGGCCATAATCCTCGTCGGTCTGGCGTTCGAGCCGGGTCCAGGCCGGATTGAAACGCCAGATGGCCTCGCGGCCGCGATGCGAGACCTTGCGCAGGAAGATCTCCAGCGGCGTCACCACGATGCGCTCGAAAGCGCGGGCGTGGCGGAAGTTGACGTGGAAGGCGATGAAGAGCGCGAGCACGTCGAGGCCGAAGAAGCCGGCGACCGGCCACGCGCCGAGCACCACGAAGGGGATCGAGGAGATCACGCTCGCCAGAGACACCAGCGTCATCACGATGCGGAAGCCGTTCTGGCCGAGCGAGCGATGCGGCGTGATCGTCGCGTCGAAGACCGGCCGCGTCATCGCGTCCGGGCTGTCGCTGACTGTGCTCTTGCCGGGGTCCATAGCCGCATTATAACGCCGTCATGGATCAGCAGAACAGGCCCGCGCGCGCCCGCGCCCCCGCCAAGCGCATCACTTCGACGGGATCTCGGGCGCGCGCGCGCAAGCCGGCCGAGATCCGCGAGATATTCGAGCGTTTCCGCGCCGCCAATCCAGAGCCCAAGGGCGAGCTGGAATCGGTGAACGCCTTCACCCTGCTGATTGCCGTCGTGCTCTCGGCACAGGCGACCGATGCCGGGGTCAACAAGGCGACGCGCAAGCTCTTCGCCATCGCCGACACGCCGGAGAAGATGCTGGCGCTCGGCGAGGACACGGTGCGTGAGCACATCAAGACGATCGGCCTCTACCGCAACAAGGCGAAGAACGTCATCGCCCTCTGCGAGAAACTGATCGCTGCGTTCGGTGGGCAGGTGCCGACGACGCGCGAAGCCTTGGAAAGCCTGCCGGGCGTCGGCCGCAAGACGGCGAATGTCGTGCTCAACATCGCCTTCGGCGAGATCACCCACGCCGTCGACACCCATGTCTTCCGCGTCTCCAACCGGCTCCGGATCGCGCCGGGGAAGAACGTGCTGCAGGTCGAGCTCGGGCTGGAGAAGGCGATCCCGGAGGAGTTCGGCCGGCATGCCCATCACTGGCTGATCCTGCACGGACGCTACACCTGCAAGGCGCTCAGGCCCGAATGCGGGCGCTGCATCCAGAACGACCTCTGCGACTCTCCCGACAAGCGCGTTGCCTGAACGTTCCGCCTTGATCCTTGGTCTGCTTGACAGCCTCCAGCGGCTGGGCTGAGCTTCGTGCGCCGGACGCCTTGGAGGCTCGGAGAAGCCTGAGAGTCTGCGGCAGAGGAAGCTCAGGAGGTCAGTGTGATGAAGCGTTTCGTCCTCGCGGCGAGCATCGCCGTTGCCGCCATTTCCATTCATGCTGGCGCCTTCGCCCAGTCGAAAGGCCCGGTCATCGGGGTGAGCTGGTCTAACTTCCAGGAAGAACGCTGGAAGACCGACGAGGCTGCGATGAAAGCGGCGATCGAGAAGGCCGGCGGCACCTATCTCTCGGCGGATGCGCAGTCATCGCCGGCCAAGCAGCTCACCGACGTCGAAAGCCTGATCGCGCGCGGCGCCAAGGCGATCATCGTGCTGGCGCAGGACGCGCAGGCCATTCGCCCGGCCGTCGAGAAGGCGGTGAACGAGGGCATCGGCGTGGTCGGCTATGACCGCCTGATCGAGATTCCGCAGGCCTTCTACCTGACCTTCGACAATGTCGAGGTCGGCCGAATGATGGCGCGCGAGATCCAGAAGGCGAAGCCGGAGGGCAACTACGTCTTCATCAAGGGCTCGAGCTCCGATCCCAATGCCAATTTCCTCTACCAGGGCTCGATCGAGGTGCTGAAACCGGCCATCGACGGCGGCAAGATCAAGAATGTCGGTGAAGCCTTCACCGATGGCTGGCTGCCAGCCAACGCCCAGCGCAACATGGAACAGATCCTGACGCGCAACCAGAACAAGGTCGATGCCGTGATCGCCGCCAATGACGGCACGGCGGGCGGCGCCATCGCGGCATTGGCTGCGCAGGGCCTCTCCGGCTCCGTGCCGGTCTCCGGTCAGGACGCCGACCGCGCAGCATTGAACCGCGTCGCACTGGGCACGCAGACCGTGACGATCTGGAAGGATGCGCGCGAGCTCGGGCGCAACGCCGCCGAGATCGCGGTCAAGCTCGCCGGCGGCGCCAAGCTCTCCGAAATTCCGGGTTCGGCAGCCTGGGACCAGGGCCCGACCAAGCAGAAGATGACGGCGCTCTTCCTCAAGCCCGTGCCGGTGACGAAGGACAATCTCAACGCCGTGATCGAAGCCGGCTGGGCGCCGAAATCGGCGGTCTGCCAGGGCGTCGCGGCGGGCAAGGTCAAGGCCTGTGACTAGAGCAGGCTGCGAAAAAGTGGGAACCGGTTTTTCGCAAGAAGCCTGCTCCAGATTTTTTGTGAGAGACGGATTCAGATCTCAGATGGGGTCGCGATGCGATCCCTTCTGAGATCATCCGGCTCTGAAGCCGCGCCAGCGCCGGCCAACCCGGTGCAGGATGAGCGCAGCCTTGCCGATCGTCTGCGCGAGATCGAGTTCGATCCGCGCATGATCGGCATGGTCGCCGCGCTGGCCGTCATCTGGCTCGGCTTCAACTGGCTGTCCGATGGCGCCTTCCTGACGCCGCGCAACCTGTGGAACCTCTGGGTCCAGACCGCCTCGATCGCGATCATGGCCTGCGGCATGGTGCTGGTCATCGTCACCCGCAACATCGACCTCTCGGTCGGCTCGATGCTCGGCTTCGTCGGCATGGTGGTCGGGCTGGTGCAGGTCCGGCTCCTGCCCGAGATCTGGGGCTTCGAACATCCGCTGACCTGGCTGGTCAGCCTGCTCGTCGCGATGTGTCTCGGCGGGCTCGTCGGCTTGCTGCAGGGCGCGCTGATCGCCTATCTCGCCATCCCTTCCTTCATCGTCACGCTCGGCGGGCTGCTGGTCTGGCGCGGCGCTGCCTGGTGGGTGACGCAGGGACAGACGATCGCGCCGATGGATTCGCGCTTCCGCCCGCTCGGCGGCGGCGTCGAGGGAGCGATCGGCACGAGCGCTTCCTGGGCGATCGGCATCGCGCTCTGCGCGGCGATCTGCGTCGGTGCGGCGCTGATCCGGCGCCGGCGCAAGCGCTTCGGCTTCGTGCTGCGCCCGCTCTGGGCCGAGATCGCGATCGCCGGGCTCGGCTGCGCCGCGGTGCTGGCGATGGTGATGGTGGCAAACGCCTATGCGCTGCCGGCCGGCATCGCGCGGCGGATCACCGAGGCGAAGGGCGGAACCTGGCCCGCAGGCGGCCTCATCATCGGCCATGGGCTCGCCGTGCCGGTGCTGATCGCGCTCGGCGTCGGCGTCGTCATCACCTTCCTCGCCAACCGCCTGCGCTTCGGCCGCTATGTCTTCGCGATCGGCGGCAATCCTGAAGCCGCGCAGCTCTCCGGCGTGAACACGCGCAAGGTGCTGATGCTGGTCTTCGGGCTGATGGGCATGCTTGTCGGCATCTCGGCCTGCATCTCGACGGCGCGCCTCAACGCCGCGACCAACGCCGCCGGCACGCTGGACGAGCTCTATGTCATCGCCGCCGCGGTGATCGGCGGCACCTCACTTGCCGGCGGCGTCGGCACCGTCGCGGGTGCGATGCTCGGCGCGCTGGTGATGCAGTCGCTGCAGTCCGGCATGGTGCTGATCGGCGTCGACGCACCGCTGCAAAACATTGTCGTCGGCATCGTCCTCGTCCTCGCTGTCTGGCTCGACGGGGTCTACCGCAAGCGGCTGAGCTGAGGAGGAAGCGATGAGCATCGCGGAACCGGCTGTTCTCGCCGACACCCATCCCGGCCAGGGCACTCCGTTGATCGAGATGCGCGACATCTCGATCGCCTTCGGCGGCATCAAGGCGGTCGATGGCGCAAGCGTCGACCTGATGCCGGGCGAGGTTGTCGGCCTCCTCGGCCATAACGGCGCCGGCAAGTCGACGCTGATCAAGATCCTGTCGGGCGCCTATCGGGCCGATGCCGGCACTATCCATGTGAATGGCGAGGAAGCCGCGATCACGAGCCCGCGCGACGCCAAGCGCCATGGCATCGAGACGATCTACCAGACGCTCGCGCTCGCCGATAACGTCGACGCCGCCGCCAACATCTTCCTCGGCCGCGAACTGCTGACCGGCTGGGGCACGCTCGACGATGCGACGATGGAGTCGGAGACCCGCAAGGTGATGGGCCGGCTCAATCCGCATTTCCGCCGCTTCAAGGAGCCGGTGAAGGCGCTCTCGGGCGGCCAGCGCCAGTCGGTCGCCATCGCCCGCGCCATTTACTTCAACGCCCGCGTGCTGATCATGGACGAGCCTACTGCCGCGCTGGGCCCAGCCGAGACGAAGCAGGTGGCGGAACTCATCCTCCAGTTGAAGAAGCAGGGCATCGGCATCTTCCTGATCAGCCACGACCTGCACGATGTCTTCGACCTCGCGGACCGCGTCACGGTGATGAAGAATGGCAAGGTCGTCGGCACGGCGCGCACCGCCGACGTTACCCAGGACGAGGTGCTGGGCATGATCATCTCAGGCAAATGCCCGCCGGCCGCAGTGGCAGGCCCCGGCGCGCTACGCAACTAGATCGCGCCGGGACCTTTTCTGAAGCGGCGGGGAGCGCGAAGCTCCTCAGGCCGTCGCGTGGGGCTCGTGCCGATAATCCCAGACCGCCCAGGCCGAGATCGCCGCAGTCAGCAGGCCGACGACCATGTGAGGCCAGAAAGCGCGGAGGTTACCGGTGAAGCCGAGCATCCAGGGCGAGGCCACCAGCCAGAGTCCGAGCGCGAGATTCAGCCATTCCTCCCATTCGGCGAAGGCCGAAAGCGCGGCGACGGCAATCACAGCGAGAGCCACGCCGACGATCCAGGCATTGCGCGTCGGCAGGAAGTCACCGACGAAGCCCATGTACCATGGTGAGAAGAACAGCAGCACGGCCAGGATCAGATTACACCAGTCCTGTGGTCGCCTGGCGTTCGTATTCGCGGTCCACATGATCACCTCCATTGGTGACGATCATCCAACCACTACGCCTCACGCACGAGGCGCTTGGTGATTTTTATTATACGCTTAGGTTAGCAATAGTTCAAGAACAGACTGAGAACGACCGACGGCCGGTCCACTGTCCGTCGGCTAGAGCCGGATCCGATCAGGTTGAAACAACCTGATCGGTGAATCCGTCTCTAAACTTAAGTGAGAGAACGCGTTCTCCGACCTGACTGCGTTGCAGTCAGATCGGCGCGTGCTCTAGAACAGCGTCAGCCGCACCGCCACGCTCCACCGAGCCGGCGATGCGGGCGATCTCACTTCGCGTCGAGCAATTCCTTCACCGAGAGCAGGACGAGCTCGTTGTCATCAGCCTTCTTCGGATCGCGCGAGGAGGAGAACGGCAGGTTGTTGTCATTGCCGACGACGATGATGCCGCCCGCGCGGTCGACGACGTCGACGTTCTCGATGGTGAAGAAGGGGAAGGGCAGGACACCGTCGATGGCGCCCTGCTTTGCCTTCTTGTCCGGATCGGCGATCTTCATCAGGTCGATATAGCCGACCTTGCGCACCGGCTTGCCGGTATTGGCCTCGGTCATTTCGATCTTCACGATGCGCTTGAACTTGGCGAGCTCGTGGAAGCAGTCCGGGCCCTTCTGGCCGGCGGCACAGGCCCTGTCGGCGGTGCCTTCGCCGTTATCCCTCTCAATGATGAGCGCTGTCGTGCCGTCGATCATGTTGAAGTCGCCGATGGCGTTGCCCTTCTGCTCGAGCGGGTAAAACCAGGAGCGGCCGGTCCACTTCTCGTTGGCGACATCGAACTCGAGGATGCGCAGCACCTCCTTGCCGTTGACTTCCTCGAAGCCATTGGCCTCGGCATTCCAGAGCGGACCCTCGAGCAGCGGGTAGAGGAAGCGGCCATCCGGCGACTGGGCCATGCCCTCGAAACCCTTGGAACGGCGGACATTGAAGGCGACGGACTGGTTCGGCGCGCCCGGAGTGGTGACGGCGTAGTGGTCGGGCGAGCGGGCCGTCTTGCCGTCGACCTGCGTCTCGAACACCGCCTCGACCTTGCCGTTGGCATCGACCCGGATGAGATAGGGGCCGAACTCCTCACCGATCCAGTACTTGCCACCGATCGGCTGGATCGATTCCGGGTCGAAATCGGCGCCGGTCAGATAGCGCTTCTCCGTGCCCTCATGGACGATGCGGAACGGCACCTTCTTGTCGGGATCGTGCAGGAAGGTGGTCGAGAGACGCTCGATCGCACCCTTGTCGAAGTCGGCCTTGAGGCGGTGGAAGAACAGCATCGCGTCGGGCGAGTTCACCTTGGAGCCGAAGCCATTGTCGGTCAGGACCAAGAACTCGCCGTTGCCGAGCGAGCGGATGCCGGAGAAACCCTGGACCGGCTGGCCGGCGAAGGGGGTGGAAAGGCCGGTCGGCCGGCCGCCCGAGGTTCCCATCACCGAGCCGACGGCTTCGACGCGCTTGCCCGGCGTGACGAACTTGCCCGAGACCTTCAGATCCGCCGGCGCATCGGCCGGGGCCGGAATGATGGTGTTGGCCGGCAGCAGCGCATGGCCGAGGAGCTTGGCCGGAAACTCCTTCGGCGCGTCCTGCGCGCCGGCAAGGATGGTCGATGACAGAAGCAGGGCTGCGGCAAGGGCGAGGCGCATGGGGCACTCCGGCGCGAGAAAGGAACGCAGCCGAATTGGCTCTTGAGCATTTCACCGCCACGACAGGGCCGTAACGGTTGGGTGACGGAGCACGGAAGAGGGGTCCACCGACCTTCTTCTGTCGACGCCTCTGGGTTCTGGCCTCATCCGGTCAGCTCGGCGACAAGCTCTGCATAGTCGTCGAAAACCAGATCCGGCCCCCGCGCCCGCAATGAGACGCCCGTATTGTAGCCGAAGGTGACGACGCCGGAAGCGACACCGGCCCGTCGCGCCGCTTCGATGTCGCGGACTTCATCGCCGATGGCGATGGCGCGTCGTCTGTCGATGTCGAGGCGCTTGAGAACAGCCCTGAATTTCGCGCTCTTCCCCCACAGGGACGCCTCGCAATCGAAGTGGCTGACATGAGCGGCGGCCGGCCCGAGCGCGCGGCGAATGGTGTCTTCGCCATTGGAGCTGACGATGGCGAGCGTGATGTTGCGCGCCGTCAAGGCGGCGAGCATCGCTTCGACGCCGGGAAAGAGAGCGACGGCGTCGCGGCTATCGGCGCTGAGCCGGCGCATATGCAGCGCGATGGCCGGCATCTTCCACATCGGAACCCTGAGCCGGGCGATGATCTCGCGCGGTCCCAGAGCGCGCAGCTCGTCGATTTCGTTCGGCGCGACCTCCCGAAAGCCAAATCGTCGCGCAGTTTGATTGAGCACCGAGCAAAACCACGGAAAGCTGTCGGCCAGCGTTCCATCGAAATCGAATATTGCAAGCGAGTAGGGGGGCATCGGGCACCGTCGCGGGTTGCACGGTCAATGCCTGCGCCCCGCGTGAGCGTCAATCCGGAGGGTCACAGGGGCGACCCTGTCGCCCCTGTGACCCTGCGCTTCCCCTTCAATATCCTCTGGCCGGATCGACCACGTGCTGCAGAGGCTCGCCCGCTTCCAACCGCCTGATCTGCGCCGTGATCAGGGAAGCGATCGCTTCCGGCTCCGACATCGCCGCGTTATGCGGCGTGATCGTCACGCCCGGATGGTTCCAGAGCGGCGAGGCGAGCGGCAGCGGCTCGGTCTCGAAGACATCGAGCGTCGCGCCCTTCAGCATCCCCGTGTCGAGCGCCGCCAGGATATCCTCTTCCACCTGCAAACCGCCGCGCCCGGCATTGATGACGAACGGACCGCCGAGGCGGCCATCCTGGGCCAGTGCGGCAATCAGCCCGGCGTTGATGATGCCGCGCGTCTCCGGCGTGAGCGGGACGAGGCAGACGAGGATATCCGTCCGCGCGAGGAAGCCCTTCATGCCCTCCTCGCCCGAGAAGGTGCGCAGCCCCTCGATGCTCTTCGGCGAGCGGCTCCAGCCGGCAACGTCGAAGCCGATGACCTTGAGCTTGGCGGCCGCATCCAGCCCGAGCTCGCCCAGCCCCATGATGCCGACACGAACCGACCGGGCCGCCGGCTGGTTACGATCGTCCTCCCAGAGCTTCTCGCGCTGCTGACGCATGTAGCGGTGCTGCTGGCGCAGATGCATCAGGCAGTGCAGCACGACGTATTCGCTCATCCGCGTGGTCAGATCGGGATCGACGACGCGGGCGATTGGCACGAGGGGCAGCTTGTCGTCGGCGAAGAGGAAGTCCACGCCGGCACCAAGCGAGAAGATCGCGGCGAGATTGGGCAGGCCGGTCAGGCTGCCGGCCGGATGCTTCCAGCTTGCGACATAGTGGACCGCGCGGCGGTCGAAAGGCTCGCCGAGAACCACGATCGGCATCTCCGGCAGCATCGCCTGAAACCGGGCGCGCCAATCCTCGACATGCCAGCCCGTCATGGCCAAAAGCAAACTCATGTCGACGCCCTCTCCGTCATCCGTTCCGCGACCAGCCGGCCGCGTGCCGCAGCCTCCCCGATCCGATAAGCCTTGCGCAAGCGCGCACTTGCCGCGGCGAAGCCCGCCTCGTCGCGGGCATGGATGATCCCGAGCGGGCGCTCCGGACCAACCTCTTCACCAATGCCAGCCAGTTCGACGATGCCGACGGCGTGGTCGATCGGATCCTGCGGGCGGACGCGGCCGCCACCGAGCGCGACGATCGCAAGCCCGACCCCGCGCGTGTCGATGGCCGCGACCGCACCAGCGATCTCGGCAAAGACGGGTTTCACGATCGGCGCGGCGGCAAGATGATTTGCCGGCATTTCCAGCAGATCAGCCGGGCCTCCAAGCGCCGCCACCATCCGGGCGAAGCGCTCGGCCGCAGCGCCCGAGGCAAAGGCATCCTCGATCTTCGTGCGCGCCGCATCGAGATCGGCGGCAAGCCTGCCGAGCAGCAGCATCTCGGCGCCCAGTGCGACCGTGACCTCATGGAAGCGCTCCTCGCGGCGGCGCCCTGTGAGGTGATCGAGCGCATAGGCGACCTCAAGCGCATTGCCGGCGACCGAGGCAAGCGGCTCGTCCATGTCGGTCAGGAGCGCGTGTGTCGGCAGGCCGGAATCATTGGCGACAGCGACAAGAGCCTGCGCCAGCGCCTGCGCCTTGGCATAGTCCGGCAGGAAGGCGCCGGAACCGAACTTCACGTCCATGGCGAGCCCGTGAAGTCCGGCGGCGAGCTTCTTCGACAGGATCGAGGAGACCAGCAGCGGGATGGTTTCCACCGTCGCCGTCACGTCGCGGATGGCATAGAGCCGCTTATCGGCCGGAGCGAGATCGGCGGTCTGGCCGATGATGGCGCAGCCGGCCTCGCGCACGACCTTGCGGAACAGGCTGACACCCGGCTGGGTGACGTAGCCCGGCACGGCATCCAGCTTGTCGAGCGTGCCGCCGGTATGGCCGAGGCCGCGACCGGAAATCATCGGGACGTAACCGCCGCAGGCCGCGACCGCGGCTGCCAGCGGGAGGCTCACCGTATCGCCGACGCCGCCAGTCGAGTGCTTGTCGAGGGCGGGGCCGGGCAGATCGTCCCAATGCAGCACGGTGCCGGAATCACGCATGGCGAGGGTCAGCGCGACGCGCTCCTTCTCGTTCATGCCGTTGAAATAGACCGCCATGGCGAAGGCCCCGGCCTGGCCTTCGGTCACCGAACCGTCCGTCAGCCCATCGACGAACTGGCAGATGTCGGCATCGGGCAACTCGGCACCGTCGCGCTTGGCAGCGATGATCTCCTGGGTCAGGCGCATTCAGTAGCTCCCGGGCAGCGGCGTTCCGGGCGCGGCGCCGTCGATCTCTTCGACGAGGGCGGCATAGAGGCCGCTCGCGCCGAAGCGGAAAGTCGCAGGCGTCGCCCAGTCCGGCCCCATCATCGCATCGGCGAGGGCAAGGTAGCTCTTCGCATCGGCCAGGCTGCGGATACCGCCGGAAGGCTTGAGTCCGATCGGGCGCGCCGCCATGCCGATCACGCCGAGCATGGCGCGTGCCGCCGGGATGCTGGCCGAGCGCGCGGTCTTGCCCGTCGAAGTCTTGATGAAATCGGCGCCGGCCGCAATGGCGAGCTCGGAAGCGACCCTGACCTTGTCGAGATCGGGGTATTCGCCGGTTTCGAGGATGACCTTCAGCAGCTTGTCACCGCAGCGCATCTTGACGTTGCGGACCATGGCGCCTGCTGCGGTGAGCTGCCCGGCCAGCACGGCGCGCCAGGGCAGGACGAGGTCGATCTCGTCGGCGCCGGCCTCGAGCGCCTCCTCGGTCTCGCGAACCGCCGGCGCGATCGGGGTGTCGCCATCCGGGAAATTCACCACCGTTGCGATGCGCACCGGGCTGTCGCCGAGCGCCTCGCGCGCCACCGCCACGAAACGCGGCCAGAGGCAGACGGCGGCAACCGGCACCGGGCCAGAGAGGGCGCGCCGGCACAAGTCGCGTGCGCCATCGGCGGTCGCGTCATCGGCGAGATCGGTCAGATCGAGCAGCGCGAGCGCGCGCCTGGCAATATCCGCATCCGACATGGCTCAGAGCTCCGAAAGGAAGGCGCGCAGCAGGCGCCGGAGCGCACCGGCCGCCACGGCCGCGACATCGCGCGTCTCGCCATGGTGCGGCGCGCCGCCATGCAGGCCGGCGCCCATATTGGTGACGATCGACAACCCGGCGACGCGAATGTCATGACGCCGCGCCAGGATGACCTCCGGCACCGTCGACATGCCGACGAGATCGGCGCCGAGCGTCTTCGCCATGCGGATCTCGGCCGGCGTCTCGAAGCTCGGGCCGGAAAACCACATGTAGACGCCCTCGCCGAGCGGCACCGCCACCTTCTGCGCCGCCCGCTTCAGCCGGCCGCGCAGATGCGGGTCATAGGCATCGACCATCGGAACGAAACGACCATCGCCCTTGTCGCCGACCAGCGGATTGGGTCCGTTGAGATTGATGTGGTCGGTGATGAGGGCGAGGCTGCCCGGCCGCATGCCGGGGGACAGCGATCCCGCCGCATTGGTCAGGATCAGGGGCGGCGAGCCGAAGGCCGTGAGAACACCGAGCGGAACGCGCATGACAGCCGGATCGCCGCCTTCGTAGTAGTGCGCACGGCCCTGGTAGATCAGAATCTTGCGGCCGTGCAGCGTGCCGTAGCAGAGCTGGCGGGCGTGACCGGAAACCTCGCCGCGCGGAAAGCCGGGCAGCTCGGCATAGGGGATGCGCACCGCATCCTGCACATCCTCGGCGATGGAGCCGAGGCCGGTGCCGAGCACAAGCGCGCAATCGATCGTGTCGATGCCATGCTCGGCCAATACGGATGCCGCCTCGTCGAAGACCGGATCGGCCGCCATCAGTCCCTCCCCCGGCCACCGCAGCAGCCGTCGCAAATCACCGCGGCAAATTGGCCGGTCCGAAGGAGGCTGGCAACAGCTCCGCCAGGGTGAAACGTGCGCGGATGCCTTCGGGTCCGGCGACCGCCACCTGCGTTTCGGGCGCGGCGAATTCGCGGATGCGCTGGCGGCAGGCGCCACAGGGCGTGACGAGTTCGGGACCTTCGCCGAAGACGAGGATCGCGCGGATCGCCTGCCCACCTCCGGCGATCATCGCGGCGATCGCACCGGCCTCGGCGCAAGTGCCGACCGGGTAGGCCGCATTCTCGACATTGCAGCCAGTATAAACGGCGCCGTCATTGGAGAGCAGCGCCGCGCCGACCCTGAAACGCGAATAGGGTGCATAGGCGCGCGGCTGGATTGCTGCTGCCGCGGCGAAGAGAGCGTCGAAATCGGGCAGGGCCGGCAAATCAGCGTTCCTTGACATAGGGCAGGCCGGAGGCCTTGGGCGGCGTCGCCCTGCCGATGAACCCGGCGAGCAGGACGATGGTCATCAGATAGGGCAAAGCCTGGATCGCTTCCACCGGCACGAGGCCGATCCCTGGCAGTGTCACACCTTGTAGCCGGATCGCGACCGCATCGAGCAGGCCGAAGAGCAGACAGGCGCCGAGCGCCGGCCAGGGGCGCCAATTGGCGAAGATCACGGCCGCAAGGGCAATGAAGCCGCGCCCGGCCGTCATATGCGGGAGGAAGCCGGCCGATTGCGCGGCGGCGAGATAGGTGCCGCCGATGCCGCAGAGCACGCCGCAGATCGCGACCGCGCCATAGCGCAGCCCGGCGACGGAGATGCCGGCGGTATCGACCGCCGCCGGGTTCTCGCCGACGGCGCGGATGCGTAGGCCAAAGCGCGTCCGCCCCAGCACGAAGGCCGTAACGAGCACGCAGAGGAAGGCAAGATAGGCCGGCACGGCATGGCCGGAGACGACCTCGTCATAGAGCATGCCGAGAATCGGGACGTGCTCGCGCGCCCAGGGAGCGAAGGGCAAGGTGAGCTCGCCGAAGCGTGCCGCGCCCTCCAGCGAGGGCGTGCGCCCGCCCTGCCCGTACCAGGCATTGCCGAGAATGACCGTGAGCCCCGCCGCCAGCATGTTGACGGCGACGCCGGAGACGATCTGGTTGCCGCGCCAGGTGATGGCGGCAAAACCGTGGATCAGCGCCAGTGCCAATGCCGCGAGGATGCCGGCACCCAAACCCGCCCAGGCCGAACCAGTGACGAAGGCCGCGACCGCCGAGGCGAAGGCCGCGATCAGCATCTTGCCTTCGAGGCCGATATCGACGACGCCGGCCCGTTCCGACCAGAGGCCGGCCATCGCCGCGCAGATCAGCGGGATCGACAGCCGGATGGTCGAATCGAGGATGACGGCGAGGGTCTGGAGCCAGTCCATCGTCATCCACCCGCCCTTGTCATTCCGGGGCTTCGCGCAGCGAAGAACCCGGAACCCACGACTGGGTAGGTGCTGCCGAAGCCGCAACTACCGGTTTCACCCGGTCGTGGGTTCCGGGTTCGGTCCTCCGGACCGCCCCAGAAAGACGGGATGGCTCGCGTCGTCATGGTTTCCGCCCCATCCCGAGCACGCCCGCAACCAGCCGGCGGAAGAGCCCGTCGAGCGCTCCGGCGAAAAGGATGAGGACGCCGCCGATCACGACCACCATGTCGCGGGTGATGGTCGGCTTGTCGAAGGAAAGCTCCGCCCCGCCCTGATAGAGCACGCCGAACAGCAAGGCCGCGAGCGCGACGCCCACGGGATGACCGCGCCCCATCAGGGCGACGGCGATGCCGACGAAGCCGTAGCCGGCGGTGAAATCGAGAACGAGCCGGTGCTGCACGCCAAGCGCCTCATTGACCGCGAGGCCGCCAGCGAGCGCGCCGGAGATCGCCATTGCGATCATGGTGACGGCAGCCGGCGAAATACCGGCATAGGCGGCGGCGCGCGGATTGGCGCCGACCGTGCGGATCGCATAGCCGAGCCGCGAACGATAGATCAGCAGCCAGACGGCGACGAGCGCCATCAGGGCCAGCAGGAAGGCACTGTTGAGCGGGGTCGAAGGCAGTTCGAGACCCAGCGGAGCCAGAAGCTGATGCATCGGCGTCAGCACGGCCTGCGCCGGGAAATCGGGCGTCTCCGGCTGCATCGAGCCCGGCTTTCCGATGGCCTCACGCAGCAGATAGACGATCAGCGTCGCCGCGACGAAGTTCAGCATGATCGTGGTGATGACGACATGGCTGCCACGCTTCGCCTGGAGCCAGCCGGGGATGAAGGCCCAGAGCGCACCACCCGCGGCTGCCGCCAGGACCGCGAGCGGGACAGCGAGGATGCCCGGCGCCCAGGATAGGCCGAGGCAGGCCACGGCCATCGCGATGCCGGCCACCGTCGCCTGCCCCTCGCCGCCGATATTGAACAGCCCGGCATGGAAGGCGACGGCCACGGCAAGCCCGGTGAAGATGAAATTCGTCGCATAGTACAGCGTGAAGCCGATACCCTCAGCGCTGCCCAGCGCCCCGCGCAGCAGCAGCGCCGTCGCTTCCAGCGGGTTCTCGCCGATGCCGAGAACGACGAGGCCTGCGACGAGCAGCGCGGCCGCAACCGAGACGAGCGGCACCAGCGCAGTATCGGCCCAGCGCGGCAGTTCGACCGGTGCAGCGCTCATGAAGGGCGACCAGGATCGGGACGAGGGCGCGGGAGCCCCTCCCCCTTGTGGGGAGGGGTTGGGGTGGGGGTCGACGGGCCGGGTTCGCGGTTGCGAGACAGACACTCCGGCCGCCGCTCGCCAAGCGAAACCACCCCCATCCCTCTCCCTTCCCCACAAGGGGGAAGGGAAGCGGCCTTGCCTGCTTTTGCACAGCCCTGCATCACGCAGCCTCACCCGTCACGCCGGCCATCAGCAGGCCGAGATCGCGCTCGTCCGCCGTCTCCGCCGCGCGCTCGCCGGTGATCCGGCCGCCGCACATGGCGATGATCCGGTCCGAAAGAGCCATCACCTCCTCGAGCTCGACCGAGACGAGCAGGATCGCGACGCCCTGATCGCGCAGTTCGATCAGCCGGCGATGGATGAATTCGATCGCGCCGATATCGACGCCGCGCGTCGGCTGACCGACGAGCAGCACCTTCGGGCGCCGCTCGATTTCCCGGGCGAGCACGATCTTCTGCTGGTTGCCACCAGAGAATTTCGCCGTCTTCAGCGCCGGATCGGGTGGGCGCACGTCATAAGCCGCGAAGACCTCGCGCGCACGGGCCTCGATCCGGGCGGGCGAGAGCAGTGGACCGGGACCAAAAGTGGGGTCGTTCTGGTAGCCGAGGATGGCATTCTCGGCCGCCGAGAAGGCGGTGACCAGGCCGCTGCGGTGGCGATCCTCCGGGATATGCATCAGCCCCAGCTCGCGCAGCCGCGCCGGATGACGATCGGCGCTCGACAGGATCTCGCCGTCGAGGCGGATGACGCCGCGCGTCGGCTGGATCAACCCGGCCAGCACCTCAAGAAGTTCGCTCTGGCCGTTGCCGGCGACGCCGGCGATGCCGACGATCTCGCCGGCATGGAGGGTCAAGCCGACATCCCGGAGCGTTTCGGCCCCGCGCGCATCGCGACAGGACAGGCCGACCGCCTCCAGAACCGGCGCGCCGCGTTCGCGCGGCGGTTTCTCGACGCGCAGCAGCACGCGACGGCCGACCATCGCCTCGGCGAGCGCCGGTGGCGAGGTCTCGGCGGTGGCGACATGGGCGACCATCTCGCCACGGCGCATTACCGAGACCCTGTCGGTGACATCCATGATCTCGCGCAGCTTGTGGGTGATCAGGATCACTGTCTTGCCCTGCGCCTTCAGCGCCCGGAGCAGGGCGAAGAGCTGATCGGCCTCGGCGGGCGTCAGCACCGCGGTCGGCTCGTCGAGGATCAGGATGTCGGCGCCGCGATAGAGGGCCTTCAGGATCTCGACCCGCTGCTGCAAGCCGACCGAGAGCTCCCCGACGATGGCATCGGGATCGATGGCAAGGCCATAATCCTGCGAGAGCTTGGCCAGCGCGGCCCGCGCCTTCGAGAGGCCGCCCTTGAGGAAGGCGCCGCCTTCGGCACCGAGCACGACGTTCTCAGCCACGCTCAGCGTCTCGACCAGCATGAAGTGCTGGTGGACCATGCCGATCCCGGCCGCGATCGCATCGGCCGAAGAGCGGATGCGGCGCGGCGTGCCGGCGATCCTGATCTCGCCGGCATCGGCCTCGTAGAAGCCGTAGAGAATCGACATCAGCGTCGATTTGCCGGCACCGTTCTCGCCGACGATGCCGTGGATCGATCCCGCGGCAACCGTCAGCGAGACGTCCTTGTTGGCCGCGACGGCACCGAAGCGCTTGGAGATGCCGACGAGTTCGATGGCCGCCGGCGAGGGCGCGCCTTTGGCAGATGCTGCAGCACTCAAGGGAGCGTCCCGCTCCTCACATCGTGCACTTCTGGTCGGACATGTAGTCGTGCACCTTGACGGTGCCGGCGATGATGTCGGCCTTGGCCTTGTCGGCCGCCGCCTTCATCTCGGGCGTGATCAGCGCCTTGTTGGCGTCATCCAGCGCCCAGTCGATGCCGTCCTCCTTGAGACCGAGCACGGAAATGCCCGGCTTCCAGGAGCCGTCCTGCGCGGCTTTGAAGGATTTGTAGGCGGCAACGTCGACGCGTTTGAGCATCGAGGTCAGCACCTTGCCGGGATGCAGCGCATTCTGGTTCGAATCGACGCCGATGCCGAGCTTGCCGGCATCCGCCACCGCCCTGAGCACACCGATGCCGGTGCCACCGGCGGCGTGGTAGACCACATCGGCGCCGCGATCGATCTGCGACTTGGCGAGCTCGCCGCCCTTGACCGGGTCGTTCCAGGCTGAAGGCGTCGAGCCGGTCATGTTCTGGAAGATCTCGGCATCGGCCTTGCCCGCCTTGACGCCCTGGACATAGCCGCAGGCGAATTTACGGATCAGCGGAATATCCATGCCGCCGACGAAGCCGACCTTGCCGGTCTTCGAGGCCATCGCGGCGAGCAGGCCGACCAGATAGGAGCCCTCATGCTCCTTGAAGACCACCGACTGCACGTTCGGCAATTCGACCACCATGTCGATGATGGTGAATTTCAGGTTCGGGAACTCGGCCGCGACCTTCTGCAGCGCGGTCGCCTGCGAGAAGCCCACGGCGATGATCGGTGAATGGCCGTCACGAGCGAAGCGGCGCAGGGCCTGCTCGATCTGGGCATCGTTGGTCGGCTCGAAATCGCGGAAGTCGACGCCGGTCTCCTTCTTGAACCTGTCGGCGCCGATGAAGACGCCTTCGTTGAAGGATTTGTCGAACTTGCCGCCCTTGTCATAGACCACGGCCGGCTTGATCGGCTGTTGCGCCAGCGCCGCCACTGCCGAAAGCGCAACGCCGGCCAGTGCCGCCGCAAAAGAACCCAGACGCATGAACCGATCCCCTGTTAAAGCCGGGCGCCGTTGTCCGGCCCTCGATGTCGACACGATGGCATGGCTCGGCGGCGCGGCCAAGCCGGCCAAACGTCATGTCCGGCGCTGCCTGAAGCGACCATGCCGATTGCCGAAGAACGGCCATCGTCTTACGCTGCTGCCATGATGATGGGCGACGACGAGATCGAGCGCTATGCGCGCCATATCGTGCTGCCGGAGATCGGCGGCCCAGGGCAGCAGAAGCTGAAGAATGCGCGCGTCCTCGTCATCGGCGCCGGCGGGCTCGGCGCACCGCTGATCCAGTATCTCGCCGCAGCCGGCGTCGGGAAGATCGGCATCGTCGATGACGACATTGTCTCGCTCTCGAACCTGCAGCGCCAGACCATCTTCGCGACCGAGGATGTCGGCGCCCACAAGGCCGTCGCCGCCGCGCGCTTCGTGCGCAATCTCAACCCGCATGTCGTGGTCGAGGAGCATGTCACCCGCATCGACCCGCACAATGCCCGGGCATTGATCGCCTTCTACGACGTGGTGGCCGAGGGCTCCGACAATTTCGCGACGCGCTATGCCGTCTCCGACGCCTGCTTCCACGAGCACAGGCCGGTGGTGATGGGGGCGCTGGGGCGCTTCGACGGTTCGCTGACCACGATCCGTGCCCATGAAACCGGCCCGGACGGACGGCCAAACCCGACCTGGCGCTGCCTCTTCCCCGAGGCTCCGCCGCCCGGTTCGATCCCGACCTGTGCGGAAGCCGGCGTGCTCGGCGCGCTGCCCGGCGTCGTCGGCTCACTGATGGCGCTGGAGGTGATCCGCGCCATCACCGGCTTCGGCGAACCGCTGGTCGGCAAGCTCCTGCTGCTCGACGCGTTGACGATGCGCTTCGAGACGCTGCGCTATGGCTGGGACGAGACAAACCCGCTGAGCGGCGGCGGCAGCGTCGCAGCCTGAGCCCCCTCAGAACAACCGCACCGTCATCCCGGACAAGCCGCAAAGCGGCGCCGATCCGGGATCCATGCCTGAGCTCATGCCGGAAATACTCTGACATGGATCCCGGGTCTTCGCTTCGCTGCTCCCGGGATGACAACGTCACAGGTCCATAGAACTCGTCAGCGCTTCGACTCGATCACATCCCAGAGCTGCGCCGCCAGGTCGGGGCCGCCGAGCTTCTTGATGGCGCGCACGCCGGTCGGCGCCGTGACGTTGATCTCGGTGAGCTTGCCGTGGATGACGTCTATGCCGACGAGCAAAAGACCGCGTTCGCGCAGCGCCGGGCCGATCGCCTCGCAGATCTCGAGCTCCTTCTTCGACAGGTCGGTCGGCCGCGCCGCGCCGCCGCGCACCATGTTGGCGCGCAGGTCACCCACCGCCGGCACGCGGTTGACCGCGCCCGCCGCCTTGCCGTCGATCAGGATGATGCGCTTGTCGCCCTCCGTGATCTCCTTGATGAAGCCCTGCACGACCCAGGGCTCACGGAAGAGGTTGCTGAACAGATCGAAAAGCGAGCCGAAATTCGGATCGGTCCTGCTGGTCTTGAAGACGGTCGCGCCGCCATGGCCGTAGAGCGGCTTCATGACGATCTCGCCGTGCTCGTCGCGGAAGGCCTCGATCTCGGCCTTGTCGCGGGTGATCAGCGTCGGCGGCATCAGCTCCGGGAAATGGGTGACGAAGATCTTCTCCGGCGCGTTGCGGACTTCGGCCGGGTTGTTGACCACCAGCGTCTTCGGATGGATGCGCTCCAGCATATGGGTGGTCGTGACATAGGCCATGTCGAAGGGCGGGTCCTGCCGGAGCAGGATGACATCGAGCGTCGAAAGATCGATCTTCTCCTCGGCTCCCACCGTGAAATGGTCGCCCTCGACGTCCCGCACCGTGACCGGACGGATCGGCGCGGTGACCTTGCCGTCGCGCAGCGAGAGCTTGTCGGGGGTGTAGGTGTAGAGTCTGTGGCCGCGCGCCTGCGCTTCCAGCATCAGGGCGAAGCCGGTGTCCCCGGCGATCCGGATGCGCTCGATCGGGTCCATCTGGATGGCGACGGAGAGAGTCATGGCAGGCCTTCCTGTTGCGGCCGGTTCTTATCGGGCCGCGGGCGGGGTTCCTGCAAGTGGGTCGCCTTGCGTCACAGGACAAGCGCAAAGGCAGCCGGCACATGACGCGGCCGACGCCACGGAGCCAGAAACACCGCATCGGCCCGCAGATGATGATCGTTCGCCCAGGGATTGCGCGAAAGCCAGTGCCGGATGCGCCGCTCGACGAGGCGGCGCTTTTCCGGCGTCACCGCGGTCAGCGCATCCTCCAATCGGCCACGCGCCTTGACCTCAACGAAGGCGACGGTGCGGCCGCGCTTCATGACGAGGTCGATCTCGCCGCCCTTGCCGCCGAAGCGCCGTTCGAGCAGCCGGTAGCCCTTGGCGGTCAGCCAGAGGATGGCGAGCCATTCGGCACGGCGGCCGGCGAGGCCGGAGCGCCTCGCCTTGCGGCTGCGCCTGTCGGGCCCCGCCGCCGTTCCGCTCACGGATCGTCGCGTGTGAGTTCAAGGGCGCGCGCATAGATCTTGCGGCGCGGCTGGCCGGTCTCGGCCGCGACCTGCGCGACGGCCTCCTTCAGCGAGACCTTCGCCAGCGCGGCGCGCAGCCGCTCGTCGATCACATCGCCGGCCGGCAGCAGCTCGACAGCGCCGGGCGGGCCGATGATGACGACGATCTCGCCACGCGGCTCTTCCTCGCTCTCGTAATGCGCGGCGAGTTCCGGCAGCGCGCCGCGCCGCACCGTCTCGTGAAACTTGGTGAGCTCGCGCGCCACTGCGCCGGGCCGCGCGCCCAGTACCGCTGCCGCATCGGCCAGCATCTCGGCGAGACGGCGCGGCGATTCGAAGAAGACCAGCGTTCCGGGGATCACGGCAAGCTCGGTCAGCCGCGTACGCCGCGCCGCCGATTTCGGCGGCAGGAAGCCCTCGAAGAAGAAGCGGTCCGTGGGCAGACCCGCCAGCACCAGCGCCGCCAGCACCGCGGATGGGCCGGGAATACCGGTGACCGGCAGGCCTTCCGCCACCAGCTCGGCCACGAGCTTGTAGCCGGGATCGGAAACCAGCGGCGTGCCGGCATCCGAGATCAAAGCGAGCTTGCCGCCCTCGCGCAGTTTCGCCAGCACCTTCGGCCGCATCTGCGCGGCATTGTGCTCATGATAGGGCAGGAGCGGCGTCGCGATGCCGTAATGCGCCAGCAGCGTCTTCGAAGTGCGGGTATCCTCGGCGAGGATTACGTCGGCGGCGGCGAGCGTCGCCAGCGCCCGGAACGAGATATCGCGCAGGTTGCCGATCGGGGTCGCAACGATGTGAAGCCCCGGCGCCAGCGGCTCGGCCTCGGCCCTGAGGCCGAAGGCGGTGTAGCTCGGGGAGCGGGGGGCGGCATCGTTCGACATCGCGCCACGCTGCCACAGCGGCAGCCGCCACGCCATGGCGCAGCGTCGCGCCGCATGTGCAACTCATAGTTAACAACTTGAAAATAGGATTCCGCACTGGCACGAGTCCGGCGGTGACCATTTTTTCCGCTGGAACTCATCGCCGGGCGAGCACCTGCCTGCCCGGTCACGACTGGAGATCGCCCGTGTTGCATCATCGGTACGTCGCACCGGTCCTGCGGTTCAAAGCGCGGGCTCTCGCGGTCCTTCTGCCGCTGGCGCTGGCCGCCTGCAGCGGCGGCACCTCCGGCCTGCCGGGCTTCGATTCGGGCTCGCCCGCGCCGGGCGCGGCACCAACCGGGCAGACTATCGGCAACGGCAAGGTCAAGGTCGGCCTCGTGCTGCCGCTGACGGCAGAGGGGCAGGGCGCAGTCGTCGGCAATTCGCTGAAGAACGCCGCCGAGATGGCGCTGGCCGAGTTCCCGAACGCGGACCTCACGCTCCTGGTGAAGGACGACCGCGGCACGCCGGAAGGCGCCCGCGCGGCAACGCAGGAAGCGCTGTCGGAAGGGGCGGAGCTGATCATCGGCCCGCTCTTCGCACCCTCAGTGCAGGCAGCGGCGCAAGTCGCGCGTGGCGCCAATCGCCCGATCATCGCCTTCTCGAGCGACACCAGCGTCGCCTCGCGCGGTGTCTATCTGCTCTCCTTCCCGCCCGAGAACGACGTCAACCGCGTCATCGCCTATGCCAGCCAGCAGGGCCGGAAATCCTTCGCCGCCCTCCTCCCCGATACCGCCTATGGCAAGGTCGTCGAGGCCGCCTTCCAGCAGGCCGTCGCCAGCCGCGGCGTCCGCGTCGCCGCAATCGAGCACTTCGGCTCAGATCCCGCCGCGATGCGCAGCGCGATCCAGCGGCTGATGCCCTCGCTCCAGCAGGCGGACGCGCTGTTCGTGCCCGCCGCCGCCGACACCATGCCGACGCTCGGCCAGCTGCTGCAGGAAGCCGGCTACAATCCGGCGAAGGTGAAGCCGCTCGGCACCGGCGTCTGGAACGATGCCGGCGTGGCGCGTGTGCCGGCGATCCAGGGCGGCTGGTTCGCCTCGCCCGACACCGCCGGCTTCAACGCCTTCGCCGGGCGCTATCAGCAGCGCTTCAACAGCGCGCCGACCCGCACCGCGACGCTCGCCTACGACGCTGTCTCTCTGTCGGCGGCACTCGCCCGCACGCAGGGATCGCAGCGCTTCTCGGAAGCCGTGCTGACCAATGCCTCGGGCTTTGCCGGCGCCGACGGCGTCTTCCGCTTCCGTCCGGACGGACAGGTGGAGCGCGGGCTTGCCGTGCTCGAACTGCGCAACGGCCAGATCGTCACGATCAACGCCGCACCGCGCGATCTCGGCCCGCGCTCGCAGTAGGCCGTCTGGCCGCGATCAGGGACGGTTCGCCGCGGTCTTCACGCCGCGCCCGGCGGCCCGTTCGGCCGCCGCGATCAAGGTGTCCGCCGTCAGGAGCTGCGGCAGGATCTCCGCCTGCCCGTCCTTGCTGCCCGGATAAAACAGGTAGAGCGGCACGCCGGCGCGGCCCTGCTCGGCTAGCGCCTTGGCGATGCGCGCATCGCGATTGGTCCAGTCCGCCTTGAGATAGGTCACGCCAAGGCTCGCGAAGGCGTCCTTCACCTCCTGCCGGGACAGCGCGACCCGCTCGTTCGCGATGCAGGTGATGCACCAGGCCGCCGTGAAGTTGACGAAGACCGGCTTTCCTTCAGCCTGCAGCGCCGCGACGCGCTCGGGCGACCAGGCCTCGATGTCGCCAGCACGCGCTTCGGTCGTCGCGCCGGGAACGGCGTTCTGGACCGTGAACCAGCCCGCGCCGAGCACGACCAGCACCGCCAGCACCGAGCCGAAGACGCGACGCGGCAGAGACCCGCGCGTGACCCCGACGAGCCAGACGACGAAGCCGGCCGCCAGCACGGCGACGAGCGCCGCCAGCACGCCCTGCGGGCCGCTCTGCACCGAGGCGACCCAGATCAGCCAGACCGCGGTCGCGAACATCGGAAAGGCGAAGGCCTGCTTCAGAACCAGCATCCAGCGGCCGGGCTTCGGCAGCAGGCGCAGCAGGCCGGGCGCGAAGGAGAGCGCCACGACCGGCAGCGCAAAGCCGAGCGCCAGCGCCACGAAGACGGAGAAAGCGACCGCCGGCGGCTGCGTCACCGCATAACCCATCGCCGCCCCCATGAAGGGCGCCGTGCAGGGCGTCGCCACGATCACGGCCAGCACGCCGGTCATGAAGGCACCGAAGCGGCCGCCCCGGCTGGCGAGACCGTCGCCAAGGCCGGTCACCGAAGTACCGATCTCGAAGGCGCCGAGCAGATTCAGGCCGATCAGCACCATCACCACCGCCAGCGCGATGACGAGGGGCGGGGACTGGAGCTGGAAGCCCCAGCCGACGCTGTTGCCCAATGCTCCCAGCGCGACCACCGCACCGGCCAGCACCGTGAAGGCGATGAGCACGCCGCAGAGGAAGAGCAAACCTTGTTCGCGCACCGCGCTGCGATGGGCATGGGCGAGCTGGGCAAAGCCGAGCGCCTTGATGAAGAGCACCGGCAGCACGCAGGGCATCAGGTTGAGGATCAGCCCGCCGGCGAAGGCCAGCGCCAGTGCCGCCCAGATCGTCAGATCGGCGCCCTCGACCGGAACCGGAATCCGCACCACGGCGGGCCGAGCCTCCGACGGGGCTGTTCCGGCCGCGGTCAGCAGCGCCGGATCGGCATCGGCGGCGAGCGTCACGGCCTTGGCCTCGCCGTTCTCGCTGAAGGTCAGGACGCCGGAAACCTCGGGCTCCTGCAGCTTGAAGGCGCCGGAGCGCACCAGCGTCAGCGCCGGTTTCTCGCCGGCAGAGAGCGACTGGTCTGCCGCATGCTCGATCAGCGTATCCAGAACAGGAAAGAAGCGCAGATCGCTCGCGCCGGACGGCAGCCCCGGCAGCTCCAGCGCGAGCTTGTCACCCGCGCTGCGGAGCCTGCCCCGGAACGGCGCTGGCTTCGGCAGGACCGCCAGCGCTGCATCGATGCGCGCCTGGGCCGCTTCGTCGACCCCGCCCGCGGCCGCGATCGGCAGGTCGAGCGTGAACGAACCTTCCTCGGGAATGCAGATCTTCTCGCAGACCAGCCAGGTGGCATCGGCCTTCAGCGTGAAAGTCTCACCGGCTTTGGCGTCGGCCGGCACGGCGATCTCGACCGGCAGCAACACCGTGCCCTCGAAACCGAAATTGACGAGCGGCTCGACCCGGATCGCCTTCGGCGCCGGCCATTGGATGTCTCCGGCCGTCGCGCCGGCGGGCAGGTCCCACTGGATCCGCGTCGGCTCGCCGGAATCGCCGGGGTTCAGCCAATAGGTATGCCAGTGCGGGGCGAGCTTCTGGACCAGCGCGACCTTGAAGCGCTCGCCCGGCGTCACCGTGTCGCGGCTCGACAGCAGCGTCGCGGTGACGCGCGGCGACGTCACCGGAGCGGACTCGCTCGCCAGCGTCAGGCCGGGCGCCAGCAACCCCAGCGCCAGCACGGCCTTGCCCAGGAAACACCCACCGAAAATGCGCCGCATGATCTCGTCACTGCCCTCGGATACCCGGACCCCATGCCTCAATCCGGCCTCGCATACCAATGACAAGGCGGTGAGGCTGGCTCTGCCGCATTCTCCGTCATCCGTTTGCGGCAGGCAGCGCGCCATGATGTCGCCGCGGCGCGCGCCTTAGCTCCGCCCTCCGAATCGTGGACCATGAAGACCATGACCAGCCACCCCGCTCTCGCTCCCACCCATGTGGCCGTCATCACCGGCGGCGCCTCCGGCATAGGCTTCGCCGCCGCCCGCGCCTTCGCGGATCGCGGTATGAGGATCGTGATCGCGGACAGGGACGCCGAGGCGCTGAAGGCAGCCGGGCAGGTTCTGGCGACGCTGATCGGTGACGAGAATGTGCTTGCGGTCGGAACCGACGTCTCGCGCCGGGACGAGATCGCCCATCTGCATGAGGCGGTCATCGCCCGCTTCGGCAAGGTCCATGTCCTGATGAACAATGCCGGTACACAGCCGGGCAGCGCGATCTTCGGGCCGCAGGACAACTGGGAGCGCACGCTCGCCGTCAACCTCGGCGGCATCGTCGCCGGCACGCAGCTCTTCGGGCCCGAGATGATCGCCCATGGCGAGCCGGCGCTGATCATCAACACCGGCTCGAAGCAAGGCATCACCACCCCACCGGGCGATCCAGCCTACAATGTCTCCAAGGCCGGAGTGAAGGTCTTCACCGAGGCGCTGCAGCACGAGCTGCGCAATACCGAGGGCTGCAAGGTCAGCGCCCATCTGCTGATTCCCGGCTTCGTCTTCACCCCGCTGACGGCGCGCGGACGCGTCGAGAAGCCGGACGGCGCCTGGACGCCGGAGCAGACCGTGGATTTCATGCTGGAGCGGCTCGCGGCTGGGGACTTCTACATCCTCTGCCCCGACGGCGAGACGAGCCGCGCCCTCGACGAAAAGCGCATGGCCTGGGCGATGGGCGACATCATCGAGAATCGCCCGCCGCTCTCCCGCTGGCACAAGGAGTACGGCGAGGCGTTCAAGGCTTCCCTCGACAAGGACTGAGGGCGCCTTCGCTCAGATCGCGGCACCATCCATGACGATGTCGGCGCCGAGCCCCTGGCGGACGGCCCGCACGATTTCGGCCTCGGCTGCGGCACCGCGCCGGCGGGGGCGGGCCGCGTCGATGCGGTGCTCGGCGATGATCTGCCCGGGAGCGCCCGAGAGAATCACGACCCGGTCGGCGAGATAGGCGGCTTCGTCGATGTCGTGGGTGACGAAGAGCACGGTTTTGCCGGTGCGCTGCCAGACGCGAATCAACTCATCCTGCAGGGTTTCGCGGGTGAGGGCATCGAGAGCCGAGAAGGGCTCGTCCATCAGCAGAATCTCCGGCTCGACCGCAAGCGCACGCGCCAACGAGACGCGCTGGCGCTGCCCGCCCGAAAGCTGATGCGGCCAGCGTTGCGCCAGCGAGCCCAGGCCGACGAGATCGAGCATCTCGCCGGCCTTCGCCAGGCGCTCGGAGCGCGAGGCCCGGCCTTCCAGGCCGAAGCCGACATTGGACACGACCTTGCGCCAGGGCAGCAGCCGCGAATCCTGAAAGACGAGGGCGACCGGTCGGCGTGTCGCATCCTTGGCATTGATCACGACCTCGCCGCCACTCGGCTTCGCGAGCCCCGCGATGACGCGCAGCAGCGTCGACTTGCCGACACCGGAAGGGCCGACGATGGCGAGGAACTCGCCGCGGCCGACATTGAGATCGAGCTTGTGCAGCACCTCGGTCTCTTCGCCGTCGCGGGTGAAGGTCAGCGACAGGCCCTTGATCTCGATCACGCTTTCCAACGCAGCACCCATGTCTGGAAGGCGACGAAGCCGGTGTCGAGCAGGCCGTAGAGCGCCGCCATGGTCAGCATGTAGACGACGACGATATCGGTCGCGAGGAGGCTCGACGCCTGCATCATGCGCTGGCCGACGCCGGCGACGCCGAAGATCTCGGCCGCGACCACCGCCATCCAGGCCTGTCCCAGCGCCGTGCGGAAACCGACGAGGATTCCCGGCATCGCCGCCGGCAGCAGGATCTTGAACAGGCGAGCCCAAGGCGAGCGGAAGCCGAAGGCATCGGCGACCTCGACGAGATCGCGATCGACGCCGCGGATCGCACCCTGGGCGGCGAAGAAGACGATCCAGAACACGCCGATGGCGATGATGAAGACGGCCGCGCCCGGCGTCACGCCGAACCAGATGATGGCGAAGGGCACCCAGGCGAGGCCGGGGATCGGCCTCAACACACGCACGACCCAGGCGGTCGCCTCCTCGGCGATGCGCGACATGCCGACCAGCACGCCGAGCGCCGTGCCCAGGCCGGCGCCGACGAAGAGTCCGACGAAGTAGTGCCAGAGCGAACCTAGTATGGCCGTAAGCCAGGCGCCGGAGGTGACCTCGCGCATAAAGGCCTTCGGCAGCGCGCTCGGCGGCGGCAGGAAGGCCGGATTCACCAGCCCGAACCAAGGCATCGCCTCCCATAGCAGGAGGAAGGCGACGAGGCCCAGAAAAGCAAGGGCCGAAGCCCGAAGCCGCGCCACGATGTTCAGCCGTTCGCCTTGATCGCGCGCTCGTAATACTGCGTCTCGAACAGGCCGTCGAAGGGCAGTTCCTTCTCCAGCGAGCCGAGCTTGACCTGGTAGGCCTGCATGGCGCGCGACGGCTCGATGATCTTGCGCGGATCGATCTCGAACCGGCTCGCTGGCGAGACCAGCGCCTTCTGGATCAGCTCGGGATCGACGATGCCCTTGCCGAGCGCCGCGCCGACATGGGGTGCGGCCTTGGTCGGCGCGGACTTGATCAGGGCTGCGGCCTTGACGAGGCCGGATACGATGCTCTGCACGGCCTCGGGGTTCTTGCTGGCGAAGGCGCCGGAGACGGCGACGACCGTGCCGGGCTGGCCTGGGAAGACCTCCTCGCCGCCAGCGACGAGCTTGATCTGCGGATTGCGCGTCTGGATGATCGTCAGCGCCGGCTCGCGCACCGTGCCGCCATCGACCGCGCCGGCGAGGATCGCCTGCTGGGTGGCGTCGATGCCCATCGGCACGATCTCGATATCGGCCTTGTCGGCCTTGGCGACCTCCCAGAGCCAGTATTGCAGCACGGTGTTGGGCACCGAGCCTGCCGGCTGGGTGGCGAGGCGCGCAGGCTTGCCATTCGCAGTGCGGAAGGCCTTGAAGGCCGCCGCCGGAGTGACGCCGGCCGCGAAGAACTTTGCCAGCGAGGGCGCGGCGACGACGACGTTCTCGCCGACCGCGGTCGAGGCGACGACGCGGATGTCGACGCCGCGCGAGCGGGCAACCGCGAGCGGGGCGACGCCGGCGACATAGACGTCGATCGTGCCCGAGGCGAGCGCCTGGATCATGTTGGGGCCGGATTCGAAGACGGTGACGGCGGTCTCGATGCCACCCTGCTTCAGCCAGCCCTCGCCCGATGCGACGAAGAACGGCGCCGTGCCGACGATCGGGATATAGCCGACGCGGGCCGTCACGCTCTGCTGCGCACGGGCAACGCCGGCGAATGATGCAGCTGCCGCCAGGCTCGAACCGGCAATGAGAAACTGGCGGCGATCCATCGTTCAAATCCTTATTGCAGACAGGGTCGATTGACCCCCATTGACAGATTGAGAAAAGGATTTTCTATCTGAATGCAATAGATCGACCTCAAAAAGATAATTCGTCTTTATTTGGACGATTGAAGAGTTTAAATTTCTTCCAAGAGCGAGTTTGAGAGAATGGACGCCATCGACCGGAAAATTCTCACTGTCCTGCAGGCCGACGCGAATATTTCCATCGCCGAACTGGCCGATCGCGTCGGGCTCTCGCAGACGCCGTGCTGGAAGCGCATCCAGAAACTCGAACAGGCCGGAGTGATCCTGAAGCGCGTCGCGCTGGTGGCACCGGAGAAGATCGGGCTGGGGCTCACCGTCTTCGTCCAGATCGAGACCGCGGACCATTCCGGCCCCTGGCTGGAGAAATTCGCGCAGATGGTCGCGGCGATGCCGGAGGTGATGGAGTTCTATCGGATGGCTGGTGATGTCGACTACATGCTGCGCGTCGTCGTCGCCGACATGGCCGCCTATGACGGCTTCTACAAGAAGCTGATCGAGACGATCCCGCTCAAGAACGTGACCTCGCGCTTCGCCATGGAGCGGATCAAGGCGACGACGGCCTACAAGGTACCGGATCTGCCACGCGACTGACCGCAGAACGGATCGATCACTGGCCGATTGAACGCGCGGCGCGGTGTTCTTCCCTTCTCCCCCTGCGGGAGAAGGTGGCCCGAAAGGCCGGATGAGGGGTCGCGCGACCTTTGCCGTCATTGCGAGGAGCGAAGCGACGAAGCAATCCAGGGGCGGCAGAGCTCTACGCCCCCCTGGATTGCTTCGCTGCGCTCGCAATGACGGGAGACGTTGGCGCGACCCCTCACCCCGACCCTCTCCCGCATCGAAGCCGGCTGTTGCCGGCTTCGACACTGGGAATCGCCCATCTCGGGCAAGCCCGAGATGGGTGGGAGAGGGGGCAAGTCGCGCATGTCCCGCTTGCCGCCACCAACTGCAAAGCCTTCGACGGGCCGAGCTTCCCAGCGCCGCGCACCAAATGCTAGGAAGCGGACCGTTCGACATTCGCGCTGCCCGAGGAGCCGCCTTGTCCGCTTCCCGCTCCGTTCTCCTGATCATCGGCGGCGGCATCGCTGCCTACAAGGTGCTCGAAGTCATCCGCCGGTTGAAGGATCGCGGCATCGCCTCGCGCTGTATCCTGACCAAGGCGGGCGAGCAGTTCGTCACGCCGCTCACCGTCTCCTCGCTCGCCGGCGAACGCTGCTTCACCGATCTGTTCTCGCTGACGGACGAGGCCGATATCGGCCATATCCAGCTCTCGCGCTCGACCGATCTCCTCGTCGTCGCGCCGGCGACCGCCGATCTCATCGCCAAGATGGCGAACGGCCTCGCCGACGACCTCGCCTCGACCGCCCTGCTCGCCACCGACAAGCGCATCCTGATCGCGCCGGCGATGAATCCGCGGATGTGGCAGCACCCGGCGACGCGCCGGAACATGGCACAGCTCGAGAAGGACGGTGTCCTCGTCGTCGGCCCGAATGTCGGGGCGATGGCCGAGCGCGGCGAGAGCGGGCCGGGCCGCATGGCCGAACCGCCCGAGCTTCTCGCCGCGATCGAGGCCGCACTCGCCGGTGAAAAGCCCGCGGCCACCCGCGCCATCGGCTTTCTCGGCCGGCTGCCGGGCGGGGAGCACACCAAGTCCGGCCCGCTCGCCGGCCGGCATGTGCTGATCACCTCGGGACCGACGCATGAGGCCATCGACCCCGTGCGCTACATCGCCAACCGCTCCTCCGGGAAGCAGGGTCACGCCATCGCGGCCGCTGCGGCTGCGGCGGGCGCGCGAGTCACGCTGGTCAGCGGCCCGGTGAACCTGCCCGATCCCGACGGTGTCGAGACGGTCCATGTCGAATCCGCCCGCGAGATGCTGGCCGCCGTCGAAACCGCCCTGCCGGCCGATATCGCGATCTTCGCTGCCGCGGTCGCCGACTGGCGCGTCGCCGATACTGCTCCCGAGAAGATGAAGAAGGACGGCAAGGCTCTGCCGCCGCTGGCCCTGGTCGAGAACCCCGACATCCTTGCCACCGTCGCGCATCGCAGGAGCGGGCGCCCGCCATTGGTCGTCGGCTTTGCCGCCGAGACGCAGAACGTCGTCGACTACGCCAAAACCAAGCTCGCGAAGAAGGGTTGCGACCTGATCGTCGCCAATGACGTCGGCGGCACCGGCGTGATGGGCGGCGACGCCAATACGGTCCATCTCGTCACGGCCGCAAATGTCGAGACCTGGCCGACGCTGCCGAAGGACGAGGTCGCGAGCCGGCTGATCGCCCATATCGCAGCGCTTCTTCCGGCCGGCCGGGCGGGCTGACGGCGATGGTGACGGTCGCGCTGCAACGCCTGCCGCATGGCGCCGATCTGCCCCTGCCGGCCTATGAGACGGCCGGCGCTGCCGGCCTCGATCTGCGCGCCGCCATCGGCGAACCGCTCCTGCTCGCACCCGGCGAGAGGACGCTGGTCCCGACCGGGCTGGCGATGCAGCTGCCCGATGGTTTCGAGGGGCAGGTGCGCCCGCGCTCCGGGCTCGCGGTCAAGCATGGCGTCACCGTGCTGAATGCGCCCGGCACCGTGGACAGCGACTATCGCGGCGAGGTCAAGGTGCCGCTGATCAATCTCGGGCAGGAGCCCTTCGCCATCGCGCGCGGCGACCGGATCGCCCAGCTGGTGATCGCCCCGGTGACGCATGCCGTGCTGACCGAGGTCGCCTTTCTCGATCAGACAGAGCGCGGCGCGGGCGGCTTCGGCTCCACCGGCATCGGCGGCGGCAAGAACGGGGAGAAGCGGCCATGATGCTGCTCTCGCGCCGCAGCCTGCTCGCCATCGCCGCCGTGGTCGATATCGCGCTGCATGCCCGGCCCTCGCCTGTCGCCGCCAAGCTCCTGGCCGCGCGGCATGCCCTGCCGCCGCGCCATCTGGAGACGTTGCTGCAGACGCTGGTGCGCGTCGGCATCCTGAAGGGCGTGCGCGGCCCGCGCGGCGGCTACGAGCTCGCGCGGGAGCGGCGCAAGATCACGGCTGGCGACATCGCCCGGGCCGCCATGCAGGAAACGGGCGAGGAAGGTCTCGGTCCGCTGCCGCAATCGCGGCTGGTCGATGAGGTCGTTGGGCCGGAGGTCGAGGCGGCGTCAGCGGCCTTTCTGGCAAAGCTCGACAACGTCACCGTGGAAGAGCTCTGCCGGCGGGCGCAGGCGAAGGCCGTCTTCGGCAGAGGCGAGGCTGGAGCCGATTTCACAATTTGATATTGTAATTTACTTCTTTTAATCGACACGATCTGTGAATTGACCTAGCTTCGCCGCCAACAGTCCCTCCAGGAGGATTTATCCATGGCCGAAGCGACGAAAGCCCCCGGACGCGGGCGCATCTACAACTCGATCACCGACACGATCGGCGACACGCCGCTCGTCAAGCTGAACCGCCTGCCGGCCGAGCGCGGCGTCAAGGCGACGCTTCTCGCCAAGCTCGAATTCTTCAACCCGATCTCCAGCGTGAAGGACCGCATCGGCGTCAGCATGATCGATGCGCTGGAGGCCTCCGGCGCGCTGAAGCCCGGCGGCACGCTGATCGAACCGACCTCCGGCAACACCGGCATCGCGCTCGCCTTCGTCGCTGCGGCGCGCGGCTATCGCCTGATCCTGGTCATGCCCGAGACGATGTCGCTGGAGCGGCGCAAGATGCTCGCCCTGCTCGGTGCCGAGCTGGTGCTCACGCCCGGCCCCGGCGGCATGCGCGGCGCCGTCGCCAAGGCCGAGGAACTCAAGAACGAGATTCCAGGCGCGATCATTCCGCAGCAGTTCGAGAACCCGCACAACCCGGAGATCCATCGCAAGACGACGGCCGAGGAGATCTGGAACGACACCAACGGCCAGGTCGACATCATCATTTCGGGCGTCGGCACCGGCGGCACCATCACCGGCGTCGGCCAGGTGCTGAAGGCCCGCAAAGCGAGCGTGAAGATGATCGCCGTCGAGCCCGAGGATTCCCCGGTCCTCTCCGGCGGCCAGCCCGGCCCGCACAAGATCCAGGGCATCGGCGCCGGCTTCGTGCCGGGCGTGCTCGATCGCAGCGTGATCGACGAGGTCGTCACCGTCGGCAACCAGACCGCCTTCGAGACGGCGCGCGCTCTGGCCAGGAGCGAGGGCATCCCGGCCGGCATCTCGTCGGGCGCGGCTGTCGCAGCGGCCCTCGAAGTCGGCGCGCGACCGGAGAATGCCGGCAAGACCATCGTGGTGATCATTCCCTCCTTCGCCGAGCGCTACATCTCCAGCGCCCTGTTCGAGGGGCTGTGAACCCGGCAGCCATCCAGATCGTCCGGCTGGCAGAAAGCCTGCCGGACGATTTCGAGGCGCTGCGCCACGAGGCAAGCGCGGAAAGCTACCGCTTCGTCGAGGGTCTGCGCGAGGAATGGCTGGCCGGCCGCTATGTCGACGGTGACGACCGCTTTGCCGTCTTCGCAGCTTTCCAGGAAGGCGAGCTCGCCGGTATCGGCGCCCTGACGCCCGATCCCTACGACCCGGAGCCCGATCTCCTGCGGGTTAGGCACGTCTATGTCCGGCCACTGCGTCGCGGCGCCGGCATTGGTCGCGTCCTTGCTGCCGCGCTGATTCAGCAAGGACTGGCGCTGGCACCGCGCCTTTCGCTGCGTGCAGCCGATCCACGCGCGACTGCGTTCTGGGAAGCGAATGGCTTCAAACCCGATACGGGCGGAACACGCCGCTCACACCTGCTGACGCGCTGAGCCTTCTCAGCGCACCATAACCAGTCTGTTGCCCCAGGGATCGGCGATGCCAGGCGCGCCGTCGGCCTCGCTGCCGCCGCCTGCAAGAATCCGCTCGCGCATCGTGATGAAATCGGCCTCGTTGCGCGCCACGATCTCGAAGCGATCGAGACCGGCCTCGCCCGGTTGACGAGGCCCGGCGCCGCGGCTGCCCCAGATATTGCCGGCGATATGATGGTGGTAGCCACCGCTGGCGAGGAAGCTGGCGCCCGGATAATGAACCATCAGATCGAAGCCGAGCAGGTCGCGATAGAAGGTCTCGGCCGCCACCGTATCGCCGACGCGCAGATGGATATGGCCCATGCCGGTGCCTTCGGGCATGCCGGCATAAGCTCCGCTCTCGGCCTCGCTCAGGAGCCTGTCGAGATCGAGCCGCTCGGTCGCCATGGCGATGCCGCCATCGGGCCGGCGCGGCCATTCGGCACGCGTGCGGTCGCGATAGATCTCGATGCCGTTGCCCTCGGGGTCGGAGAGATAGAGCGCCTCGCTGACGAGGTGATCGGAGGCGCCTTCGAGCGGGATGCGCGTCTCGGCGGCGTGCTTCAGCCAGTTCGCGAGATCGCGCCGCGAGGGCAGCAGGATGGCGAGATGGAAGAGGCCGGACGTCGAACTCGGCTGAGCCGCGCCGGACTGAAGCCGGACGAGCACCTGCCCGTCGATGCCGAGCTCGGCGCTGTCGCGGTCTTCGCGGATCAGCCGCAGGCCGATGGCGTCGCGGTAATAGGCGACGAGCTTGGCGAGATCGCGCACGCGCAGGGTGACGGCCCCGATATGGTAGGGCGCGTCATGGGCTTCCAGCCTGGCGACAGGCGCGGTGTTCTCTGCGGTCGCGGACATGGCGTGATCCTTTCACGGCAGCCGCATTGGCTGCCGCCATCAAAGATGGCGCTTCCCGCCCCGCTTGTCGCCACCCCCGCCGGCAAGAGCGGGATTGCAGCACTGCAATGAAGCCCCGCCTTAATCGGCTTTCGCCGGGCCAACCCTGTCGGCCATGGTCGCGCCGCGCTGGCCGAGAGGCTTCGGCTTGCCGGTCGTCGTGTCGTGCGTCGTCTGATGTTCCAGCTCGGCGTTGAGCTCCGCCCCGGCGAGCACGATGGTTGCCGAAAGCCAGAGCCAGGTCATGAACACTACGACGGTGGCAAGCGAACCATAAGCGGCCGTGTAGTTGCCGAGCGTGCTGACATACCAGGAAAAGGCATAGGAGGCCGCGCCCCAGAGCAAAGCGGCGGCGATGGCACCGGGCATGACCCAGATGAAGCGCATGCGCTCGCGGCTCGGGCCGATCCAGTAGAGAACCGCGATCGAGAGCGTCGCCAGCACGAAGAAGGCGGGCCAGCGCACCAGCCGGATCAGCCGCTCCAACCCGGAATGGAAGGGAAACAGCGCGGTCACCACCGGCAGGCTCGCGATGGCGACCAGCGCCGCAACGAGCAGCACGACGCCGCTCACCGTGGTCAAAAGCGAGATCGCGTTGAGCTTAAGGAAGCTGCGCTTCTCCTGCTCGCGGTAGATGATGTTGAGCGCGTCGAAGAGCGCCTTCACCGCCGCGTTGGCCGACCAGGCGGCGACCAGAAAGCTGATGTAGAAGGTCAGGGACAGGCCGAAACCAGATTGGGCCGAGAGCCGGATCGCCTGCTCGTGGATCAGTTCGCGCGCCGCCTGCGGAAACATCGTGGTCACCGTGTCGAGCTGCTCGGCGATGGTCGCCGGATCGGTGAAGTAGCGGTAGATCGTGACTAGCAGCGAAAGCGCCGGCACCAGCGAGAGCAAGGTGAAGAAGGCGACCGCGCCGGCGAGCGAGCTCAAGCGATTGTCGGCGACATTGCCGACGAAGCGCAGCAACACGTCCTTCCAGCCGAGCCAGGTCATCTGCAGCGGCGTCCTGGCCAGCCGCCCGCGCGCGGCTGCCTCCTGCCGGCGCCGGTCGCGATGGCCGGACAGAGCCCCCGACAGATAGCCCAGCGCAACCCCCAGCCCAGCGGCGCCTGTGATCCGTTTGAGAAATGCCATGTCTGGGTGAGCTCTCCGCGGCCGTTACGACTGCAGCTTGCGAGCAACCGCGCCGCGCCGCAATCGTTCCCATAGAGCTCGCTCACGATGGGCGCTTAGATCGCCGCGCGTCCGATCGGACGCGATAACGGTGATCTATGCTTTTGTTATCGCATCGGATTGTTCCGAAAAGTGGATTCCACTTTTCGGTCCGGTGCTTTAGCCGATTGTTAACCTTAATGCTTCGTTATGACCGGGCGCGCTCGACCCTCCGGGCGCATCACGATGTCTCGGAAAGCCCGATGTCGAAGCTCAGATATGCCCTGGCGGGATGCGTGGCGCTCATGTCCGGCGCGGCCGGCGCGGCCGATCTGCGCGGCGTCGCCCTGCCTCCCGCCCCGGAGCTGCCGGCGCTCTATTCCTGGACCGGCGTCTATGCCGGTATCCAAGGTGGCTATTCCTGGGGCAGCAACCGGGTGCGGATCGGCGCGCCAACCGACCCCTTCGCGCCGATGAGCTTCCGCATCGACGACGATTCCGCCTTCGGCGGCGCCCATGCCGGCTTCAACTATCAGTTGGGCAGCATCGTGCTCGGCATCGAGGGCGATGTCGAAGCCGTCAACAGCCGCAGCCGCTTCGCCGGCGCCGGTCTCAGCGGCCGTGTCTCGCAGGATTGGCAGGGCGCGGCGCGCGTCCGCATCGGCTATGCCTTCGACCGGCTGATGATCTATGCCGCCGGCGGCGCCTCCTTCACGGAATATGAGCGGCGCGTCTTCGATGCCGCCGGCTTCGGCGAGCGGCTGACCAGCGCACGGACCGGCTGGAATGTCGGCGCCGGCGTCAACTTCGCCTTCACCGACAACCTGATCCTCGGCGCCGAATACCGCTACACCGATTTCGGGCGGAACCGCTTCGCGAGCTCCGGCGCCTTTCCGGGCCTGACCGGCGATCAGGAATTCACGGCGCACAGCGCCCGCGCCAGCATCGCCTACAAGTTCTGAATTCTTCCGGCGTCATTCCGGACAAGCCGCGACAGCGGCGCCGATCCGGAATCCATCGAAGGGTGTTGCGCTCTACGATGGATTCCGGGGCAAGCCCGGAATGACGGCGTGGAAGCCTCAGAAGCCCGTGCGCTGGCGGATCGCGGCGGCGAGCGTGCCGTCGTCGAGATAATCGAGCTCGCCGCCGACCGGCACGCCATGAGCGAGCTTCGTTACCTTGACCGGCAGATGCGCCAGGAGATCGGTGATGAAATGCGCCGTGGTCTGGCCGTCGACCGTGGCGCTGAGCGCGAGGATGATCTCCTTCACCGCCGGCTCGGAAGCACGCGCCACCAGCGCATCGAGCGAGAGATGCTCAGGCCTGATGCCGTCGAGCGCCGAGAGAACGCCGCCGAGCACGTGATAACGCCCCGCCACGGCGCCGGAACGCTCCAGCGCCCAGAGATCGGAGATATCGGCGACAACGACAATCAGGCTGTCGTCGCGGCGCGGATCGGTGCAGAGGCCGCATGGGTCGCTGGTGTCGACATTGCCACAGCGCGAGCAGACGACGATGCGCTCGCGCGCCACCGCCATCGCCTCGGAAAGCGGGCCGAGCAGCTGCTCGCGCTTCTTGACCAGATGCAGCGCCGCACGCCGGGCCGAGCGCGGCCCGAGCCCCGGCAGCTTGGCCAGGAGCTGGATCAGCCTTTCGATCTCGGGACCGGCGATGGCGCGGGACATGGTGACTCGTCGATGGAAGCGTCATGGTCGGGCTTGACCCGACCATCTCATGACGGGAGCCCTTTCGGCACGAGATGCCCGGGTCAAGCCCGGGCATGACGGCTTATCTCAGAACAGCTTCATGCCGGGCGGGATCGGCAGGCCCTTGGTGATTTCGGCCATGCGCTCCTGCATGACGCGCTCGCCACGGGTCCGGGCATCGTTCGCGGCGGCGACGATCAGGTCTTCGAGGATCTCGCGCTCGTCCGGCACCATCAGGCTGGGGTCGATTTTGACGCCCTTGAGCGCGCCCTTGGCCGTCATCGTCACCGTGACCATGCCGCCGCCCGCCGTGCCCTCGACCTCGATGGCGTCGAGCTCGGCCTGCATATCGGCCATCTTCTGCTGCATCGCCTGAGCCTGCTTCATCAAGCCCATCATGTCGCGCATGGGAAATCCTCCTCGAAAAAATCAGAAATCGATGCCGTCGAAATCCGGCTCGGCATCGTCGAACAAAGGCTCGGCGTCGGGCAGATACTCGTCCTCGGTCGGCACTGCTGCGGCATTCTCGGCCGCGGCGATGGCACGCGGATCACGGACATCGACGATGCGCGCGCCGGGAAAGCGCTCCAGCACGGCCTTGACCGAGGGATGAGCCGCTGCATCGCTCTCGCGCCGGTCCTTGGCGGCCGCCGCCTGCTCACGCAGCGTGGCGCCGCCCTCCTCGTTGACGACGGCGACCATCCAGGTCTGGTTCGTCCATTCCTTGAGGCGGCGCGAGAGATCCTGCGCCAGGGTGCGCGAGGCGCCCTCGGCGAGCGAGAATTCGATGCGGCCGGGCTCGAAGCGCACCGGGCGGACATCGCGCTCCAGGGCGATCTTCAGCGTGATGTCACGGTTCTGCGAAGCCAGCGCCACGACATCCTCGATCGAGGCGACGATCGCAGCCGGCGCCGCAGCCGCGCGCGCGACCGGCACCGGGGCCGGATTGGCGCTGGCGAGGATCGGCCGGGCGGCAAGCGCGGTGTTGCCGCCGCCGGACGGTGGGCGCGGCGCGCCGCCGCCATTGCCGTTTGCGGCCGGGACCGAACCCATGCCGTCGCGCAGCAGCTTCAGCACTTCGTCCGGCGTCGGCAGGTCGGCGGCATGGGCAAGGCGGACCAGGACCATCTCGGCGGCCATCACCGGCCGATCGGCCTGCTTCACCTCGCCGATGCCCTTGAGCAGCATCTGCCAGGTGCGGGCGAGCACGCGGATCGAGAGGCGCTGGGCGAAATCGCCGCCGCGCACGCGCTCGGCCTGGGCGAGGCTGTTGTCCTTCACCGCCTCGGGCACGAGCTTGAGGCGGGTCACGAGGTGGGTGAACTCGGCGAGGTCGTTGAGCACCACGACCGGGTCGGCGCCGGCATCGTATTGCGCGCGCAGCTCGCCCAATGCCGTGGCAATGTCGCCCTTCATCACCGACTCGAAGAGGTCGATGACGCGCGCCCGGTCGGCGAGGCCGAGCATGGCGCGGATGTCGTCAAGCGTGATCCGGCCGGCCGCGTGCGCAATGGCCTGGTCAAGGATCGAGAGCGAGTCGCGCACCGAGCCCTCGGCGGCGCGGGCGACGGCGGCGAGCGCCTCCTGCTCGGCATCGACGCCCTCGGCCTTGCAGATGCCGGCGAGGTGATCGACCAGCACATCGGCCTCGACACGGCGCAGGTCGAAGCGCTGGCAGCGCGACAGCACCGTGATCGGCACCTTGCGGATCTCGGTGGTCGCGAAGATGAACTTCGCGTGCGGCGGCGGTTCCTCCAGCGTCTTCAGGAAGGCGTTGAAGGCGCCGGTCGAGAGCATGTGCACCTCGTCGACGATATAGACCTTGTAGCGCGCCGAGACCGGGGCATAGCGCACGGCGTCGTTGATCTGGCGGATATTGTCGACGCTGTTGTTCGAGGCCGCGTCGATCTCCATCACGTCGATATGGCGGCCCTCGATGATCTCGCGGCAATGCACGCCGAATTCGCGCAGATCGGTGGTCGGGCCGCCCTGTCCGTCGGGCGTCTGGAAGTTCAGCGCGCGCGCCAGGATGCGGGCGGTGGTCGTCTTGCCGACGCCACGCACGCCGGTCAGCATCCAGGCCTGCGGAATGCGGCCGGCCGCGAAGGCGTTGGTGAGGGTGCGCACCATCGCTTCCTGGCCGATGAGGTCGCCGAAATGGGCGGGCCGGTACTTGCGGGCGAGCACGCGGTAAGGCGTCGGCGCCGTGCCGGACGCCGCCTGCGGCGCAGGCGCCGGATCGAAACCGGCGAATCCCGGTTCGTCAGCAGAGGCGGCGTCGATCTGGTCGGTCATGAGGACTGGTTTCGCCAATCGGGAGGCGAGGGTCAATGGCGCTATGCCGACTTGGGCGCCGTACCGACTTTAAGCCGGCCTGGGCGCAGCGCTTTCACACAGCGCATGAGGTGGGAGGCTGGACGAAGACCCGTTCGGTCTCGTTAGGGCTGCTTCCTTCCGGACCTGACCCGGTTGGCGAGTGAGACGTCCCTCGCCAACCTCCCGCCCGCTATATCGGGGATGTCGGCGCGAAGCGCAAGCCGGCATTGAAAGGCCGCGAAGCTTGGTCGCAGTCGGCGCCCAGGTCGTCAGTTTGGCGTTGGCTGGTTTTAGCGTTGACTTGGCGTCGCCCATCCGTCATAAGCCCGCGACCTGCGCAGCCGAAAGGCCGCGCCGACCCTTATCGCATGACAGGCTCGGTTGGCCATGCTTTCCTAAGGAAAGCCGCGGCCGTCGTGCTCACAAAGGCCCCGGAGACGGACCGTGAAGAGAACCTATCAACCCAGCAAGCTGGTTCGCAAGCGCCGCCACGGCTACCGCGCCCGCATGGCGACCAAGGGTGGCCGCAAGGTCATCGCCGCTCGCCGCGCGCACGGCCGCAAGCGCCTGTCGGCCTGAGCAAGCACTGGCGCGTGACCCTAGCGCGCCCGTTCCGGAAGACTGGCCAATCGCCATGCGCCTCGCCCGTCTGACGCAACGCAAAGAATTCCTGGCGGCGGCCGACCACGGCCGCCGTTTTCGTTCACCTGCCTTCATGGCGCAGGTGCGCGACTGCATGCCCGAAGAAGAGCGGGACGGGCTGAGGCTCGGGCTCACCGCCTCGCGCAAGACCGGCAATGCCGTGAAGCGCAACCGCATCCGCCGCCGCCTGCGCGCCGCCGCCGCCCAGGCCCTGCGCGACCAGACCGCCAAGCGCTGCGACATCGTGATCGTTGCCCGCTCCGAAGTGCTGAACGCGGATTTTCACGCACTCGTGGCCGATCTTTCCATTGCCATCGACCGGGCGAAGCCTCAAAAGCCGCATGCTGACCGACACCGCTCGCGCATAAAGCGCGGTGCGGCGCCGCAAGCCTGACCCGACACGCCGAACCCTGCCGGACCAAGCGAGATCCGTTTCCGATCATGATGAAAGAAGACAACCGCAATCTGCTTCTCGCGATCGTCATGTCCGTGGTCGTGCTGCTCGGCTGGCAGTTCTTCTACGGCGTGCCGCAGATGGAAAAGCAGAAGCAGATCGCGCAGCAGAACCAGCAGGCCCAGAGCCAGCAGGCTCCTGCCGGCTCCGCCGCTCCGGCGCCCTCCACCCCCGGCCAGCCCGGCAGCTCCGCCGCTCCGGGCGCTGCCGCGACGCAGGCCGTCGGCACGCGCGAGCAGGCTCTCGCGGCTAGCCCGCGCGTCCGCATCGACACGCCGAAGATCACCGGCTCGCTCTCGCTGACCGGAGCGCGGATCGACGACGTTTCGCTGAAGGCCTATCGCGAGACGGTCGATCCCAAGAGCCCGCACATCGTCCTGCTCTCGCCGCTCGGCGGGCCGAACGCTTACTACTCCGATTTCGGCTGGGTCGCTGCGCCGGGCAGCAATGTCGCCCTGCCGAACGCGACCACGGTCTGGACCGCCGACAACGAAGTCCTGACCCCGGCCAAGCCGCTGACGCTGAGCTGGGACAATGGCCAGGGCCTGACCTTCCGGCGCGTCATCAGCATCGACGACAACGCCATGTTCACGATCCGCGACGAGGTCGAGAACAAGGGTGGCAACGCCGTGACGCTGTTCCCCTATGGCCAGATCGTCCGGCAGGGCAAGCCCGCCACGCTCGGCTACTACGTGCTGCATGAGGGCCTCGTCGGCAATCTCGGCGACCAGGGCCTGCAGGAATACACCTACGACAAGATCGACAAGGAGCCGCTCCTCTCGCCCGGTACCACCGGCAAGAGCTGGAAGGACGTTGTCGGCGGCTTCGTCGGCATCACCGACAAGTACTGGGCGGCCGCGGTCATCCCCGACCAGCAGCGCAAATATGAGGGCCGCTATTCCGCGGTCCAGACCGGCACCGGCCACACCTATCAGGCCGACTTCCTCGGCGAAGCCATCGCGATCGCGCCGGGTGCCACCGCCTCCGCCAACGCCCGGCTCTTCGCCGGCGCCAAGGAGGTCGCGGCCATCGACGGCTATGAGAAGAATCTCGGCATCAAGCGCTTCGAGCTCTTGATCGACTGGGGCTGGTTCTATTTCATCACCAAGCCGCTCTTCTTCCTGCTCGACTGGATCTACAAGCACGTCGGCAATTTCGGCGTCGCCATCCTGATCGTCACGGTGCTGCTCAAGGCGCTGTTCTTCCCGCTCGCCAACAAGTCCTACGCCTCGATGGCGAAGATGAAGGCGCTGCAGCCGGAGATGACGGCGATCCGCGAGCGCTATGCCGACGACAAGATGAAGCAGCAGCAAGCGCTGATGGAGCTTTACAAGACGCAGAAGATCAATCCGGTCGCCGGCTGCTGGCCGGTGCTGCTGCAGATCCCGGTGTTCTTCGCGCTCTACAAGATCCTGTTCATCACCATCGAGATGCGGCACGCGCCGTTCTTCGGCTGGATCCACGATCTCGCCGCGCCGGACCCGACCAACATCTTCTTCTTCCTGCCGGCGACGATGACGGGCTTCCTGCACCTCGGCGCCTGGCCGATCATTATGGGCATCACGATGTTCATCCAGATGAAGATGAACCCGGAGCCGCCGGACCCGGTGCAGAAGACGATGTTCACCTGGATGCCGGTGTTCTTCACCTTCCTGCTCGGCTCGTTCCCGGCCGGCCTGGTGATCTACTGGAGCTGGAACAACCTGCTCTCGGTGACCCAGCAGGGCTTCATCATGAAGAAGAACGGGGTGAAGATCGAGCTCTTCGACAACCTCAAGGGCATGTTCGGCAAGAAGCCGGCGACGGCAAACACCGCCGCCGCGCCGCCCAAGCCTGCCAACACCAACAAGAAGTGAGAGATCGAAGGGCGGGATTTCCCGCCCTTCGCCTTTTCAGGCCAAGGCCTTATCCGCGATGCCGCTTCCCGACCCGCAGACACGCCATCCCATTCCCGGCTGGAAGGGCACCGCCTTCCTGAAGGCGGTGGTCGATCATCCGCTGATCGAAGTCGGTGACTACAGCTATTATGACGACTCGCGCGGGCCGGAGCATTTCGTCGCGCGCTGCGTGCGCTACCATTTCGACTTCATCGGCGACCGCCTGATCATCGGGAAGTTCGTCGCCATCGCTCAGGCGGCGCAGTTCATCATGAACGGCGCTAACCATCCGATCGGCGGCTTCTCGACCTTTCCCTTCCAGATGTTCGGCCTCGGCGCCCCCGAAGCGCTGAAGCGCCCTGGCCCGAACAACCGCGGCGACATGGTGATCGGCAACGATGTCTGGATCGGACGCGAGGCGGTGATCATGCCCGGCGTCACGATCGGCGACGGCGCGATCATCGGCACACGGGCGCAGGTCACGAAGGACGTGCCGCCCTATGCGGTCGTCGCCGGCAACCCAGGTCGGATCGTCAAGATGCGCTTTCCCCCGGAGATCGTGGCGGAACTGCTGGCGATCCGCTGGTGGGACTGGGAGGCCGACAAAATCGCGCGTCATGTCGACGCGATCCAGGGCGCCGACATCGACGCGCTGCGTGCAGCCGTGTAGGCAGGGGCCATGACCACGTCCACGACCAAGCCCTATGACGCCGAGGAGATCGAGGCCGCCCGCAAGCTCTTCGAGGGGCCGTGGGATTTCGTCTGGGCCTCGACCAAGATCGACGACCTGCCGCCGATGGTCGGCCAGGAGATCGCCTTCGCCGGCCGCTCCAATGTCGGCAAGTCGAGCCTGATCAACGCGCTGACCCGGCGAAACGCCCTGGCACGCACCTCGCACACGCCGGGCCGGACGCAGCAGCTCAACTTCTTCCGCCAGGTCGGCCATGACGAACGCCTGACCATCGTCGACATGCCCGGCTATGGCTACGCCGCGGTGGGCAAGGAGAAGGTCGCGGCCTGGACCAAGCTGATCCACGACTATCTGCGCGGCCGCTCGAACCTGATGCGCGTCTATGTGCTGATCGATGCCCGCCACGGCATCAAGGATGTCGACGGCGCTGTGCTGGAGACGCTCGACAAGGCTGCCGTCTCCTATCAGGTCGTGCTGACCAAGGGCGACGCGCTGAAGCCGGCCGACCAGCAATTCATGGCTGAGGCGACCTATGACGAGATCAAGCGTCGCCCGGCCGCCTTCCCCGAGGTGCTGCTGACCTCCAGCGAGAAGGGGATGGGCATCCCCGAGTTCCGCGCCGCCATCGCGCGGGTGCTGGCGGAACGGCCGTGAGGATCGCGTGACCGCGACCAAGACCCATCTGACCTTCGCCGCCCTGATGGGGCTCGCCGGCGTCGCACTGCTCGCGGCTGCCGCCCACGTCACCGGCACCGCCAATGTCCAGACTGCCGGGCAGATGCTGCTGTTCCACGCCTCGGTCGTCTTCGGCGCTACCGCGGCCCGCAAGGGTGGCCACCTCCACGACGCGCTGGCGCGCTTCGCGCTCTCGGCGATCATCTTCGGCGCAGTGCTGTTCGCGGCCGATCTCGGCCGGCGCGGCTTCGCCAACGAGGGGCTGTTCCCGCGCGCGGCGCCGATCGGCGGCTGGTTCATGCTCGGCGGCTGGCTCGGCCTTGCCGTCTCCGCCGTTCTGGCGAAGCCTGCCGGTCGCTGACGCCTGTGCCTATTGCGGCGTGCAGGTCATGCCGTTGCGCTGAGCGTTGGCGATGCAATTCGCCTTGCTCGTATAGCCCTCCGTCGAAGCGCCGACGATACGCCCGTTCGAGGCGACCCGGCGCCAACGCCATTCGCTGCCCGACGGGTAGATTTCCCACCTGTCTCCGCTTCGATCGGTGCAACTGCTCATCAAAATTCTCCCCAACCAGCGAATCGAGTTCGCGTGTCGAGTAAAGCGCAACATAAGAAAAATTCAACCTGTAGTTGTGTTTCAGTGAAATCCTGTTCGCCGCTGGTCCTTCCGCGTCGGGAAAACTTCCGCTAGAAGCGCCGCCGGACCCTTCCTGCGGCCGCGCGGAGCCTGCCCGAATGACCGACCATCCCCTGCTGACGCCGTCGCAATCTGCCGAGCTGCTCGTGCAGGCGCTGCCGCATATGCAGCGCTACGACCAGGAAATCATCGTCATCAAGTATGGCGGCAACGCCATGGGCGACGCGGCCACCGCCGAGGATTTCGCCGAGGACATCGTGCTGCTCGAGCAGTCCGGCCTGAAGCCGGTGGTCTGCCATGGCGGCGGCCCGCAGATCGCGGCGATGCTGAAGAAGCTCGGCATCCAGTCGGAGTTCAAGCAGGGCCTGCGCGTCACCGACGAGGCGACCGTCGAGGTCGTCGAGATGGTTCTCGCCGGCTCGGTCAACAAGGAGATCGTCGGCTACATCACCCGCGAGGGTGGCCGCGCCATCGGGCTCTGCGGCAAGGACGGCAATATGGTCACGGCCCGCAAGGTGACCCGCACGATCGTCGACCCCGATTCCAAGATCGAGGAGATTCTCGATCTCGGCTTCGTCGGTGAGCCCGATACGGTCAACACCACCGTGCTCGACGCGGTGTTGAAGGCCGAACTCATTCCGGTGCTGGCGCCGGTCTGCGCCGCCGCCGACGGCCAGACCTACAATGTCAACGCCGACACTTTCGCCGGCGCCATCGCCGGCGCGCTGAGCGCCAAACGCCTGCTGCTGCTGACCGACGTGCCGGGCGTGCTCAACAAGGACAAGCAGCTCATTCCGGAGCTCACGGTCGAGGAATGCCGCCGCCTGATAGCGGACGGCACGATCTCGGGCGGCATGATCCCGAAGATCGAGACCTGTATCTACGCGCTGGAAAAGGGCGTCGAGGCCGTCGTCATCCTCGACGGCAAGGTGCCGCACGCCGCGCTGATCGAGCTCTTCACCGATACCGGCGCCGGCACGATCATCCGGCGCTGAGGAGATTCCTCACGCCGTCATCCCGGGCGCAGCGCCGGCCTCCCCTTCTCCCCTTTCGGGAGGAGGTGGCTCGGCGGAGCCGAGACGGATGAGGGGTCGCGCGACCTGTGCCAAGGCGTTCTGGTTCGCCAACGAGTCAGGACGGCATGACCCCTCACCCCAACCCTCTCCCGCAGGGGAGGGAGTTCGTCGCGGCTGCCGCCGCGATTAAGCCTTGGCCAAGGACTTGCAGCGCAGACTCCGGATCGCCACATCACGGAGTCCTATGAAAAGACTCGCTGACATACCTGCCGCGGCGCCGCCCCTTCCGACAGAGGGCTTCGCGCATGTCGATCACTGGATCTTCGACCTCGACAACACCCTCTACTCGCACGAGGCCAGGGTCTGGCCGCAGGTCGATGAGCGCATCACCCTGTTCCTCGCCGAGCTGTTCGGACTCGATGGGCTCTCCTCGCGCGCGCTGCAGAAATACTATTACCAGCGCTACGGCACGACGCTGAAGGGGCTGATGGAGGAGCATGGCATCGATCCGGGCGATTTCCTCGACTTCGCCCACCAGATCGACCTGACTCTGCTCGACCCGAATCCGGACCTGGGCGAGGCGATCGCGGCCCTGCCCGGCCGCAAGCTGATCCTGACCAACGGCTCGCGCGGACATGCCGAGAACGTCGCCGGCAAGCTCGGCATCCTCCACCACTTCGAGGACATCTTCGACATCGTGCAGGCCGGCTTCACGCCCAAGCCCGAGCGTTCGACCTATGAGACCTTTCTCGCCAAGCACGCCGTCGATCCGGGCCGGGCGGCGATGTTCGAGGACATCGAGAAGAACCTCGTCGTGCCGAGCGCGCTGGGCATGAAGACGGTGCTGATCGTGCCGAAGACGCCCGATCCCTTCCGCGAGACCTGGGAACAGGTCGCCGTCGAGGCCGGACATGTCCATCACGTCACGGCCGACCTCACCGGCTTCCTGAAGCCGCTCGGACGGCCTGCCGAACGTCACGCCTGAGGCCGCAGAAGGTTTGTCGCGGGATAGGTTTTCAGAAAAGGAAATTCTGTTCTTCTTTACGAACAGAAGGGGAAGTGCTAGTGGCCTTGTCCGTTATAAAGAACGGACTGAGGTTCCCCATGTCGGCATCGGACAACGCCGCAGCCAAGCTGCATCCTGAAACCCGCCTCGTCCACGCCGGCACCTTGCGCTCGCAGTTCGGCGAGACGTCCGAGGCGCTGTTCCTGACGCAGGGCCATGTCTATGACAGCGCCGAACAGTGCGAGGCGCGGTTCCTCAACAAGGATCCGGGTTTCCAATACGCCCGCTTCTCCAACCCGACCGTGGCGATGCTCGAAGGCCGCATGGCCGCCTTCGAGGGCGCCGAGGCCTGCCGCGCCACCGCAACCGGCATGGCCGCGGTCACGGCAGCGGTGATGGCGCCCTTACGCGCCGGGGACCATGTCTTGGCGGCCCGCGCGCTGTTCGGCTCCTGTCGCTACATCGTCGAGGATCACCTGCCGCGTTACGGCGTCGAGTCGACGCTGGTCGACGGCACCGATATCGAGGCCTGGCGCAAGGCCGTTCGCCCCAACACCAAGGTTTTCTTCCTCGAAACGCCGTCGAACCCGACGCTCGAGGTGATCGACATCGAAGCGGTGGCGAAGATCGCCAAGGCTGCTGGCGCCCGGCTCATCGTCGACAACGTCTTCGCCACGCCGCTCTTCCAACGCCCGCTCGAGCTCGGCGCCGACCTCGTCGTCTATTCGGCGACCAAGCATATCGACGGGCAGGGGCGCTGCCTCGGCGGCCTCATCGTCGGCGCGAAGGAGCTGATCGAGGGCGATATCCAGACCTTCCTGCGCCAGACCGGCCCGGCGATCTCCCCCTTCAACGCCTGGGTGATGCTGAAGGCACTGGAGACGCTGCCGCTGCGCGTCGCCAAGCAGGCGGAGAACGCAACGAAGGTCGCGGACTGGCTCGCCGCGCATGCCAAGCCGTCCAAGGTCATCTTCTGCGGCCACAAGAGCCATCCGCAGGCCGAGATCATCGCGCGGCAGATGAGCGGCCCCTCGACGCTGATCGCCTTCGAGGTGCCGGGCGGCAAGGACGCTGCCTACCGCCTGCTCAACGCCTGCAAGCTGATCCGCATCTCGAACAATCTCGGCGACGCCAAGAGCCTGATCGTCCATCCGGCGACGACGACGCATCAGCGCTTCACACCCGAGGTCCGCGCCGACATGGGCGTCACCGACGGCATGATCCGCCTCTCGATCGGGCTGGAGCATTCCGACGATCTGATCGCCGATCTGGAGCAGGCGCTGGCGAAGGTGTGAGAACTGCCGTTTTCGTCATGGTCGGGCTTGTCCCGACCATCCACGCCTTCTGTTGCCGAAGGCGGAATCCAAGGCGTGGATGCTCGCCACAAGGGCGAGCATGACGTGCAAGCGGGATGACGGCTCCGCTTCTTCGGCCAGTGGCCATCCCCGCCCGCCCCTGCTAAAGCGGGGCCGGTTCCCGCCAAGGCTTGAGAGGCCAGCATGCGTTCGGGCGAAGTGAAGCGCCGTACCAACGAGACCGATATCGCGGTCTCGCTCCTGATCGACGGCACCGGCAAGGCCGAGATCGCCACCGGCGTCGGCTTCTTCGACCATATGCTCGACCTGTTCGCCCGCCATTCGCTGATCGACCTGAAAGTCGCGGTGAAGGGCGACACCCATATCGACGACCATCACTCGGTCGAGGATGCCGGCATCGCCATGGGCGAGGCCCTTAAAGCAGCGCTCGGCTCCAAGAAGGGCATCCGCCGCTATGCGGACGTGCATCTGCCGATGGACGAGACGCTGACGCGCGTCGCCGTCGACGTCTCCGGCCGGCCGTTCCTGGTGTTCCGCACGGAGTTCAAGGCGCAGAAGATCGGCAGCTTCGACACCGAGCTGGTGCGCGAATTCTTCCAGGCCTTCGCCATCAACGCCGGCATCACGCTCCACGTCGAGACGCTCTATGGCGACAACGCCCACCACATCGCCGAAAGCTGCTTCAAGGGGCTGGCGCGGGCGCTGCGCCAAGCGCTGGAGGTCGATCCGCGCGAGGGCGACCGCATCCCCTCGACCAAGGGCGCGCTCTGATTCTTCGTCTGCGCATTTTCTTCACGCGAACCGGTAGCCACTTCGCTCGAAAATGCTCTAGGAGGCGACCATGGCATTCTACACGGTTCTGACACCGCCGCTGGCCGCAGGCGGCCGTGTCGAGGAAATCGAGCAGGCGCGCCTCATCCCCGAGAGCTTCTCCTGGGGCGCCTTCCTGCTCACCGGCCTCTGGCTCCTCGGCCGGAGGCTGTGGCTCATGACCCTGCTGTTCGTGCTGGTCTGGGCCGGTCTCATCTATCTGCGCAGCCGTTTCGGGCTGCATTCGAGCGCGCTCTCGCTGATCTACTGGTCGATCGCGCTGTTCCTCGGCGTCGAGGGCAACAATTTCGTCGTCCGCAAGCTCCTCCGCAAAGGCTGGCGGCTCGCCGACGTCGTTGAAGCGCGCAGCCTGCCAGAGGCCGAGCGCCGCTATTTCGAGCGGGCGCTGGCCGGTGAAGCTGCGCCGCCGCGCGCCGAGCCCGCCGCTCCCACGATGGTGGCGCGCCCGAGCGGGCCGCTGCCGATCATTGGCCTGTTTCCGGAGGCCCGCGGACGATGAGCCAGACCGTCGCCATCATCGATTACGGCTCGGGCAACCTGCACTCCGCCGCCAAGGCCTTCGAGCGGGCGGCGCAGGAGAGCGGCATCGCCTCGACCATCCACGTCACCAGCGACACCGCTGTCGTGCGCGCCGCCGACCGCATCGTGCTGCCGGGCGTCGGTGCCTTCGCCGATTGCCGGCGGGGGCTCGATGCCGTGCCGGGCATGGTCGAGACGCTGGAGGAAGTCGTGCGGGCCAAGGGCCGGCCCTTCCTCGGCATCTGCGTCGGCATGCAGTTGCTGGCGTCGCGCGGGCTCGAATACACGATCACCCAGGGTCTCGGCTGGATTCCGGGCGACGTCGCGCTGATCAAACCGGACGACGACAGCCTCAAGATCCCGCATATGGGCTGGAACGTCCTGCACAAGCAGGATGAGCATCCACTGCTCGACGGCATCGAGACCGGGCCGCAGGGGCTGCACGCCTATTTCGTCCACTCCTATGCCCTGACGGCAGAGCGTCCGCAGGACGTGCTGGCGCTGACCGACCATGGCGGGCCGGTGACCGCAATGGTGGCGCATGGCAACGTCGCCGGCACGCAGTTCCACCCCGAGAAGAGCCAGAAGCTGGGGCTGAAGCTCATCGCCAATTTCCTGAGCTGGAAGCCATGATCCTCTTTCCCGCGATCGACCTGAAGGAAGGTCGCTGCGTCCGCCTGAAGCAGGGCGACATGGCGCAGGCGACCGTGTTCAACGACGATCCGGCCGCGCAGGCGGCCGCCTTCGAGGCCCAGGGCTTCCAGTGGCTGCATGTCGTCGATCTCGACGGCGCCTTCGCCGGCAAGCCGATGAACGCGGCCGCGGTCGAAGCCATCCTCAAGCGCGTGGCCTTCCCGGTGCAGCTCGGCGGCGGCATCCGCGACATGAAGACGGTCGCCGGCTGGCTGGAGAAGGGCATTCGCCGCGTCATCATCGGTACGGCGGCGGTGCGCGATCCCGGCTTCGTGCGCGAGGCGGCCAAGGAATTTCCGGGGCAGGTCGCGGTCGGCATCGATGCTCGCGACGGCTTCGTCGCGGTCGAAGGCTGGGCCGAGACCTCCTCGCTCGCGGCGGCCGATCTCGGCAGGCGCTTCGAGGATGCCGGCGTCGCCGCGATCATCTACACCGATATCGCCCGCGACGGCATGCTCGAGGGCATCAACTGGGACGGCACCATCGCACTGGCCAAGGCGGTCTCAATCCCGGTCATCGCCTCGGGGGGCTTAGCCTCGATGGCCGACATCGAGCGCCTCTGCGCTGATGATGCCGCGATCCTGGAGGGCGCGATCACTGGCCGCGCGCTCTATGATGGCCGCATCGACCCCGCCGCGGCGCTGGCGCGGATCGCCCGTTCGGCAGACGAAGCGGCCGCCTGAACGGGCGCTTCGCGATCAGACCAGGCTCACCTTGCCGGTCGCCAGGTCGTAGAGGCCGCCGACGACGACAAGCTTTTTCTCGGCGACGCGCTGCGACAGGATCGGCGTGGCGGTCTTCAGCTTTTCGACGTTGAGCTTGACGTTGGCGATAGTGGCGGCCTTCAGCAGATCGGCCGCCTCCTCCTTTTGCGCCGCGAGCACGGCCGGCCGGATCGCGTCGATCAGCGAAGGCAGATGCCCCGGCAATTGCGTGTTGTTCTTGACCACGTTGATGGTGGACGAGACGGCACCGCAATTGGTGTGGCCGAGCACCATGATGAGCTGGGAACCGAGCACCAAGGCGCCATATTCGAGGCTCGCCAGCCCATCCTCATTGACGAAATTTCCGGCGACGCGGACCACGAAGAGCTCACCGGCGCCCTGATCGAAGGCGAGCTCCGGGGCAAGACGTGAATCGGCACAGCTGACGATCGAGGCGAAAGGATATTGGGAGCCGACGCGCGCGGCGCGGCCGGCCGAGAAATCACGCTCGTTCGGCGTATTCGCCACATAGCGCGCATTGCCCTCCATCAGCTGCTTCAGGGCTTCTTCCCCACTTACCCCGGCAGGCCTTGCGGCCGGGGCGCTCTGCGCGAATGCGGGGTCGATCACCTGCGCGGTCAGGCCACCTGCGAGTGCGAGCCCCGCCCCACCCTTGAGAAAGGCGCGGCGCGAGGGAACAGGGGAGCGCGTCGTGGCGCAGAACTGGCACATGGCAGGCATCCTTGCGAGGCTGGGCGAGCCGCATCCCTTGCGGGAAGCGGCGTTGCTTGGGAGATTCGACGCGGCGATGGTATAAGCCCCCGCCGCGATGGAGAGTCCAAATTCTGCATCAATCTCGGCGCAGCGGAACGGGCGTTAACAATGCGTGAACCGGAAGAAGCGCTGTCGTCCTATCTGCCGATCAACCCCTTTGCTGAAGATGAAGCGGGAAATTTCGACAATTCAGCCTATCAGACGGCGATTGCTTGCTGCGCCGATGCGATTTTGCGCATGCATTTCGGCGAAAGGCTGGTGAACAAGATCTTCGGCCGCAATTTGCAGTCGCATGCTGCCGGCCTCGTCCTGGTGATGCATTACGAGGCGGAGCTGGGCCACGGCCGGCGCCCGACGCTGGCTCTGATCCAGCAGGAGATGGGGCGGTCTCGCACGCTCGTTGCGTTTTTCGGGCTTCTGCGTCTTGCGGGCTATCTGCAGCAGGAGCCGGTGCCGCATGACGGCCGCTCCACCTATCTGGTGCCGTCCGCACGTTTATCCGATGGCCTGCGCCAGTGGATCGTCCATCATGCCCGTTGCTGCGAAATCGTCGGCTTCGCCCGCCCGGGCCTGGCGGACAGGCTGCGGACTGACGATGACTGGTTCCGGCTTTATATCGGGCACTCGCGCCGGCTGCTTGCCGGGGCGCGCGCCGCCATGGCGGGCGATGGCGCCTGGGCCTGGTTCGACCGCTTCGATTGCGGAGATCGCATCGGCCTCGTGCTGTTGCGTGCCCATTACGGCGCTGGTGAGGTCGATGCCACGGGCCGGAACTGGGCCCCCTTCGGGAGCAGGCAGGTGGCGAGCCAGCTGGGCATTTCGCATTCGCATATCCGCAACGTCATCAACCAGGCGCAGGAGAACGGCCTGTTGTGGCAGGATCGATGCGCTGGCAGGGTCGCCCTATCGCCGCGCTTCCTGCGCGAGAGCGAAGCATGGTTCCTGACATTCTGGCGCTGGGTTGCCGAGACCGCTGCGGAAGCTGAGCAGCATGCGGCGGCGGGGTGACGAGGCCGGCCAGATCCGGCACAGGCTCGCCTGGGGCGCGATCACCAGCCGCGCGCTCCATGATGGCCGGATCGATCCGGCCAAAGCGCTGGCGCGGATTGCGCGTGCCGTGAGTGAAGCAGCTATCTGAACGCCAAAACCTGCGGCCGCGCGACCGATCCGATCGCGCGGCTTTCGGGACGTGCGCTGTCGTGCGTCAGCGCACGAACTGGTCGTAGATCTTTGCGAACTCGCCATTTGCCTTGGCGAGGTGCAGCCACTGATCGACGAAGGCCTTGAAGGTGGCGTCGCCGCGCGGGAGCATGTAGCCCATCTCGCCATATTGCAGCGGCTCGTCTGGATTGACCGCGCAGAGGCCGGGCTTGGCCTTTTCCTGCACCTTCACCTCGATCGACTCCGCGACCATGAGGTCCGCCTTGCCGGCGAGGATCTGGTCGAAGATCGTGACGTTGTCGGGATAGACCTCGATCTTGGCCTGCTTGAAATTCGCGCGCACGAAGCGCTCGTTGGTGCCGCCCGGATTGACGATGACGCGGGTTTCCGGCTTGTCGATGTCGGCGACCGTCTGGAATTTCGCCTTGTCGGCGCAGCGCACGATCGGCGCCTTGCCGTTGACGAGATAGGGCGCCGAGAAGAACACCTTCTTCTGCCGGTCGAGCGTCACCGAGATGCCGCCCATCGCGACGTCGCATTTGCCCGAGCCCATATCGGTCAGAAGATCAGCCCATTTCGTCTGGACGAATTTGGCCTCGACGCCGAGCGCCTTGGCGAGCGACTTCGCCAGTTCGATGTCGATGCCCTCGAAGGAGCCATCTTTCGCCAGAGTAAAAGGCTTGTAATCGCCGGTCGTGCAGATCTGCAGCGATCCGCGGCTCTGGACGGTGTCGAGCAGGCTCTGCGGCGTCTGCGCCTGCGCATCGGAGGCAGCAGCAAAGCCGAGGCAGCCTGCCGCAATGGCAGCACAGCGCAAGATGGTGGATACGATAGTCATGGCACTCCCCTCGTTGGACTGCTATCAGTCCCCGCCAGCAGAGCAGGCTTGCCCTTCGTTATCAATCGATCTCCGCAATCGGTCCCTCGTACGAGTTCCTTTCTGCCGATGACCTTGAAAACCCGCATCATCCCCTGCCTCGACGTCAAGGACGGCCGTGTGGTCAAGGGTGTGAAGTTCCTCGACCTCGTCGATGCCGGCGATCCGGTCGAGGCCGCCAAGGCCTATGACGCGGCCGGCGCGGACGAGCTTTGCTTCCTCGACATCACCGCGAGCCATGAGGACCGCGGCATCCTGCTCGATGTGGTGACGCGCACGGCCGAGGCCTGCTTCATGCCGCTGACCGTCGGCGGCGGCGTGCGCAAGGTCGAGGATATCCGCGCTTTGCTGCTTGCCGGCGCCGACAAGGTCTCAATCAACACCGCCGCCGTCACCAACAGGCAATTCGTCAAGGAAGCGGCCGAGAAGTTCGGCGACCAGTGCATCGTCGTCGCCATCGACGCCAAGCAGGTCTCGCCCGGCCGCTGGGAGATCTTCACCCATGGCGGGCGCAATGCCACCGGTATCGAGGCCGTCGCCTTCGCGCGCGAGGTCGTCTCGCTGGGAGCGGGCGAACTGCTCGTGACCTCGATGGACAAGGACGGCACCAAGTCAGGTTACGATCTCGGCCTGACCTGCGCGATTGCCGATGCGGTCTCGGTCCCGGTCATCGCCTCGGGCGGCGTCGGCAATCTCGACGATCTGGTCGCCGGCGTCAGCGAAGGCCATGCTTCGGCCGTGCTCGCCGCCTCGATCTTCCATTTCGGCACCTACACGATTCAGCAGGCCAAGGCGCATATGGCGGAAGCGGGCTTGAGGATGAGGCTGGACTGATGCCGAAACGCGTATCCGTCATTCCGGGGCATTGCGCAGCAATGAGCCCGGAACCCATGAACACCGGCAGCGACCAGATTGCATCGGGGTTCGGAGCTTCACCGTCCGTCCCAGTGTTCATGAGTTCCGGGCTCGGACCTACGGTCCGCCCCGGAATGACAATGGAGCGGCCGGCATGACCACCTTCACCCTCGCCGATCTCGAAGCCCGCATTGCCGAGCGGGCTAACGCCTCGCCCGAGGAATCCTGGACCGCCAAGCTCATCGCAGCCGGGCCGGAACGGGCCGCCAAGAAGTTCGGCGAGGAAGCGGTCGAGGCCGTCATCGCCGCCGTGAAGGGCGACCGGGCCGAGCTCATCGCCGAAAGTGCCGATGTGCTTTATCATCTTTTGGTCGTGCTCAAGGCCCGCGATGTTGCATTGCAAGACGTCTTGAGCCAGCTTGAGGCTCGCACCGTCCGTTCCGGACTGGCGGAAAAGGCGGCCCGGCCCCGTTGAGTAACGCGAGGATGGCCCTGCGTTGAATCTCGAATCCTGGATTGCGGGTCGCGTCATGGACCAGCGCCCCATCAACACCCCGCCCGAACGCGAACTGATCTCGCCCTACCGTCTGTTCTCGCGGGACGAATGGGCGCATCTGCGCGCCGACACGCCGCTGACGCTCTCGGTCGACGATCTGACCAAGCTGCAATCGATCAACGATCCGATCTCGCTCGACGAGATCGTGGCGATCTACCTGCCGCTGTCGCGCCTGCTCTCGCTCTATGTCGCCGCGACGCAGGGCCTGTTCAAGGCGACGCAGCGCTTCCTCCTGGCCGAGTCCGAGGTCAAGGTGCCCTATGTCATCGGGGTCGCCGGCTCGGTCGCGGTGGGCAAATCGACCACGGCGCGCGTGCTGAAGGCGCTGCTCTCGCGCTGGCCGAACACGCCGAAGGTCGAGCTGGTCACCACCGACGGCTTCCTTCTGCCCAATGCCGAGCTCGAGCGGCGCGGCCTGATGCAGCGCAAAGGCTTCCCCGAGAGCTATGACGGCGCGGCGATCCTGCGCTTCCTCTCGGATGTGAAGGCCGGCAAGCCGCAGGTGACGGCGCCGGTCTATTCGCACCTCGTCTATGACGTGGTGCCGGGCGAGACGGTGACGGTCGAGCGGCCGGACATCCTGATCCTCGAAGGGCTCAACGTGCTGCAGCCGAACCGGATGCCGAAGGACGGCACGGTGATCCCCTTCGTCTCCGATTATTTCGATTTCTCGGTCTATCTCGACGCCGACGAGAACGATCTGCATCGCTGGTATGTCAATCGCTTCATGACGCTGCGCCACACCGCCTTCCGCGATCCGCGCTCCTTCTTCCGCAAATATGCGGAGATCGGCGAGGAAGAGGCGCTCGCCATCGCCGAGAAGCTCTGGACCGGCATCAACCTGCCGAACCTGCAGGAGAACATCCTGCCCACGCGCCAGCGCGCCAGCCTGATCCTGACCAAGGGCGCGAGCCACCGCATCCAGCAGGTTGCGCTGAGACGATTGTAGCACGGGCAGAAGCCGGCATGACGACCTATGTCGCCCTCCTCCACTCGATCGTGCTCGGCCCCGGCAAGCGACTGGCGATGGCGGACCTGAAGGCTATGACGGCGGCGCTCGGCTTTGGCGATCCGCGCACCTGGGTTGCCACCGGCAATCTGATCTTCGAGGGCGACGATGCGCCCCTCGCGGAGATCGAAAACCGATTGGAAGCGGCCTTCCGCTCCGGTTTCGGCAAGCATGTCGATATCATCCTGCGCACAGCGCAGGTCTGGCGGCGGCTTGCCGCCCAAAATCCCTTCCCGGACAGGAACGGCGCCAATATCGGCATCCGCGTCATGCGAACGCCGCTCGGTCCAGACGCCTTGTCCATGCTCGGCGGGATCGCCGCGCCTGGCGTTGGTCTTGCCCTCGCGGACGGCGATTTATGGATCAATTTCGGCGGCAAGCCGAATGAGACGAAGCTGCTCTCGCATCTGACGACCAAAAAACTCGGTATCGGCACGCTGCGCAACGCCAATACCGTCAATGCGCTTTCCACAATGCTGGACTGATGCTCCGGCCAGCTCACTCGGCGCGATAGGAACCTCTGGCGGTGCTGGAGCACCTCGATCTTTCCCCTCTCGGCCTGATGGCCGGTGCGGCCTTCGTCGCCGCCACCTTGCTGCCGGCGCAGTCGGAAGCGGTCTTCATCGGATTGCTGGCGACGAAGAGCGCCGATCCGCTCGCGCTGTTCCTGACCGCGAGCCTCGCCAACACCGCCGGCTCCATCGTCAACTGGTGGCTGGGGCGGCTGATCACGCGCCATGGCGTCGAGAAGCTGCCCGCACGGCTGCGGCCGGACCCGATCCGCTTCGGCCAGGCCCAAGCCTTCTTCGGACGCTTCGGCTGGCCGTCGCTGCTACTGGCCTGGCTGCCCGTCGTCGGCGACCCGCTGACCTTCGTTGCCGGCACGCTGAACTATCCGCCCGGCCGCTTCATCGCGCTCGTGTTGCTCGGCAAGGCGGGCCGCTACGCCGCGCTCTGGGCGGGTTGGGTGAGCCTCGCCTGAACCGACTTGTTCTACGCGAACGCCTTTCTGAAAAGCAGCCTCCGCTTTTCGGGCGCGCGCAGCATATCATTTGCGAAACCGGGCGGGGCGGGCTACCAGCGGAGGCGTCCGTTCAAGGAGATTTCACTATGAGCATTCAGCGTATGGGCGTCGGCCCGCGCATGTCCAAGGCCGTCGTGCACGGCGACACCGTCTATCTGGCGGGCCAGGTCGCGGACAAGGCCGCCGGCAAGAGCGTGGGCGAGCAGACCGCCGACATCCTCGGCATCATCGACGGGCTCCTGGCCGAGGCCGGCACCGACAAGTCGAAGCTGCTGATGGTCAATATCTGGCTCTCCGACATGTCGACCTTCGCCGAGATGAACGCCGTCTGGGACAAGTGGGTCGTCGCCGGCCAGACCCCGGGCCGCGCCACGGTCGAGGCCAAGCTCGCTGCGCCGCAGTTCACCGTCGAGATCGCGGTCATCGCCGCGAAGTAAACACTTAGAGCATTCCGCGTTCCTCGCATTGCGGAATGCTCTATCTCTTTATTTTATCGCATTTTCTTCACGCGAACCAGTATCCACTTCGCTCGAAAATGCTTGAGGCCGAGCCGGAGCGGGAGGCAGCCATCAGTCAACCCGACCAGATCGTCCCGCTTCTGGCGCGCGTCGCCGGACGCCACGGCCTGCCGCCGGTGGCGCTGGCGGCGATGATTGCGGACTGGCTGCGTCGCCCCGGCTCGACACCTCCCGCCGAAGCCTTGCTCGATCGCAAGGCCGCCGACTTCCTGGCCTTAGTTCAGCGCCTTGCCGAAGCGATCGGCGACCCCGAGGTTCAGCGTCTGCGCCAGGAGGCCGCTGCTGCCCTCAACGCCGGAAACTTTGCCGATGCTGACAAGGCTCTGGCGCAAGCCGAGCTGCACGCCATCGGCGGCGTGACCGACCTTTCGACATTGCCGATCGAACGCCGATTGCTGATCGGCGAGAACCGGGCGGACCGGGGCGCGCTCAGCTTCCTGCGCACGACCGCCGAAGGCTATCGCGAAGCTTCCGCCCGTTACGGCGAGGCCTCCACCCTGATCGGTCTCGCCGATGTCGAACGCAGCCGCGCCATGGCGCTGGAACAAGCGAAGGCATTGGCGCGCATCAGCGAAGATTTCGGCGGGCGCGACGGTTATGACGCGGCCATTGCGGCATTGCGCCGCCTGCTCGAAGGTCTCGACCGTCTGGCGGATACCGTGGCCTTTGCCGGCGCCCAGGAGGCCCTGGCCGCCACGCTGGAAGGCCTCGCGGCGCTCACCGGCGAGACGAAACTGCTGACCGCGGCGCTCGTCCATTGCCGCTCGGGCATCGAATATCTGAGCCGCGACGAGGCGCCGCCGCTCTGGCGCATGCTGAGCCTGCGCATCGGTCGCATCGCGGTCACGCTCGGGGTTACGCAGAAGGACGATGAGCTTCTCGAAGAAGCCATCGCCACCTATGCCAGCGTCCTCAGCGCCTGGGACCGTGCCGATGATGAACCGCGCTGGCTCGAAGCCGAACATATGATCTCGCGGGCCCGTGCGACGCTTGGGCGGCGACGGAGCGATCTCTCCCTGCTGGAGCGCGCCTTCAACGGCCTCAACCGGGTTTCCTTGGCGACGGAGCGGGCCCGCGAGCCGCTGCGCTGGGCCGAACTCCAGGACCAGATGGGCAACGTTCTCGCTGCCATGGGCGAACGCTATAGCGAGCCGGTCGTGATCGAGGAGGCGATCGCCGCCTTCGCCGCTGCTCTGCAGGAAAGGCGGCAGGACAGCGTGCCGCTGCTCTGGGCGCGCAGCCTCGCCAACCAGGCCGAGGCCATGCTCCAGCTGGCGCGGCGCAACAAGGACAAGGAGCTGGCCCAGAAGGCACTCACGCAGTTGATGACGGCGACGGAGACGGCTCGCCGCTCATCAGGCGGAGATTCGCTCGCCGCCGATCTCCAGAAGCGACTCGTCGCCGCCGGAGCCATGGCGACCAAGCTGATCGGCGGCTGACGAACAGCCGCCCGCCTCAGCGCGGACGGCGGGTTGCAAGCCTCTCCAGCGCGGCATCGAGCGTCGCATCGCGCTTGGCGAAGCAGAAGCGGACGACATTCCTCACCGCGCCCTCGGCATAGAAGGCGCTGACCGGGATCGCGGCGACGCCGCTCTCGGTGACGAGCCGCCGGCAGAAATCGGCATCATCGCTCTCGCCGAGTGGAGCGATGTCGACATTGAGGAAATAGGTTCCGGCGCTGGGCAGCACCGCAAAGCCGAGATCGCGCAGTCCCGTGGCGAAACGGTCGCGCGAGCGCTGGAAATCGGCACGCATGTCCTCGAAGTAGTCGTCCGCCTTGCCGAGCCCGTAGGCAACCGCCGCTTGCAGGTTCGGCGGGGTGGTGAAGGTGATGTACTGATGCGCCTTGGCCAGGACCCGCATGATCGCGGGAGCGGCCATGACAAGCCCGACCTTCCAGCCGGTGAGCGAGAAAATCTTGCCGGCCGACGAGATCTTAACGGTGCGCTCGCGCATGCCCGGCCGGCCGAGCACCGAGGCATGGCGATGCCCGTCGAAGACGACATGCTCCCAGACCTCGTCGCAGATCGCGATCGCATCGTGGCGTACGCAGAAATCGGCGAGGAGGTCGAGATCGGCCTGGCCGAAGATCGTCGCCGTCGGGTTGAGCGGGTTGTTGAACAGCACGACCTTCGTCTTCGGCGAGAAGGCCTTGGCCAAGGCCTGCTCCGTCAGCCCGAAATGCGGCGGCGTCAGCGTCACGAATTTCGGAATGCCGCCGGCGCGCCGCACCAGCGGCAGATAGGCATCGTACATCGGCTCGAACAGCACGACCTCGTCGCCAGGCGTGACGAGCGCCATCAGCGCTCCGGCAATCGCCTCGGTCGCACCGGAGGTCACCATCACCTCGCTGTTCGGATCGAGATCGAGGCCCTGCCAGTGCTTGTAATGCGTGGCGACCGCCTGGCGCAGTTCAGGCAGACCCATCATCGGCGGATACTGGTTCCAGCCGTCCATGACGGCATCCGCGGCCTTGCGCCGCACATCCTCCGGCCCCGGATCATCCGGGAAGCCCTGGCCGAGATTGACCGCGCCGGTTTCGCGCGCGAGCTGCGACATCGCCTCGAAGACGGTGGTCGGGAGAGCGGAGAAGATCGGATTCATCGCAGAGGCCGGCAGGAACAAGGACGAAGCCGGCTTTAACATGCCGCGAGGCGGCGCGCATCCCGAGCCCCGCAACGAGCACGACCTCATTCCATCAACTGCCGAGTGATGAATGTTGACATTCGTCATCGGTCAGTGTTTACTGAGTCTCAGCCGGTCCTCGGCGGGATCTTGTTGCGACTTCGCCCCTTTGGCGTAGCAAGGTGCCGTAGTGGACCGGCGAACCTTGTCAGGATGACGATCCCTGCGAGCGGGATCATCCGGCGCAGACAGCGGCCAGAGTCCCGCACCTTCCTTGCATGAAGATTGCCCTCGGCAAGCGGCTTTCCGCGCCACGGAAAACCGGGCTAAGCAGGGCGATGCCTCGCGCTCCTACGCCCGCCATCATGATCCTCGGCACCGGCTCCAATGTCGGCAAGTCGCTGGTCGTCGCCGGTCTCTGCCGGCTCTTCGCGAATCGCGGGCTGCGCGTGCGCCCCTTCAAGCCGCAGAACATGTCGAACAATGCCGCCGCCACGGCCGGAGGCGAGATCGGACGCGCACAGGCGCTGCAGGCCCGCGCCGCACGCATCGAGCCGCATCCCGACATGAACCCGGTCCTGCTGAAGCCCGAAGGCGAGCAGGGCAGCCAGATCATCCTGCAGGGCCGCGTCGCCGGGCGGCTGGCCTCCCGCGATTTCGCGCGGCGCGGCGATTTCCTGCCCCGCGTGCTGGAAAGCTTCGGGCGCCTTAGCGAATCGGCCGATCTCGTCATCGTCGAAGGAGCCGGCTCGCCGGCCGAGACCAATCTGCGCGCCCGCGACATCGCCAATCTCGGCTTTGCGCGAGCCGCCGGCGTTCCTGCGGTGCTGGTCGGCGATATCGATCGCGGCGGGGTGATCGCCAGCCTCGTCGGCACCCATGCCGTGCTCGATCCGGCCGATCGGGCGATGATACGCGCCTTCGCGATCAATCGGTTCCGCGGCGATGTCGGGTTGTTCGGCCCCGGCCTCGATACCATCGCGACCGCGACGGGCTGGCCCTCTCTCGGTGTCATCCCCTGGTTCGCGGCTGCGGCGCGCCTGCCCGCGGAAGACGGACTTGATATCCGCTCGGGGCAGAAGCCCGGCGCGCGCCTGAAGATCGCCGTGCCGGTGCTGCCCGGCATCGCCAATTTCGACGACCTCGACCCGCTCAAGCTCGAGGATGCCGTCGACCTCGCGATGATCGGCCCCGGCCAGGCGCTGCCGGGGGATGCCGATCTCGTCATCCTGCCGGGTTCCAAGACGACCTTGCGGGACCTTGCCGCGTTGCGACGGGAGGGCTGGGACATCGACATCCTCGCCCATCGCCGGCGCGGAGGACATATCCTCGGCCTCTGCGGCGGCTATCAGATGCTCGGGCACGTGGTCCGCGACCCGCTGGGACTGGAGGGCACCGCCGGAGAGGCGCCGGGCCTCGGCCTTCTCGATGTCGAAACCTGCCTCGATGCCGAGAAGACCGTTCGCGAGATCGGCTTCGCCGACATTGCGAGCGCCACGCATGGGCAAGCCTACGAGATCCATCTCGGCCGAACCACAGGCGGCGACACCCTCCACGCGCCGTTCCAGGTCGATGGGAGGGCCGAAGGGGCGGCAAGCCCCGACGGGCGGGTCGCTGGCTGCTATCTGCATGGCATCTTTGCTTCGGATGCAGTGCGCGGCGCCTGGCTTACCCGCATTGCGGGCGCCGGCCTGTCGTCGATGCTGAACTACGACGATGCCGTCGACAGAACGCTCGATGCACTCGCGGACCATCTCGAGCGCCATCTCGACACCGTTACGCTGCTGGATATCGCGAAATCGCGCGCTCCGACCTCATAAGCCATCGGAACGCCGGATCAGAGTGTAACCCCTCGCGCGAATGGCAGCGGCTTGTCAGGATTGGACTTCAGCCGAGATTGATGTGAATCAAATCAAAAGCCTTTATTCGCCATAGCGTTGACGAATGACGAAATTCGTCATAAGGATCAATTCTTCACCGCATTCGTTGAAATACAAACAAGCCGGCGACGCCGTGAGTCATTCCGAACGCGATACCAAGCAGATCATCGTCGACACCGCCGAACGTTTTTTTCGGGACATCGGCTATCAGAAGACGACCGTGGCGGACATCGCGAAGTCCCTACGGATGAGCCCCGCCAATGTCTACCGCTTCTTCGATTCCAAGAAGTCGATCAATGAGGCCGTGCTGGAGCGCTACAAGCGCGAGCAGGAAGAAGCCATCGCCACCATCGCCGCCGAGGATCGGCCTGCGGCAGATCGGCTACGCGATATCCTCGCGACCTCCTATCGGCTCAACGCCGCCCGCTTCGCCGGGCATGCCAAGATGCAGGAAATGGTCTGTGCGGCGATGGAGGAGAGCTGGGACGCGATCATCGCGCATATCGAGCGCTTCGACGTCGTTCTGCGCCGGGTCGTGGCCGATGGCATCGCCCGTGGCGAATTCCGGCCTATGGAGCCTGCCCATGCGACGGGCTGCATCCGCACGGCGATGATCCGATTCATGCATCCTCTGCTGATCACGCAATGCGAGTGCATTCCCGGCCCCTCGCCCGACGAAATGATCGCCTTCGTCCTCAGCGCGCTGGAAGCCAGGCCGTCTGTGAACTGAGCGACCGCACAACGGCGCGTTGACAAGCCATCGAGGGAGCGGGATACCCCGCCTGACATGGCCATCCTGCCCAAACAGAATCTGAAGAAGACAGCTGTCGTCGTCCACGACCTCGTGATGACGGCGCTGGCGATCTGGCTCGTCTTCGTCGTTCGCTTCGAAGGCGGGCAGCTCGACGAGCATCTGCGCTACCTGCCGCGCTTCCTGCCGTTCTTCGTGGCTTATGCCGGGCTGGTCTACTGGTTCTTCTCGCTCTACCGCTCGAAGTGGCGCTTCGCCTCGCTGCCGGACCTGTCGAACATCGTCAAGGCCGTCTCGATCCTCACCGTGAGCTTGCTGGTGATCGACTATGTGCTGGTCGCACCGAACTTTTACGGCAATTTCTATTTCGGCAAGATCACCATCGCGCTCTACTGGCTCGTCCAGACCTCTCTGCTGGGCGGACCGCGCCTTGCCTATCGCTACTTGAAATATGCCCGGTCGCGCTCCAACGCAGGACGCGAGGGGACTCTGCCGACCCTGATTCTGGGGCGTGGCGTCGAAGTCGAAATGGTGATCCGCGCGATCGAGACGGGGACGATGAAGCGATTGCGGCCATCTGGCATTCTGTCGCCTCGCCCCGACGATCTCGGCCAGTCGATCCGCGGCGTCCCGGTGCTCGGCTTGCTCTCCGACATCGAGGCGATCGCGTCCGATGCCACCGAACGCGGGGAGGCCTTCCGCCGCATCGTCGCCACGCCGTCGGCTCTGTTGCCTGAAGCACAGCCCGAGAAATGGCTCGCCCGGACCCGCAAGCTCGCCCTGCCGATCTCGCGCATCGAAACCCTGGGCGAAGGCGCGCGCGACACCGAGGTTGCACCGCTGGAGATCGAAGACCTCTTGGTGCGTTCGACGGTCGCCATCGACCGCGAGCGGCTCGGCGCCTTTCTCGAGGGCAAGCGGGTGATCGTCACGGGCGGCGGCGGGTCGATCGGCTCGGAGATCTGCCTGCGCTGCGCCGCCTTCGGCGCGGCCGAGCTGCTGATCGTCGAGAGTTCGGAGCCCGCCCTGTTCCAGATCACCGAGCAGCTTGCTGTCCAGGCTCCGGACACGGCTGTCTCGGGTGTCCTGGCCGATGTCCGCGACCGCGACCGCATCATGCCGCTCTTCGTCGCCTTCCAGCCCGACATCGTCGTCCACGCTGCTGCGCTGAAGCACGTTCCCTATCTTGAGGCGGATTGGAGCGAGGGCATCAAGACCAACATCTTCGGCTCGGTGAACGTCACTGATGCCGCTGTCGCTGCCGGAGCGAAGATCTTCGTGATGATCTCGACCGACAAGGCGATCGAGCCGGTCTCGATGCTCGGCGCGACCAAGCGCTTCGCGGAGATGTATGCGCAGTCGCGCGATGCCGAGTTCGTGGCCGCCGCCTCCGACATGCGGCTCGTGGCGGTGCGCTTCGGCAATGTGCTCGGCTCCGTCGGTTCGGTGGTGCCGAAATTCAAGGCGCAGATCGCCCGGGGCGGCCCCGTCACCGTCACCAGCCCCGACATGATCCGCTACTTCATGACGATCCGCGAGGCCTGTGACCTCGTGCTGACTGCGGCGTCGCACGCCACCGTCGATGGGCAGCATGCCGAGCGGGCAGCGGTTTATGTGCTCAAGATGGGCCAGCCCATGCGGATCATGGACCTGGCCGAGCGGATGATCCGCCTTGCCGGTTTCGAGCCGGGCGAGGATATCGAGATCATCGTCTCCGGCGTCCGCCCCGGCGAGCGCCTGAACGAAATCCTGTTCGCTCGCGACGAGCCGATGGCCGAGACCGGGCTCGACGGCGTCATGGCGGCCAAGCCGATCTTCGCCGGCCGCGCCCGCCTGCAAGGCTGGCTTTCACGGCTGGACGCGGCCGTGAAAGCCGACGACCGCGCCGCGGCCAATGCGGTGCTCGACGAGGCGATCCCCGATTTCAGCCAGCGCGAGGCCCAGCAGCCAGACGCGCCAGAGCCGCTTTCGTCTCTGCAGGCGGCTGCCAGCCGGCCTTGAGCAGGCGCTCGGGCCGCGCGACGAGGCTCCCCGCCAGCTTGAGAAAGGTCTCCTCGCGCCCGGCGAGGCGCGCCAGCCGCCTGAGCAAGGCTTCCGGCACCGCAAGCAGCCCCGGCGAACGGCCGAGGCCGGAGCGCAGCGCCGCCAGGATGTCGGCGACGCTGATCGGCTCGGGGTCGGAGACCGTATAGGCCTGCCGCGCCGGGCAATCGGGCGTCAGGGTGAAGCGGATAGCGTCGGCCATGTTTTCGACGGCAAGCAATGAGCGCGGCGCCTTCAGATCCCCGAACGGGAGGGGGATGGGGAGCCGCGCGAGCCTGAGCAACGCCGCCATGTTGGCCTTGACGCCGGAGCCATAGATCAGCGTGGGGCGCAGCGCCACCCAATCGAGAGCGAGCCGATCGAGCCCGCGTTCGGCCGCGAGCTTTGAGCGGCCATAGGCATCGCCGGGCACAGGCTCTGCCGCTTCGGACAAGGGCGGTCCGTCGAAGGCGCCGGACAGCGCCTTGATCGAGGAGAGGTAGACGAAACGCCGCACGCCGGCCGCCACGGCCGCTTGCGCCAGCTCCAGCGTCGCTTCGGTGTTGATGCGGTTGTAGAGCGCCTCGTCCAGGCCCGGCCCGGCATGGGCAAGACCTGCCATGTGAACGACGTGATCGACGCCTTCGAGGGCCGGCCGCCAATCGATCGGCCCCGCCAGATCGCCCGTCACGATGGTTTCGATGCCGTCTGGTGCGTCGTGCGGCCGACGCTGGGCGAGACGCAGGCGATGGCCGGCCTGGTTCAGAGCCGCAACGACGTGCGGGCCAACGAAGCCGCTGGCGCCGGTCACGAGGATCAACGGGCTAGCCATGCCGCGGCCCTGCCGCAAAGCGGTGCAGCAGCAACCCCGTCAGCAGGCCGGCGGCGGCGAGGCAAGCCAGCTGGACCCCGGTTTGCGGCCAGGCGATCGAGATGCCGGCCAGCACGACGAGAGCGACGTTCAGAAGAGCGACGCGCCCGATCACCGCGATCACGCTGAAGCCGTTCGTCGTCGCCTGCTGGTAGAAATGCGAGCGATGCGCCTCCCAGACCTTCTCGCCACGCGCCAGACGGCGCAGCAGCGTGATGGTGGCATCGGCGATGTGGTAGAGCGGCAGGATCACCGCCGCGGCAAAGGCGCCGGCTCCGGCGAGCCGATAGAGCAGATAGGCGGTGACGAGGCCGATCGGGAGCGAGCCGACATCTCCGAGAAACAGCCGGGCTACCGGCTTGTTGAAGGGAGCGAAGCCGATCAGCCCACCGCAAAGCGCAGCGGCCAGCCAGCCGGTGACCGGATCGATGACACCCGCGCTGCCCGCCAGTGCGAGAGCCCCGGCCAGCGGCACCAGGCCTGCGACGGTGATCCAGTCGAGCCCATCCATGAAGTTGACGAGGTTGACGAACCAGACCCCGGCGAGAAGGGCAAGCGCCCGCTCGATCGCCAGCGGCACGACCTCCGGGAAGAGGCGCAATTCCGGCGCGGCGCGAAACAGGACGTAGCCGACACAGGCCGCCTGCAGCACGAGGCGAATGCCGGCAGGCAAAGGCCGGATGTCGTCCCAGGCGCCGACGAGGGCCAGGGCCAGAACCGCCGAGCCGAGGATCAGCACCGTCCGCCACGCTTCGCTCTCGCCCTGTCCGAGCCAGAGCGCCACCGCCAAGGCCAGGAAGGCTCCGGCGAGCACGGCGATGCCTCCGCCCTGCGGCGTGGGCACCTTATGGCTGGAGCGCGCATTCGGCCGGGCAAGCGCATAGCGCATCAGGAGCGGGCGCAGCCAAACGCAGAGCAACGCCGCCAGGAAGGCAGCGGCGGAGAGGGCGACAAGCGGGATCAGCTGGATCGACAAAGCGGGCCGCACCATAGTCGAGGCTGCGCAAAAGCCTAGAGCTAATGCGCCGCATAGCACCCGATGATCGACGCCGGCCCGCCCTGAGATTTATTGCTTGAAGCCGACCAGCACGCCATCGGCGCCAAACGAAAGCTGCAGCCCCTGCCGACGCGTGGCCAGCCGCAGCGTCACGCCCTTGTCATTGCGCAGCCAGACATTGCCGCTTCCCTGATTGCCGACCGCCCAGCCTTCCTTCAGCTGGACATAGGCGCCGGGGAAATCGGAGACGTTGCGCAGGCCATAGACCGTCCCCGTCGCGACGGTGCGGGAGGCGCCGACCGTACCGATACCGAGACCGCCGACGGTGATCGGATAGGAGCGGCCGCGGAAGCGCAAGGTGCCGCCGCCGCCCTCGCCAGAGGCGATAAAGCCCGCCTGGAACTGCTCGATGCGCACGGAACCCGTGGAAGGTCCGAGCGAGCGCGCCGACTGCGCCATGGCTGGCGGCGCCAGCATCAGAAAGGCCGCGAAGGAAACGGCTGTGTGCCTGATCGTGATCATGTCCTACTCCTTGCGCTCGATTGGCGGCGCAGGGAATGAACCCGCGAAACGCGATTTCGATCCCGACACGGGAGGCGTCGCGATCAGGCTTAGCTCCCCCGACGGCGGCGAAAGGTCGGAAATGACTGCGGCGGAGCGGGAAACCGCACAATTCGACGCAATTTTATCTGCCGAATTGATCCCGATTTCAGAGCTCGCCCGGCATGGTCCCGCGTAACGATCCATCCGCCGCAGGTCACCATGTCTCCTGTCCGATTCGTGAGTTTCGCCTTCCTGCTGGCGCTCGCCGTCTTTTTCTTCTCTTCAGCGCAATCGGCGCCGGTCTGAACCGGCTCGCCGCGCAGCCAAGCCGTCGCTTCGACACCTTCCGCCGCTGCGGTTCCCCCGGGACTGCCCGGCTACGCGCCCGTATCTGCGATCTGCAGGATGTAGCGGCCATAGTCGCTCTTCGCGATCTGCTCGCCGAGGGCCCTGAGCTGGGTGATCGAGATCCAGCCCTGGCGATAGGCGATTTCCTCGGGGCAGGCGATGCGCAGGCCTTGCCTGGCTTCGAGCGTACGGACGAACTCGCCGGCCTCGATCAGGCTGTCGGGCGTGCCGGTGTCGAGCCAGGCGAAGCCGCGGCCCATCGATTCGACCGAAAGCTCGCCGCGCTCCAGATAGATGCGGTTGATGTCGGTGATCTCGAGCTCGCCGCGCGGGGACGGCTTCAGGTTCTTCGCGATGCCGACGACCTGGGCGTCGTAGAAGTGGAGGCCCGTGACCGCCCAATGCGACTTGGGGTTCTGCGGCTTCTCTTCGATCGAGATCGCCTTGCCGTTCGCGTCGATCGCTTCCGTCTCCCGCTCAGGCCGCGCCGAGGCGCTCGCCGAACCGCCCCCAGTCAGCCCTTGAAGTGCTTGGACAGCTTGAGGGCCTGGCCCTGATAGTTCGATTTCAGCCCGGCGCCGTAGAGCGCCTCCGGTCGTGCCGCCATGGCCTCGTAGACGAGCCGTCCGACGATCTGGCCGTCCTCGATGATGAAGGGCACGTCGCGGGAGCGAACCTCAAGCACCGCGCGCGCGCCCTGGCCGCCGGCGGCGCTGTGGCCGAAGCCGGGATCGAAGAAGCCCGCATAATGCACGCGGAATTCGCCGACGAGCGCGTCGAAGGGCGTCATCTCCGCGGCATAGTCCGGCGGGACATGCACGGCCTCCTTGGAGGCGAGGATGTAGAACTGGCCGGGATCCAGGATCATGCTGCGCGAGCCGTCATCCGGGATCGGCTCCCAGAAATCGGCTGCGCGGTAGGCGCCGACGCGGTCGACGTCGATCAGGGCGGTGTGATGCTTTGCGCGATAGCCGAGCAAGCCGTCGAAACCCGAGAGATCGACGCTAACGGCAACGCCGCCCTGGAATGAGGGCTCTGCAGCAGTGACCAGCGTCTCGCGGGCATGGACCTCTTCGAGCGCACGGTCGTCGAGCCGGGTCTCACCGGCGCGGAAGCGGATCTGCGAGAGCCGTGAGCCGGAGCGGACCAGCACAGGGAAGGTGCGTGGCGAAATCTCGATGAAGAGCGGCCCTTCATAACCGTCCTCGACCAGATCGAATTCGCGGGCGCGGTCGGTGATGACGCGGGTGAAAACGTCGAGACGGCCAGTCGAACTCTTCGGATTGGCGGCGGCGCGCAGCCCCTTGGGCAGTTTCAGGCCTTCCATCAGCTCGGCGATGTAGACGCAGTCGGTCTCCAGCACCGCACCGCGCGTCAGGTCGATCTCGTGCAGCGACAGATCATCGATTCGGCTGCGCACCGTGCGCGCGGGACCGGGCAGGAAGCTGGCGCGGACGCGGTAAGCGCGCTCGCCCAGGCGCAAATCGAGGCTCGCCGGCTGGATCTGTCCCTCGGCCGGCGGCTGGGCGAGCCTGATCGCGCCCTGCTCGATGAAGGCGCGGATGGAGGCGTCGGGCTGGATGCCGGGCTTGAAGGGCAGCATGCGAGGTCCGCGAGGATAATCGGTCATAGCTAGCGAAGCGCCCTGGAAAGGCCAAGCACGGCGGGCCACATGCGGGCAATAGCCACAGGGTTGTCCACGCCAGAATCAAAGCACAGACGCATTGACGCTGCCGCCGGCAGGCCGATAACTGAGCCGTGGCGGCAGACGCCGTCACAGGCTGCAGCCGGAGCCTCGACCATGTATCAGGCACAAACGCGCGGCGTGCGTGTGACCGTGGCGCCGTCCTTCCTGGAAGCGGAATCCTCGCATGCGCAAGGCCGCTATTTCTGGGCGTACGCGATCGAGATCGTGAATCTCTCGACGCAGACCATTCAGCTGATGACCCGTCACTGGTTCATCACCGACGGACGCGGCGAGATGCATGAAGTGCGCGGCGAGGGCGTCGTCGGCAAGCAGCCGGTGCTCAGACCGGGCGAGAGCTTCAACTATACCTCCGGCTGCCCGCTCACGACGCCGGACGGCTCGATGCACGGTTTCTACGCCATGCAGGATGAGAGCGGCACGATCTTCGACGTCGAGGTGCCGCTCTTCCCGCTCGACTCCCCCTATGTGAAGAAGGTTCTGCATTGACCGCCTCCGCTCAAGCTGGGCAGCGCCATACGCCGCTCGAGATGCTCGCCCGCCTCGTCGCCTTCGACACGGTCAGCGACAAATCCAACCTGCCGCTGATCGATTTCGTCGAGGCCTATCTTACGGGGTGGGGCGTACCCTCCGTCCGCTTCCCGAACGCGAAGGGCGACAAGGCGGCGTTGTTCGCGACAATCGGGCCACAGGATCGCGGCGGAGTCGTGCTGTCCGGGCATACCGATGTCGTGCCGGTCACAGGGCAGGCCTGGAGCCGCGACCCCTTCACGCTGCATGTCGAGAACGGCCGCGCCTATGGCCGCGGCGCCGTCGACATGAAGGGCTTCCTGGCGCTGGGACTGGCGCTGGTGCCGGATTTCCTGGCAGCCGACCTCAAGACACCGATCCACCTCTTCCTGTCCTATGACGAGGAGGTGACCTGCCTCGGCGTCGTCGACGGCATCGCCGCAATGGGCAAGACGTTGCCGCGGCCGCGCGCCGTCATCGTCGGCGAGCCGACCTCGCTCGATATCTGCGACGCGCATAAGGGCGTCCGGACGTTCCAGACCGTCATCAAGGGCTTCGCCGCACATTCGTCCAAGCCGCAGCTCGGCGCCAGCGCGGTCCATGCCGGCGCGCTGCTCGCCGCCGAGCTCGACCACATGGCCGAGGACGCCGAGCAGCGGCTTGACGCAAGCGGCCGCTTCGACCCGCCCTACGACACTGTCCATATCGGCTCGTTCCATGGCGGCATCGCCCGCAACATCCTGGCCGATCACAGCGAGATCCTCTGGGAGATCCGCACCCTGCCGACCTCCGACCCCGAGGCGGGCCCCGCGCGCTTTGCCGCCGTGTCGGACAAGGCCCAGGCGCGGATGCGCGCGACCGCGCCGAGTGCGGCGATCGAGACGTTGATGACCTCCGATGTGCCGGGGCTGGCGCCCGAGCCGGGCTCGGAGGCCGAGCGGCTCGCCATGCGCCTGTCAGGGCGCAACCACACCATCGCAGTCTCCTATGCCACCGAGGCCGGGCATTTCCAGCATGCCGGGCTGGCGACCGTGGTCTGCGGGCCCGGCTCGATCGACCAGGCGCATCAGCCCGACGAATACATCACGCTGGAGCAGCTCCAGGCCGGCGAGGCTTTCATGCGCAAGCTGATGGCGGAGTGCCGGGGCTGAACGTTCCTTTCCCGCCGTCATTCCGGACAAGCGGCGAAGCCCCGCCGATCCGGAATCCATCGAAGATTTGCGCTCTAAGATGGATTCCGGGTCTGCGCTTCGCGACGCCCGGAATGACGTTGGATGAATGCCCAGAGGGTTCGAGAAGCTTAGAGCCCTGCCGCGAGCCCCTGCTCGACCTCGGCCGGGTCGAATGAGTAGCGCCGGGAGCAGAACTCGCAGGTGACGCCGAGCTTGCCATCATCGGCGATCATCGCGCGGCGGTCCTCGGGCGAGAAGCCGCGCAGCATCGTCAGCACGCGCTCGCGCGAACAGCGGCAGGCCTCGCGGACAAGAACCGGCTCGAAGACACGGGCGCCGCGCTCGTGGAAGAGCCGATAGAGCAGGCGCTCGCTTTCCAGCATCGGGTCGAGCAGCTCGTGGTCCTCGACCGTCTCGACCAGCGAGCGCGCCTCCATCCAGGCATCGTCGCTAATGCCGTCGGGGTCGCTGCTGGTCAGGATCTGATGACCCTCGGGCGCGTCGCCGGGGTGGATGTCGGCCGCGCGCAGGCGGTCGGGCGAATGCGGCATGAACTGGACCAGGATGCCGCCGGCGCGCCATTGCGGCCGGCCGCCCGTCGTGACCGTCCCGACACCCAGCCGCACGCGGGTCGGAATCTGCTCCGACTGCCGGAAATACTGATGCGCCGCCTCTTCCAGCCCCTGCCGCTTCAGCGCGACGATGCCCTGATAGCGGGTCGTCGTCGTTCCCTGGTCGACCGTCATGGCGAGATGGCCCTCGCCGAGCAGCTCGCCGGTCGAAAGCTTGTCGAGCGCGATCGCCTGGGCGAGCTTCGCCTCGTCGATATGGGCGACGGCGCGGAAATTGTCGGGCGCATTGAAGTCGACCACCATCATCGGGATCGCGCCGTCGCTCTTGGTCTGGAGCTGGAAGCGGCCCTCGAACTTCAACGCCGTGCCGAGCAGCACGGTCAGCGCTGCCGCTTCGCCCAGCACGCGCGAGACCGGCGCGGGATAGTTGTGCCGCTCGAGAATCATGTCGATCGACGGGCCCAGCCGCGCCACGCGGCCGCGCACGTCGAGATCGGGCACGGCGAAGGGCACGACCCGATCGTCGAGCCCCACAGTGACCGTGTCGGCGGCGGCCATCAGGCCGCCACTCCGCCGAAGCACCAGGCGAGAATGCCCTTCTGCGCATGCAGCCGGTTCTCGGCCTCGTCGAAGACGGCCGATTGCGGGCCGTCCATGATCTGGTCGGTAACCTCCTCGCCGCGCGAGGCAGGCAGGCAGTGCATGAAGATCGCATCCTTCTCGGCGCGGTCCATCAGCCTCTCGTCGACCTGATAGGGCCGCAGCAGGTTATGGCGCGTGCCTTCCTCGTCACCCATCGAGACCCAGCAATCGGTGATGACGCAATCGGCGCCCTCCACCGCTTCCTCAGGGCGGCTGGTCAGCGAAAGCTTCGCGCCCTGCTTCTTCGCCCAGGCGATCAGGGCCGGGGGCGGCGCGAGCTCCTCAGGCGTCGCGATGGCGAGCTCGAAATCGAGCCGGCCGGCGGCATGGACCCAGGAGGTCAGCACATTGTTGGTGTCGCCGGTCCAGGCGATGCGCTTGCCCTGGATCGAGCCCCTGCGCTCCTCGAAGGTCATGACATCGGCCATCACCTGGCAGGGATGCTGGCGCTTGGTCAGCCCGTTGATCACCGGCACGGTCGCATACTTCGCCATCTCGACCAGCGAATCGTGATCGAGGATGCGGATCATGATCGCATCGACATAGCGCGAGAGCACGCGGGCGGTGTCGGCGATGGTCTCGCGCTCGCCGAGCTCGATCTCATGGCCGGCGACCATCATCGGCGAGCCACCGAGCTCGCGGATGCCGACGTCGAAGGATACGCGCGTACGCAGGGACGGCTGCTCGAAGATCATGGCTATGACCTTGCCTTCGAGCAGGCGGTCGCCCGCGGCCGCCGGTGTGCGACGTCGCGACTTCATCTCCTCGCCGGCGCGCAGGATGGCGCGCAGCTCGCTGCCGGAGAAATCGGAGAGATCGAGGAAATGGCGCGTCACGGGCGCTTCCTTCGCTTCGCTGGGGAGGGTGGGTTGAACTTATTCGGCGGCCGGGCGCTTCAGCGAAGCCTCGACGGCGCCCGCGGCCTTGTCGAGCCGCGATACGGCCTCGGCGACATCCGCCTCGGTGATGATCAGCGGCGGCAGCAGGCGCACGACGTTATCGCCGGCGCCGATCACGAGCAGGCCCTGCGCACGAGCTTCGTTGACGAATTCGGTGTTGGGCGTGTGAAGCTTGAGGCCCAGCATAAGCCCCTCGCCGCGGATCTCGGCGATCACGCCCGGATGCTTGTCCTTGAGCTCGGCCAGCGACTGCTTCAGCCTGAGCGCGATCTGGCCGACGTTCTCGATGAAGCCCGGCGCCAGCACCACGTCGAGCACGGCATTGCCGACCGCCATGGCGAGCGGGTTGCCGCCGAAAGTCGTGCCGTGCGTGCCGAGCGTCATGCCGGAAGCGGCTTCCTCCGTCGCAAGGCAGGCGCCCATCGGGAAGCCGCCGCCGATGCCCTTGGCGATCGACATGATGTCGGGCGTGACGCCGTACCTCTCATAGGCGAAGAACTTGCCGGTACGGCCAACGCCGGTCTGGATCTCGTCGAAGATCAGCAGCAGGCCGTTCTCGTCGCAGAGCTCGCGCAGGAGCTTGAGGAAGCGGGCCGGTACGGAGCGCAAGCCGCCCTCGCCCTGGATCGGCTCGATCATCAGCGCGGCGGTCGCGGGCGTGATCGCCGCCCGCAGCGCCTTCTCGTCGTCGAAAGGCACCTGGTCGAAGCCACCGACCTTGGGGCCGAAGCCGTCGATGTATTTCTGCTGACCGCCGGCGGCGATGGTCGCCAGCGTCCGGCCGTGGAAGGCACCCTCGAAGGTGATGATGTGATAGCGCTCGGGATGGCCCTTCGCGGCGTGGTACTTCCGCGCCATCTTGATGGCGCACTCGTTCGCCTCGGCGCCGGAATTGGTGAAGAAGACGCGCTCGGCGAAGGTCGCCTCGCAGAGGCGGCGGCCGAGCCGCTCACCTTCCGGCGCGCCATAAAGGTTCGAGGTGTGCCAGATCTTGGCAGCCTGCTCGGTCAGCGTCTTGACCAGATGCGGATGCGCGTGGCCGAGCGCGTTGACGGCGATACCGGCGCCGAAATCGAGATAACGCGTGCCGTCAGCGGTGATCGCCCAGGGACCCTCGCCGCGCTCGAAGGCGACGGGGGCGCGGGCATAGGTTGGCACGAGCACGGACTGACTAGCGGAAGCGGGGGCGGGAGCCATGAGACGAAGATCCTCGCGAAGGGGGACGGGGTGAGAACGGATTGGCGCTGAACTGAAGAACGACGATCCGGGATGGATGCTGCAGTCTGCAGCCATGATGAGACCCGGTGACGACGTTATCGTCGCACCCAGCTCCTGACTTCTCGTCGCGCCGTCATCCGCATCGTTCGGGGCCTTGATCCGCAAACATAAGCGCCGCCCGAGCGGGCGGCGTCACCTTGTGGATAAATATGCTTAAGGCGGCCGGAGCTGTCAATTCAAAGCCGCGGCTACGGTGTTGCCGAAAGGATTCGCTTGACGGCGCAATCGCGAATCGCCTGGGGAAAAGCTGTTTTCGGATTCGCCGACTCTTGTTCGCGAGTCACCGCAGCTTGTATGCTTCCTTTCGTCGGATACGACATTTCGTGCGGCGACCCCTGTACCGTCTGTTGCGGCAGCAACAGCCTTGTCTCTAGCGACAAGGCTGACGGTCCCGGATTCCGTCACGAAGCGCCCTTAAAGGCAGGCCTCGCAAGGGCTAGCCGGACAAGACAGGTGATGCGGATGAACGAAGCCGGAGCATGGACTGACGAGCGCGTCGAATTGCTCAAGAAGCTCTGGAGCGACGGGCTGAGTGCCAGCCAGATCGCCGCCGAGCTGGGCAATGTCACACGCAATGCGGTGATCGGAAAGGTTCACCGTCTCGGCCTTTCTGGCCGTGCCAAGAGTGCGGCCCAGCCGGCCGCACCGCGCAATGCCCCTCCCCGCAAGACGCCGCCGCGCTCGCCGAGCCACCCGATGGCGAGCCCAGCCGCACATGCCACGCGCGGCGCCCACGCCTTGGCGCCTGCGTTCGCGCCGGAGGCCGAAATCGAGGCAGAGGCTGCACCGTTGCCTTCCGAGGATGTGGTGATCCCGTTCTCGGAGCGCGTCACCATCATGGAGCTGCGCGAGTATATGTGCCGCTGGCCGATGGGCGACCCGACCAGCCCGGATTTCCGCTTCTGCGGCGCGCGCTCGCAGACCGGCCTGCCCTATTGCAGCCACCACTCGCGCATCGCCTACCAACCCGCCGCCGACCGCCGGCGCGACCGGAGCAAGGCACGAGCCTGATCCGAGAGAGCCATCTCAGAAAAGAAAACCGGCCTTTGGGCCGGTTTTTTGTTGCGTGATCCGAAAGCCCGGTCAGAGCCGGCGCTTGTTCTCCAGAGAACGGCTCCAACGCGAAAGCGCAAAGCAGATCAGCCAGTAGATCGCCCCCGAGAAGGCATAGGCCTCCATGTTCATGCCGACCCAGTTGGGGTCGGCGAGCGAGGCCTGGGCGATGCCGAGCAGGTCGAGGATCGAGACGACCAGCACCAGCGTGGTGTTCTTGATCAGCGCGATGAACTCGTTGGTCATCGCCGGCAGCGAGATGCGCAGCGCCTGCGGCAGGATGATGAGGCCCGTCGCCTTCCAGTAGTTGAGGCCGAGCGCGGTCGCCGCCTCGCGCTGGCCCTTGGGAAGCGCCTGGAGGCCGCCGCGGACCGCTTCCGCCATATAGGCAGCGATGACGAAGCCGAGGCCGATCACGGCGCGCGCCAGCCGGTCGATGCCGATACCGCCGGGCAGGATCAGCGGCAGCAGCAGCGAGGCGAGGAAGATCACCGCGATGATCGGCACGCCGCGCCAGAACTCGATGAAGAGGATGCTGATCAGCCGGATGACGCGCAGCTGCGACTGACGGCCGAGCGCGAAGAGGATGCCGAGCGGAATCGCGATCAGACTCGAATAGATCGAGATGAACAGGGTGAGCGTCAGCCCGCCCCATTCGCGTGTCTCGATGTAGCGCAGCCCAAAGCCGCCCGAGAGCAGCCAGATGCCGAGCGGCGGCAGCAGCACGAGCATGGTGACGCCGAGCTTGAGCCTCAGCCGCTGCGGGGCAAAGACGACGGCGGCGATGCCGAGCAGGAAGGCGATACCGGCGATATCGACGCGCCAGCGCTGGTCTACGGGATAGAGCCCGTACATGAACTGGCCGAAGCGGGCGCGGATGAAGACCCAGCAGGCACCGCCTGGCGCGCAATCGGCCCGGGTCGTGCCGCTCCAGGTCGCGTCGATCAGCGCCCAGCGGATGATCGGCACCGCGACCCAGGCGATCGCGAGCGCCAGCACCACGCTGACGAAGCCGGTGAAGGGCGTGCCGAAGAGGCGCTCGCGCCAGATCGAGAGGGAAGAGGCGCGGTTCATCGCGTCACCAGGGCGATGCGGGCGTTGTACCAGTTCATCAGCGCCGAGACGGCGAGGCCGATGACCAGATAGACGGCGAGCGTCATGGCGATGATCTCGATCGCCTGGCCGGTGTTGTTGAGCGCCGAGCCCATGAACAGGCTGACCACGTCGGGATAGGCGATGGCCGCGCCGAAGGAGGAGTTCTTCAGCACGTTGAGATACTGGTTGGTCATCGGTGGGATCATCACGCGCAGCGCCTGCGGGATGGTGACGAGCCGCAGGATCTGGCCGGAGCGCAGCCCCAGCGCCGACCCGGCCTCGGTCTGGCCGTGCGAGACCGACTGGATGCCACCGCGGACGATCTCGGCGATGAAGCCGGCCGTGTAGGTAACGAGCGCGGCGAGCAGCGCGACGAATTCGGGAATGACGGCGAAGCCGCCGCGATAATTGAAGCCGCGCAGGGCCGGAACATCCCAGCGCGTCGCGAGCGTAGCCCAGACCAGCGCCAGGAGCGGCACGGCGAGGAGCAGGACGAAGCCCGCCGCCAGCGTCGGCGCCTGCTGGCCGGTGCGTTCCCGCCGCCGGCGCGCCCAGACCGAGAAGGCCCCATAGACGAGGACACAGGCGAGGATGACGAGCCCGGCGATGCGGAAATTCTCCATCCCGTCGGGCAACGGGATCGTCACCCCGCGATTGTTGAGGAAGGCGACGCCGAACAGGCTGATGCTCTGGCGCGGCGCCGGCAGGGCGGCGATGACGCCGAAATACCAGAACAGCACGAAGAACAGGAGCGGGATGTTGCGGACGAACTCGATATAGGCGCCGGCGATGGTCGAGACGAGCCAGTGCGAGGATAGCCGCGCGATGCCGACGACGAAGCCGAGCAGCGTCGCCAGCACGATCGCGATCACCGTGACCAGCATGGTGTTGGCGACGCCGACCCAGAACAGTCCGAGAATGTTGTCGGCCTGGGTATAGCCGGTCAGGACGAAGGGCACCTCGATGCCGGAGGTGCGCCAGAGGAAGTCGAAGCCCGAGGCGATGCCGGCCTTGACCATGTTCTCCGAGGCATTGCGCACGAAGAAGACGGTGATGCCGACGAGGAAGACTACGACGGCGATCTGGTAGATCCAGTCGCGGACGCGCTTGTCGTTGATGAAAGACAGGGCCTTGGTCAAGGCGGTCCTCCGGCAAAGGGCGGGGAGGAAAACCAGCCGTCGTTCCGGGCGGAGCGAAGCGGAGACCCGGAATCCATCGTAGAGCACCGAGCTTTGTGATGGATTCCGGATCGGCGCCGCTACGCGGCTTGTCCGGAATGACGGCTGCGCTTCATGTCGGGCGAGACGTCCGAAAGCGCTTCGCTCTCACTGGAAGGGCGGGGTGAAGAGCAGGCCGCCCTTGGTCCAGAGCTGGTTCTGGCCGCGCTCGAGCTTCAGGGCTGAGCCCATGCCGACGGTGCGCTCATAGCTCTCGCCATAGTTCCCGACCTGCTTGATCGCGTTGTACATCCAGTCGTTCGACAGACCCATCATCGCGCCGAAGCCACCCTCGGCACCGAGCAGGCGGCGCACTTCCGAATTCTTGGAGTTCGCCTTCATCTCGTCGACGTTCTTGGAGGTGACGCCGAGCGCCTCGGCCGCGATCGTGCCGTTGAGCACCCAGCGGACGATGAGCTGCCAGCGCTCGTCGCCCCAGCGCGTCACCGGGCCCTGCGGATCGTTCGAGATCGGCTTGGTCAGGATGATGTGCTCATCGGGGACCTTGAGCTTGGCGCGCTGGCCGGCAAGCGCGCCGACGCCCGCCGTATAGGCATCGCAGCGGCCGGAATCATAGGCGGTGATGGCGTCGTCGTTCTTCTGGAAATTGGTGATGGTGACCTTGAGATTGCGCTCGCGGAACCAGTCGGCGGCGTTCTTCTCCTCGGTCGAGCCGGCGGCGACGCAGACCGAGGCGCCGTCGAGGCCCTCGGCTTCCTTCACGCCGGTGGACTTGCGGACGATGAAGGTCTGGCCCTCGTAGAAGTTGATGCCCTGGAAGTTGAGGCCGAGCGTGGCGTTGCGCGAGAAGGTGATGGTCGAGTTGCGCGAGAGCACGTCGACCTGGCCCGATTGCAGGATCGGCCAGCGCTGCTGCACCGAGGTCGGCGTGTACTTCACCTTGCTGGCGTCGCCGAGGACGGCGGCGGCAAGCGCCTTGCAGTAGTCGACGTCGAGGCCGCTCCACTCGCCCTTGTCATTGGCGAAGGAGAAGCCGGGCAGGCCGAGATGCACGCCGCATTCGAGATTGCCGCGCGCCTTCACCGCATCCAGCGTCGGGCTCGGGGCAAGCTGCTGTGCCTGAGCGAAGGAGATTCCGGCGGCAAGCATCGCCGCCACGCTCAAAGTCCTGATAGTCATATCCGTCTCCCCGAAGCCATTGGCGGCTTTCTGCGCTGGAGGCCGGACTATGCAACAGCCGCGCCCAAAGCGATAGCGCCCGACACGATCTCACGCGAGAGCATTGCCGGAACCCTGTCGAAGGCTGTCAGGAGGTGCGCGCCGCGGCGACGAGCCAGTCCCGAAAGCGCCGCACCGCCGGCTTCTGAAGAGCTTCCGCCGTGCCGACGGCGTAGTAGGCAAGCTGCGTCGGCCATTGCACGGCAATCGCCTGCCGCAGCCTCCCGCTGCGCAGTTCGTCATCGGCATAAACGTCGCGGACGAGCGCCAGGCCCTGCCCGGCGGCGGCGGCCCTGACCAGCAGATGGTCGTCGGAAAAGGACGGCCCCTTGAGCTCGCGCGACACCGGCACGCCCTGGGCTGCGAGCCAGAGCCGCCAGTCGGCCCGGTCGATGTCGTGCAGCAGGGAGAAGGCAAGGCAGTCGGCTGGAGATGCGATCGGGGGATGAGCGCCCAGCAAGGCGGGGCTCGCCACCACGATCAGCTCCGGCGCCATCAGCCAGATGGTCTCCAGACCGGGGTAGTCGCCGAGGCCGTGGCGGATCGCGAGATCGATCGGCTCGCGCTTCAAATCGACGACGCGGTTGTCGGTCTCCAGCGCGATGTCGATGCCGGGATTGAGTCGCGTGAAATCGGCCAGACGAGGCACCAGCCAGTTCGCGGCGAAGGATGCCAACGTGGTGATCGTGACCCGGCCGGAGGGCGACGCCGTCAATTCCCGGCCGACCGCCTCGATCCTGCGAAACGGCCCGTCTAGGGCATCCATGAGCTTGCGGCCGGCAGCCGTCAGCTCGACGCCGGCCTGCGTGCGCTGGAACAGCCGACGCCCGGCGCCTTCCTCCAGCTCGCGAATCCGTTGGCTGATCGCGCCCGGCGTCAGCGCCATCTGCTCGGCCGCGTCGCGCATCCGGCCGACGCGCGCCACGGCGACGAAGGTGTGCAGCAGAGAGAGTCGAATGGTCATGAGCGTGTTTAGCACAGCTAAACACGAAACGAGAAACCATCGTTTGCCGGAGGAGGCGTGCGGCGCGATGGCTGGCGGACGATCCGAGGAAACCGACTATGTCCGACCCACGCTCCCGCTTTACCTTCCTGCCCTGGCTTCTGGTGGGCTTCGGCTTCCTGGCGCTGGCCATCTCGTTCTCGGCGCGCGCGACGCTCGGGCTGGTGATGCCGCTGCTGATGCAGGAATTCGGCTGGTCGCGCAGCTTCATCTCGGGTGCAGCCGCAGCGACGCTGCTGGTGATGGCGCTGACCGCCCCCTTCGCCGGCCATGCCGCCGACCGCTATGGCGTCCGCGTCACGCTGACGGGCGGCCTGCTTCTGGTCGGGATAGGCTGCCTCATCGTCGCTTCGAGCAACCATCCAGTCGTCTTCCTGCTCGGTTTCTCCGGCATTGCCGCGGTCGGCTTCGGCTTCGTTGCGACCCATGTCGTCTCGACGGCGATCGCCCGGCTGTTCGACGAAAATCGCGGCCTTGCGACGGGTATCGCGACCTCGGGAGCGACGGGCGGGCAATTCCTGATCGTGCCGCTGATCGCCGTGCTGCTGGCGACGCTGAGCTGGCGCTGGAGCTTCCTGGCCGTCGGCATCGGCTGCCTGACGCTGGCGCCGCTGCTGTGGTGGACCCTGTCGGGCAAGAATGCGCCGGCGGCCCCCGTACAGCGTGCCGAAGCGCATACGCTCTCGACCGATCTGCGCTTCGTCCTGCGCCAGCCGGCCTTCCACATCCTGTTCTGGAGCTTCCTGATCTGCGGCTACACTACGGCCGGCGTGATCGAGACCCATCTCATCCCCTATGCCGCCTTCTGCGGCTTCGGCCCGGTCCCGAGCGCGGCGGCCTATGGCCTGCTCTCCGCCGTCAACCTCGCGGGCATGGTCGCGGCCGGCTGGCTGACCGACCGGGTCAACCGCGTGGCGCTGCTGGGCTCGATCTATCTGCTGCGGGGTTTGAGCTTCCTCCTGCTCATGCGCGTCGGGGCCGATTACGAGACGCTGGTCGCTTTCGCCGTGCTGTTCGGCGCGGTCGACTATGCGACGATCCCGGTCACGGCGAGCCTCGCCGCCAGCCATCTCGGCCTGCGCGTGATGGGGCTCAGCATGGGGCTGATCTCGGCCGGCCATTCGGTCGGCGCAGCCGCCGGTGCCTTCCTGGGCGGCTATCTCGTCGACCTCAGCGCGCGCTACGACTGGGTCTGGCTCAGTTCCGTCGCGCTTGCGCTGATGGCCGGCGCCCTGGTGTTCGTGATGCGGGAACAGCCGCGGGCGCAGGCCGTGCCGGCCTGATCCGGACAGGTGCTGGCTTGGTTCAGTTGCCGAACACGGTGTTGAGCTGGGTGCCGACCATGATGAAGGTGGTACGCTTCGACATCTCCTTCAGGCGGACCGCGCCGATATAGGTCATCGCAGAGCGCACGCCGCCCATGAGCTCCTGCATCGTGCCCTCGACCGGGCCGCGATAGGGCACCTCGACGGTCTTGCCCTCGGATGCCCGGTACTTGGCGACGCCGCCGGAGTACTTGTTCATCGCCGTGTCGGAGGACATGCCGTAGAAGGTCATGGCAACCGGCACCTTCTCGCCGTCGCGCTCCTCGTAGCGGATCTCGCCCTCGCATTCGTCGTGGCCGGCGAGCATGCCGCCCATCATCACGAAATCCGAGCCGCCGCCGAAGGCCTTGGCGACGTCGCCCGGCACTGTCAGGCCGCCATCGCCACAGACCAGCCCCTTCAGCCCGTGCGCGGCATCGGAGCATTCGATGATCGCCGAGAGCTGCGGGTAACCGACGCCGGTCATCTTGCGGGTGGTGCAGACCGAGCCGGGACCGATGCCAACCTTGACGATATCCGCGCCGGCGAGGATCAGCGCCTCGGTCATGTCGCCGGTGACGACATTGCCCGCCATGATCGCGGCATCGGGGAAGGCGGCGCGCGTCGACTTGACCGTATCGACGAACTTCTCGGTGTAGCCATTGGCGACGTCGAGACAGATCTTGCTGATCGGCGACTGGGCGTGAACCGCCTTGAGCTTGTCATGGTCGGTGTCGGTCGTGCCAAGTGAGTAGAAGGCGTTGGCTGAGCCCGGCTCGCGGAAGAAGGCGATCAGCTCCTCGGCGCTGTAGTGCTTGTGCAGCGCGACCATGGCGCCGTGCTTCAGCAGCGCCCGCGCCATGCTCATCGTGCCGACCACGTCCATGTTGGCGGCGATCAGCGGGAAACCCTTCCACTCCTTGCCGGTATGGGCAAAGCGGAAGCTGCGCTCGACATCGACTTCGGCGCGGCTGCCGAGCGTCGAGCGCTTCGGACGGATCAGCACGTCGCGGAAGTCGAGCTTCGGGTCGTTTTCGATGCGCATGATTGGCCTCTGGTGGCGTTCCGGGGTGGCTGGAGCCGGAATCCCGAGGGCTGTTGCTCGGGTGACGCACGCGAAAGAGGCGTGCGCCGATTCATAGCGCCCTGGCCCCCGTCGATGCAATGCTGGTCCGGGCGAGGCTCAGGCCGAAGCAGGTGAGACCGGCGGCCGCGCGTTCTTGCGGATGGTGTAGAGCGTCGCCCCGATCACGATGACGGCGCCGATCCAGGTGGTGAGCGCCGGAATCTCGGCGAAGAAGACGAAGCCGGTGAAGCTCGCCAGCAGCAGGCGGCTGAAATCGAGCGGCGCCAGCGCTGCCGCCTCGCCGACCTGATAGGCGCGGGTGATGAGCCATTGCCCGGCCGTGCCGAACACGCTCAGGATGACCAGCCAGAACCACTGGTTCGGTGTCGGCGGTTGCCACCAGAGCCAGCAGGGCAGGGCGAGCAGAGCGATCAGCACGATGCCCTGATAGAGCAGGATGGTGTCCGTGCGCTCGCTCGCCGCGAGCTTGCGGACGCTGACGGTGATGCCGGCGCCGAAGATGGCCCCGGCGACGGAAAGCAGCGCATAGACGTCGAGCCCCTCGGAACTGGGGCGCAGCATGATCAGCACGCCGATGAAGCCGATGATCGTCGCGGCCCAGCGGCGGCCATCGACCGCCTCCTTCAGCACCAGAACCGCGGCGATGGTGACGAAGAGCACCTGGCTGAAACCGATCGCCGTCGCCTGGGCGAGCGGTATCCTGACCACGGCGGTGAAGCCGCAAAGCATGGAGAGCAGCGTGATCACGCTGCGGAAGATCTGCAGGCCGAGACGCTCCGTATGCAGCGCCCGGCGCAGGCTGCCGGCCGCGAAGGCGAGCAGGATCGCGGTCATGATCACCTGCCGGATCAGCAGGATCTGCACCAGCGGAACGGCCTGGCCGACATGCTTGATGCCGGCGACCATCACCGCATAGACCAGCAAGGCCGAGATCATGAAGACGGAGCCGCGCAGATTGGGGCTGGCGCCACGCCACCAGTGCCGCAGCCGGCGCAGAGACGGCCTCGGACCGCTGGGCACTTCCGAGAGGACGATCGGATCGGGCTCGTCAGGTGTGACCAACTTGTCGGAGAGCGGCGACGCAGCCGCCTCCTGCCAGGCGGGCGCTTCGCCTTCCACATCCGTCCGGCTTTGCCGGCCGGCCTGCCGATCCTCGCTCATCGCCCCCGACCCGGCCGGCCTTGAGGTCGACCCCGCGTTTCTCTTTGCGCAAATCATTGATGAAGCGCGTCAATCCGGCCAATGAGAAAGGCACATGGCCGGGTTGTGCCGGCGGCGCGGCCGGAGCGGGGCCGGCATTCGCGGCCGGGGGTGGGCAGCCGCACGAACAGGCTCTAGGAGGGCACTGTTTCACGTCCCGGAGCACGAGCTTGAAGGTTCTGATCGAGGATTTCGCGAACGGGATTCGGGCGCTGGCGCCGAGCCGCTTTCCTTATCGGCGCTTCGCTCTGGCGCTGGCACTCGGCGGGCTCGGGGGCTGGCTGTTCGTGCAGGCGCGACTGCCCCTGCCGTGGATGCTGGGCTCGATGGTATTCTGCACGGCGGCGGCCCTGATCAAGCTGCCGGTCGCCGCCCCGCCGGTGATCCGGCCGCCGATGACGGCGGTGATCGGCGTGATGCTCGGCGCATCGTTCAAGCCGGATGTCGTGGCGCAGCTGCCGAACTGGCTGCCGACGCTGGCCGGGCTCGTGCTGTTCATGGTCGCCTGCGGCCTGTGCTGCGTCGGCTATTTCCGCCGCGTTGCCGGATTCGACCCGGTCACCGCCTTCTTCTCCGGCATGCCGGGCGGTCTCGTCGAGATGGTGACGGTCGGCGAGGAGAAGGGCGGCGATGCCCGCATCATCGCCCTGATCCACTCTGCCCGCATCCTGCTGGTGGTGATGACCCTGCCCTTCATCGTGCAATGGATCGGTGGCGTTTCGCTCGGCGGCGGGCGTGTCGCCGGCCCATCTTTCGCACAGACACCTCTCGGCTCCGAGCTCTGGCTGATCGGTTGCGGCATCTTCGGCGTAATGGCCGGCCATTGGCTAAAATTGCCGGCTAAATATCTGCTTGGACCGATGCTGATGAGCGCGATCGTCCATGTCACCGGCCTCAGCGCGGCAGTGCCGCCGGCCGAGATCGTCAATGCGGCGCAGCTCGTGCTCGGCGTCACCATCGGCTGCCGCTTTGTCGGCACGGCGCCCAGCATCATCCTGCGCGTGCTGCTGCTCTCCGTCGGCTCGACCGTGATCCTGCTCGCCCTGACGCTGAGCTTCGCCTGGCTGGTGGCGCTGGTTTCAGTCCACGGCCATGTGCCGCTGATCCTCGCCTATTCGCCAGGCGGCCTCGCCGAGATGAGCCTGATCGCGCTGGCGCTGCACACCGAAGTCGCCTTCGTCGCAGCGCACCACATCATCCGCGTCTTCCTGGTCATGGTCTCGGCCGGGCCGATCTTCGGGCTGATCGGCCGCCGCCGCGAGAAGACCGCGCCGGCGGAATAGCGCCGACTCAGCCGGCTGCGGTGGCCGGGCTATGCAGCCCCTCGGACAATTCTGCCATCGTCCCTAACGTCTCGCATGACCGATCGGCGCTGACCACCGAAATGGAAGCGTCCTCTGGCCGGTGCCGATCAGCGACGCTAGAGACGGATTCACCGATCAGGTTGAATCAACCTGATCGGTGAATCCGTCTCTAAACTCAAATGAGAGAACGCGTTCTCCGATCTGACTGCGTTGCAGTCAGATCGGAGCGTGCTCTAGGGTGGTTCGAACGACATCCGGGAGGCTCAGGGGCATGAACCAAATCGATTTAAAGAACCGCGTGGCCATCGTCACCGGCGGGGCTCAGGGAATTGGCCGGGCCGTCGCCAAGCGCTTCGCCGCCAGCGGCGCGACGGTCGCGATCTGGGACGTCGACGGAGCGCTCGCAGAGAAGGCCGCTGCCGAGATCGGTCATGGCGCCGTCGGCGTCGCTGTGGACGTGACGGACGCCGCCGCCGTGCAGAAGGCGAGCGACGTACTGGAGGCGAAGCACGGCAGCGTCGATATCCTCGTCACCAGCGCCGGCATCGCCGGCCCCAACCACAAGACCTGGGAATACCCGCTCGAGGACTGGGCCCGCGTCATGCGGCTCAATGTCGACGGCACCCTGCATTGTTGCCGGTCGGTCATTCCCGGCATGGTCAAGCGCAACTACGGCCGCATCGTTCTCGTCGCCTCGATCGCCGGCAAGGAAGGCAACCCCAACGCCTCGGCCTATTCGGCCTCGAAGGCGGCGGTGATCGCGCTGACCAAGTCGCTCGGCAAGGAGCTCGCCGACAAGGACATCGCCGTGAATTGCATCACCCCGGCCGCCGCACGCACCCGCATCTTCGACCAGATGAGCGAGGAGCACATCGGCTACATGCTGGCGAAGATTCCGCGCGGGCGCTTCCTGCTGCCGGAGGAGGTCGCCTCGATGGTCGCCTTCCTGGCCTCGGCGGAGAACAGCTTCACCACCGCCGGCGTCTTCGACCTCTCAGGCGGACGGGCGACCTACTGAAGCAAATGCCGAAGATGGAGCTGCGCCGGCCAGGAGGATTTCCCTACAGCATTTTCGAGCGAAGTGGGTACCGGTTCGCGTAAAGAAAATGCGACAAAACAAGGAGATGGAGCATTTCCGCGATTCAGAGAAACGCGGAAATGCTCTAGCTTCGGCGCAGCGTCGGAAGGCCCGCGCCACGCCCTGCGCCAGATCGACGCACAAATATCTTGATCATGTTTACGCCCCGGTAAGGCTCTCTTTTCACCCTGAAGGGGCAAAAGGAGATGAAACGATGATCAAGATGGCGCTCTCAACGACCGCTCTTGTCCTGCTGACGGCCTCGGCAGCTCAGGCTGTCACCGCCAAATCGCTCGGACAGTTCAGCGACTGGAGCGCGGCGACCTATGAGCAGGGCGATACGCAGCGTTGCTTCATCATGAGCACACCATCGACCGAAGAACCTTCCAGCTTGCGCCATGGAGAGGTGTTCTTCTTCGTGCAGACCGGCGGCAGCGACAGCAATACCGAATCGAGCTTCCAGACCGGTTACGACTTCGCCAAGAACTCGATCGTCACCGTCACCATCGGCGACGACAGCTTCCGCATGCTGACCGAGGGCAACAATGCCTGGCTCGAACGGCTCGAACGCGAGCCGGCGCTGCTCGCCGCGATGCGGGCCGGCAACAGCATGGTGCTGGAAGCGCGCTCCGCCCGCGGCAACGCCACGACCTACACCTTCTCGCTCGCCGGCGTCACAGCCGCCTCCCGCATGATGCAGCGCTGCAATGCCGGCGCGGCGCAGAGCTAGGGTCTGTCGTCATTATGGCTGGTGTTCTGATCGGGCCAAAATGCCCGAAAGCACGGAGGCGCCCGCAGCCCGATGCCCTAGGCATCGGGCAAGGGACCGACACAGCTGTCGGGCATTTTCGCCCGACCCCGAAGGGGCGCGGGCCTTTTGGGCGGCGTCAGAACACCAGCCATAATGACGACAGACCCTAGAACAGGACCTTTGCGAAAAACCGGTTCCCACTTTTTCGTATCCTGCACTAACGTCGCGCCATGACGCAGACGCTTCCTTCCGCCGCCGTCCTCGGTGCCCGTGCCTTTGCCGCACTTGCAGGCCTCAACCGGTTCAGCGACGAGCCGGGCAAGCTGACGCGGCTCTATCTTTCACCCGCGCACAGACAGGCGGCGGAGTGGGTCAAGGGCGCCATGGAAGTCGCGGGGCTCACCGCCTTCATCGATGCCGCCGGCTCGGTGCAGGGGCGGCGTGAGGGCACGGTGCCCGGCGCGCCTGCCGTGCTGATCGGCTCGCATATCGACACGGTGAAGGATGGCGGTCGCTTCGACGGCAATCTCGGTGTCGTCGCCGGCATCCTCGCCGCGCAGGCGCTACGCGATGCGGGGATCAGCCTGCCCTTCCCGCTCGAGGTCGTGGGCTTCGGCGACGAGGAGAACGTGCGCTTCCCGACGCATCTCTCGACCTCGGAAGCGCTGGCAGGCGCTTATGATCCGGCCTGGCTGGAAGCGCGCGACAGCGAGGGCGTGAGGCTCGGCGATGCCCTCGTCGCCTTCGGCGGAAACCCCAATGGCATTGCTGCCCTCGCACGCAAGCCCGGCTCGATCCAGGCCTATCTCGAAGTCCATATCGAGCAGGGCCCGGTGCTGGAGGCGCAGAACGAGCCGGTCGGCATCGTCACCGCCATCAACGCCCAGAGCCGGGCTCGGGTGCGCGTCACCGGCGAGGCCGGCCATGCCGGTACCGTGCCGATGGCGCTGCGCAAGGACGCGCTGACGGCGTCCGCCGAGATGGCACTTGCGCTGGAGCAGATCGCGGCCGGACATGAGCTCGCCGTAGGCACGGTCGGCGTGCTCAGGCCCGAGCCCGGCGCGACCAATGTCGTCCCCGGCGCGGCTGAGTTCTCCATCGATTTCCGCGCACCGAAAAACGAGACGCTCGCAGCGATGGAAACCGCGATCCGCAGCCGCTTCGCCGAGATCGCGGCACGCCGCGGCGTCGGGCTCGAGATCGTGCCCTATGCGAAGGCCGATGCCGTTCCGATGGAGCCGCGCCTGCAGGACGCCTTCGCGGCCGGCATCGCCAGGACCGGCAGCAATATCGCGGGCCGCAAGCTTCCATCCGGGGCCGGGCATGACGCCATGACCATGGCGGCGATCGCGCCGGCGGCCATGCTGTTCGTGCGCAACGAAAAGGGCATCAGCCATTCGCCGTTGGAGAACATGAGCGAGGAAGACGCCGGCATCGCGATCAAGGTCCTGATCGAAACGCTTCTGGAACTGGCTGAACGCTCAAAGTAGAAGAATTCCAGCCGCGACACCGCGCACCATTCCGCAAGGGGCCGGAAAGGCCTAGGAGAGGCGCGCCGCAGGAGGCTGGCCATGGATTTCGAGAGTTTCTTCCGTAGCGAACTGGACGGGCTGCACCGCGAAGGCCGCTATCGCGTCTTCGCCGATCTGGAGCGCCGGGCCGGCCGCTTCCCGATTGCGACCTATCATGGCGAGGACGGCCCGCGCGAGGTCACCGTCTGGTGCTCGAACGACTATCTCGGCATGGGGCAGCATCCAAAGGTGCTTGCCGCGATGCATGAAGCGCTCGACGGCTGCGGCGCCGGCGCAGGCGGCACCCGCAATATCGGCGGCACCAATCACTACCACGTCCTGCTGGAGCGCGAGCTCGCCGACCTGCACGGCAAGGAAGCGGCGCTGCTGTTCAACTCCGGCTACATGTCGAACTGGGCTTCGCTCTCGACGCTCGCAGCCAAGCTTCCGGGCTGCGTCATCCTGACGGACGCGCTCAACCATGCCTCGATGATCGAGGGCATCCGGCATTCGCGCGTCGAGAAGCATATCTTCGCCCATAACGACCCGGACGATCTGCGCCGCAAGCTCGCCGCGCTCGATCCGGCCCGGCCGAAGCTGATCGCCTTCGAGTCGGTCTATTCGATGGATGGCGACATCGCGCCGATCGAGGAATTCTGCGACATCGCCGACGAATTCGGCGCGATGACCTATCTCGATGAGGTCCATGCCGTCGGGCTCTATGGCCCCCGCGGCGGCGGCATCTCCCAGCGCGACGGCCTTACCGATCGCCTGACCCTGATCCAGGGCACGTTGGCGAAATCCTTCGGCGTGATCGGTGGCTACATCACCGGTTCGGCCGCGCTCTGCGACTTCATCCGCAGCTTCGCCTCCGGCTTCATCTTCTCAAGCTCGCTGCCGCCGGCGGTGGCGGCCGGCGCCATCGCAGCGATCCGGCATCTCAAGGAGAGCTCGGCGGAGCGTGAGCGCCAGCAGGATCGCGTCGCGGCGCTGCGCGGCAAGCTCGACGCGGCCGGCATCCCGCATCTGGCCAATCCCAGCCATATCGTGCCGGTGATGGTCGGGGAGGCGAAGGCCTGCAAGGCGATCAGCGACGAGCTGCTGGCGCGCTTCGACATCTATGTCCAGCCGATCAACTACCCGACCGTGCCGCGCGGCACCGAGCGGCTCAGGATCACGCCCTCGCCGTTCCATTCCGACGCCGATATCGACCGCCTGGTCGCCGCGCTCAGCGCGATCTGGGCGCGGGACGGGCTGAAGCGGGCGGCTTAGCGGCGGCCCATTGTCTCCTGTCTCAGACACCGGAAGTCGTCGGTGCGGACGGCACGGGAGAAGCGCGGGGAACCCCTCTCCTGTAAGGAGAGGGGTAGGGGTGAGGTGTAGGCCCTTCGACCAGTAAAGCGCGTCCTGGCCGCGGCGGTGGTCAGGTCATGGCCTTTGCTTCCGACGGCCTACCCCTCACCCTGCCCTCTCCCTCCGGGAGAGGGTTCCCCGCGGTTCCTCACCCATTCGTCACGAGATGCTCGGGTCGAGCCCGAGCATGACGCGCGATTGGATCAAAGATTGAACACGCGGTGGGGGACGAATTCGCCGTTCTCGACCGAGCCGGTCGCGATCAGCGTGCCGGCGCAGGTTGCGTAGGCCGCTGCCAGCTCGATCGGCGCCCCGGCGCCGCGCAGCAGCGCGCTCTGGCCCCGCTTGATGCGGGCGGCGGCATCGCGGTGGATCACGATCTCCGGGATCAGCGTCAGCGCCGCCTTGACCGGCTGGAGGGCCGTCAGAGCGCTCTCCGGGCTTTCCCGCAGCATCTCGACGCTGGCGGCTTCACCGACCGTGAAGGGCCCGACACGGGTGCGGCGCAGATGCGCGACATGGCCGAGGCAGCCGAGCGCGAGACCGAGATCGCGGGCGATGGCGCGGACATAGGTGCCCTTGCCGCACTCCGCCTCGAAGGTCGTGGTGGCGCCGTCGTGGCTGACGATCGAAAGCGCGTCGATCTCGACGGGCCTCGCCTCCAGCTCGACCTCCTCGCCGTCGCGGGCGAGGTCATAGGCCCGCTCGCCGGCGATCTTGATCGCCGAGAATTTGGGCGGCGTCTGCAGGATCGTGCCGGTGAAGCGCGGCAGCAGCGCCGCGATCGCAGCCTCGTCCGGGCGCTTCTCCGAGGTCGCGATAACCCGGCCCTCGGTATCGTCGGTATCGGTCTGCGTGCCCCAGGCCACGGTGAACTGATAGGCCTTGCGGCCGTCCATGACGAAGGGAACGGTCTTGGTCGCCTCGCCCAGCGCGATCGGCAGCAGGCCGGACGCCAGTGGATCGAGCGTGCCGGCATGCCCGGCCTTGCGGGCCGAGAAGGCGCGCTTCACGACGCTGACCGCATGGGTCGAGGTCATGCCGACCGGCTTGTCGAGCACGACCCAGCCATGGACGTCACGCTTCTTCGGACGCGGCGCCGGGGCACTCTCCGGGGTCGGAACGGCTTCGGGGTTGCTCTCAGCGGTCATCGTCACGGTCGTCGTCTTGGTCGATCTTGAGGGGCTGGCGCAGCGTGTCGCGGCGGACCTGCTCGGAATCGAGCAGCGCGTCGATGCGCTCGGCTTCCGCGAAGCTCTCATCGGCGCGGAAGCGGATGTCCGGCGCGTATTTCAGGTTCACCCGGTGCGCGATCTCGCCGCGGATATAACGCTTGTGGCCGTCCAGCGCCTTGAGCACCGGGGCGACGTCCTGCCCGCCGAGCGGCATGATGTAGGCGGTGGCGAGCTTGAGATCGGGCGAGAGGCGCACTTCGGGCACGGTGACGACATGCTTCGCCAGTACATCGTCATGGATGTCGCCGCGCGAGAGCATGTCGGCAAGGGCGTGTCGGATCAGTTCGCCGACGCGCAGCTGCCGTTGGGACGGACCGGAAGGTTTTGCAGGTTTGGCCATGGTTCTCGTTCTCCGGGATCGGACCGGAACAAACGTCACGGTCGGGCTTGACCCGACTGTCTCTTCGAAGATGAGGCGCCTAACGCGCTCTTCTCGTCACGAGATGGCCGGGTCAAGCCCGGCCATGACGCGCTGTTTCAGGAAGCGGAGCCCTTACAGGCTGCGCTTGATCTCTTCGACGCGATAGCACTCGATCACGTCGCCGACGCGCATGTCCTGGTAGTTCTCGAAGGCCATGCCGCATTCCTGGCCGGCCACGACTTCCTTGGCGTCGTCCTTGAAGCGCTTGAGCTGGCCGAGCTTGCCTTCGTGAACCACGACGTTGTCGCGGATCAGGCGGACATTGGCACCGCGCTCGATCGTGCCGTCGGTGACGCGGCAGCCGGCGATCTTGCCGACCTTCGAGACGTTGAAGATTTCGAGGATCGTCGCGTTGCCGAGCATGGTCTCGCGCAGGGTCGGCGCCAGCAGGCCCGACATCGCGTCCTTCACATCATCCATGAGGTTATAGATGATGTTGTAGTAGCGGATCTCGACGCCAGCCCGCTCCGCCGCCTCGCGCGCTTCCTTGTGCGCACGGACGTTGAAGCCGACCACGACCGCGCCCGAAGCCTGGGCGAGTGTAACGTCCGACTCGGTGATGGCGCCGACGCCCGAGGAGAGCACGCGAGCGCGCACCTCGTCGTTGCCGACCTTTTCAAGCGCTCCGACAATGGCTTCCACCGAGCCCTGCACGTCGCCCTTGACGACCAGCGGGAACTCCTTGCGGCCAGCGCCTTCCTTGAGCTCGCGCATCATCTCGGCAAGCGAACGGCCGGCGCCGGAGGCGGCGCCACGGGCGGCCTGGCGGTCGCGGCGCTGACGCTCGCGATACTCGGTGATCTCGCGGGCACGTGCTTCCGACTCGACCACCGCGACGCGATCGCCGGCCTCGGGCGTGCCGTTGAAGCCGAGCACCTCGACCGGCATGGAGGGCGGAGCCTCCTTCACCTGGGCGCCGGTATCGGCGATGAGCGCACGGACGCGGCCCCATTCGGCACCCGCCACGACGATGTCGCCGGTGCGCAGCGTGCCACGCTGGACGAGCACGGTCGCGACCGGGCCACGGCCGCGATCGAGCTTGGCCTCGATGACCGTGCCTTCGGCGGCGCGGTGCGGATTGGCCTTGAGCTCGAGAACCTCGGCCTGCAGCGAGATCGCTTCCAGCAGCTTGTCGAGATTCTGCCCGGTCTTGGCCGAGACCTCGACCTCGAGCGTCTCACCGCCGAGCGTTTCGACCTGGATCTCGTATTGCAGCAGCTCGGCGCGGACGCGGTCCGGGTTGGCGTCGGCCTTGTCGACCTTGTTGATCGCCACGATCAGAGGCACGCCGGCAGCCTTGGCGTGGTGGATCGCCTCGGCCGTCTGCGGCATGACGCCGTCATCGGCCGCCACGACCAGCACGACGATATCCGTCACCTTGGCGCCGCGGGCGCGCATCGCCGTGAAGGCGGCGTGGCCGGGCGTGTCGATGAACGTCACCTTGCTGCCCAGCGGCGTCGTCACCTGATAGGCGCCGATGTGCTGGGTGATGCCGCCGGCCTCGCCGGTGACGACCTTGGTCTTGCGGATAGCGTCGAGCAGCGAGGTCTTGCCGTGGTCGACATGGCCCATGATGGTCACGACCGACGGCCGCGGCTCCAGGGTCTCGTCGGTATCCGGCGTGTCGAACAGGCCTTCCTCGACGTCGGATTCGGCGACGCGCTTGACGGAGTGCCCCATCTCCTCGGCGATGAGCTGGGCGGTGTCGGCATCGATCACGTCGGTGATCTTGTGCATCGCGCCCTGCTTCATCAGCAGGCGGATGACGTCGACGCCGCGCTCCGCCATGCGGTTGGCGAGCTCCTGGATGGTGATCGTCTCGGGGATCGTCACCTCGCGCATCACGCGCTCTTTCTGCGCGTCGGAAGCCCGGTGGCCGGTCATGCGCTGCACGCGACGGCGGAAGGACGCGACCGAACGTGTCCGCTCGTCGTCGCCGCCCGTGGCGGTCGCCAGCGTCAGGCGGCCACGCGGCTTGTCGTTGCTGGTCTTCGGCGTCTTGGGCGCCGCCGGAGCGGGACCACGGCCGGCGCCGGCACCCAAGCCGGGACGGCGGAAAGCGGCCTTGACATCGACGTCATCCGAGCGATTGCGCGGGGCGCCGCTCGACGGCGGAGCCTGGCGGGTCGGACGAGCGACGGCCGGCTCTGCCGGAGCCGACGAATCCATGCGTGGCGGACGCGGCGAATCGGAACGCGGCGGACGGGAGTCCAGCCGCGGCGGACGCGCGCCGACATCACGCCCGGGGCCGGGCGAGCGCGGCGTGAACTCACGCGGACCGGACGGGGCCGGGCGGCCGTAATACTGGGTCGGCTGCGGCGCAGGAGCGGCGGCCTGGGGAGCGGGCTCGCGCGGCGCGGCAGGGGGAGCGGCCGGGCGGGGCGCATGGTCCTCGCGCTGGCGCACGACGCTCTCGGCGCGACGCTTCTGCTCGTCCTCTTGACGGCGACGCTCTTCCTCCTGGCGCTGGCGGGCGGCGGCGGCTTCACGCTCCTGGCGCTCGCGCTCAATGGCGGCGGCGCGCTGGCGCGCCTCCTCTTCAGCGACGCGGCGCGCCTCGGCCTCAGTGCTGCGGGCTTCGGCAAGCGCGCGCTGACGCGCGTCCTTCTCCTCGTCGGAGAGCGTGCGCAGCAGCATGCTGCCAGCCGGGCGCTGAGGCGCCTGCGGGCTCGGCGCGGCAGGGCGCGGCAGGGCCGCCTGCGGGGCAGGAGCCTGCGGAGCGCGTGGCGCGACGGGTTCCTTCACCTCGTGGCCGGCGGCGCGGCGCTTGACCTCGACGACGACCTGCTTCGAACGCCCATGCGAGAAGCTCTGGCGAACAGTGCTCTGCTCGACAGGCCGCTTCAGCGACAGGGTCTTGGGCGGGTTGACGGTCAAAGTCTTGTCGCCCGGGTTTTTGGTATCGGTCATTCCGCGTTCGGTCCTGCCGGTTCGGTCGTGTCTTCAATATCGTTCTGGTCGGATGCGGCGGTATCGTCCGTCCGGTACCGGACGAGCCGACGCCAGCGCGAGAGGACGCCCTCGGCCGCTGGTCCCGGAGCAAGCGCGGCATGTATCACATGTGCGCGCCCCAACGCCAATTCCAAATCCGCCGCCGTGAAAATCGCGACGACGGGCAATTCGCGGGCCTTGAGCCCTTCGGCCTCGCGGGCCGCAGCCAACCGGCGTACGGCTTGGCCGATCTTGCGCTTGCCGTCCTCGGCGCCATCGCTTGCGGCGATCACTGCCAGACAACGGCCGGTTTCGATCTGCGCCTCGACCTTGGCGAAGCCGGCGGTGACGAGTCCGGCCTTATTGGCCATCGCCAGCGCCTGCAGCGTGTCGCGGTACATCAGCCCGTCGATCATATCCGGCAAATCCGCCGGAACCGCGACCTTCGCCTTGAGCGAACGCTCGAAGGCTTTCCGCTTGATCGCCTCGACAACAATCTTGCGGCTCAAGCTCGCCCAGACGCCGCGGCCAGGCAGCTTGCGCCGCAGATCCGGCACGAGCACCCCGTCGGGCCCGGCGACGAAGCGGATCAGGTCGTCAGGTGCCTTGACGGCCCGCGTGACCACGCAGCTCCGCTCCGGCCCTTCCTTCTGCGCCGCCTTCACCGCGACAGCCCCGCTCAGGCCTCGGCCTCCTCGCCGGCTTCCGCCTCAGGCTCCTCGGCCGGCGCCTCGATCCAGCCGGCGTGGATGCGCGCAGCCATGATGATGGCCTCGGCATCCTGACGGGAGAGATCAAAGCCGTCGAGATAGCCGGCATGGCGGGTCGCCTCGCCGTCCTTGCGCTCGGTCCAACCAACCAGATCGTCCGTGGCGCAACCCGCGAGATCCTCGACGGTCTTCACATCGTTCTCGCCGAGCGCGACCATCATCGAAGTGGTGACGCCCTCGACCTCGCGCAAGGCATCCTCGACGCCGAGCGCCCGACGCTTCTCGTCGAGCTCAGCCTCGATAGCGGCGAGGTGTTCCTGCGCGCGGTTCTGGATCTCGCCCGCCGTCTCCTCGTCGAAGCCCTCGATCGAGGCGAGCTCGGCAAGCTCGACATAGGCGAGCTCCTCGACATTGCGGAAGCCTTCCGAGGCCAGCAGCTGGCCGACCGTCTCGTCGACGTTCAGCGCGTTCATGAACAGCTCGGTGCGCTGCACGAACTCCTTCTGGCGACGCTCCGACTCTTCCTGCTCGGTCAGGATGTCGATGTCCCAGCCGGTGAGCTGCGAGGCGAGGCGCACATTCTGGCCGCGGCGGCCGATGGCGAGCGAGAGCTGCTCGTCCGGCACGACGACCTCGATCTTGTCGGCCTCCTCGTCGAGCACCACCTTGGCGACCTCGGCCGGCTGCAGCGCATTGACGACGAAGGTCGCGACATCCGGCGACCACGGGATGATGTCGATCTTCTCGCCCTGCAGCTCGCCGACCACGGCCTGCACGCGCGAGCCGCGCATGCCGACGCAGGCGCCGACCGGATCGATCGAGGAATCGCGGCTGATGACGGCGATCTTGGCGCGCGAGCCCGGATCGCGGGCGACAGCTTTGACTTCAACGATGCCGTCATAGATCTCCGGCACTTCCTGGCCGAAGAGCTTGGCCATGAACTGCGGATGGGTGCGCGACAGGAAGATCTGCGGACCGCGCGGCTCGCGACGCACGTCGTAGACATAGGCGCGGGCACGATCGCCGACCTTGAAGGTCTCGCGCGGGATCATCTCGTCGCGGCGGATGATGGCTTCGCCACGGCCGAGATCGACGAAGACGTTGCCGTATTCGACGCGCTTGACCGCGCCGTTGACGATCTCGCCGATGCGATCCTTGTACTCGTCGTACTGGCGGTCGCGCTCAGCCTCGCGCACCTTCTGGACGATGACCTGCTTGGCCGACTGGGCGGCGATGCGGCCGAAATCGAAGGGCGGCAGCGGATCGGCGATGACGTCGCCGACCTGGGCGGCCGGGTTGTGGCGCTTGGCCTCGTCGACGGTGATTTCGACCGCCGGGTTCTCGACGGTCTCGACGACCTGAAGATGGCGGGCGAGGCGCAACTCCCCGGTCTTGGTGTTGATCTCGGCGTGGACGTCGGTCTCGGCGCCGTAGCGCGAGCGGGCGGCCTTGGCGATGGCGTCCTGCATGGCGTCGACGACGATCTGACGATCGATCGACTTCTCGCGCGCGACCGCGTCGGCGATCTGCAGCAGTTCGAGCCTGTTGGCGCTGACGACCATGACGCTCACTCCTCTTCGTTATTGTCTTCGTGCGGAGCCGGTCCGCGGGCATTCTTGCCCGGCCGCGGTCCCAGCGATTTGCCTCGGCCCTTCTTCGGGCTGGCGATCTCATCGGCGGCCGGCATCTCCGGCGGCAGGCCGGACTTGCCGCGACGCAGCGATTCGGTGACGAGCGCATCGGTCAGCAGCAGGCGCGCCTCGGCGATCAGCCGCATCGGAATGGCGACGTCGCGCTCTTCCTCGCTCTTGGCGTCGTCCCGCGTCAGCAGCGCGTCCTGACCGGAAGCACCGCGCAGGATGCCACGGAAACGCTTGCGGCCGGCGACGGGCTCACTCGTATCGATCTTGGCGAGGTGACCGGCCCAGCGCTCGAAATCGCTCGCGCGCACCAACGGCCGGTCGATCCCCGGCGACGAGATCTCGAGATGATAAGCTGCCTGAATGGGATCGTCGACGTCGAGCGCCGGCGAGATCGCCTGGCTGATCTCCTCGCAGCCCTCGACGGTCATCGAGCCGTCCGGCTTCTCGGCCATGATCTGTACGGTGCAGCCGTTCTGACCGGTGACGCGCACGCGCACCAGCCGGTAGCCAAGATCGACGATCGCCGGCTCGACGATCGCGGCGACGCGCGCAGCCACGCCGCCCTCGACGACGAGGCGCGCTTCCTGATCGGGCGCTGCTTTCGGTTCGCTTGGTTCGTTCATGGTCCGGGCCGTCCCGTCTGCCTCCGGCGGGTTGCGGCCAATAAAAAAGAGCGGGCCGGCCGGCCCGCTCTTGATCATCGGCGTTAACCGATACCAGAGCTGTTGGCCGCTATTTAGTCCGCATCGCCTCGATATGCAAGCTCCGAGCATTGGCGATAACCCAATGGTCATCCTTGCCTGCCAGTCTGGCTGACGGGATAGCGGTCGAGGACAGAGTATGAGTACGGTCGCAACGCTGCTGCGGGATCTCGAGGCGACGATGGCGCGCGGCTCGGGAGACGAGCGCGCCGTCATCCTGTCACGCCTGACGGACCTCTTCCTCGCGACCGCGATCGACATGGACGAACAGCAGATCGGCGTCTTCGACGCGGTCATCGGACGGCTGTCGCGAGCCATCGAGCTGCGCGCCCGGATCGAGCTCTCGGAGCGGATCGCGCCCGTGCCGAACGCGCCGAGCGGCGTCGTGCGCCAACTCGCCCTCGACGAGATCGCCGTGGCACGTCCTGTCCTGGTGCAGTCGCCGCGGCTGACCGACCAGGATCTCGTCGCGGTGTCGGCGGCCAAGGGCCGCGACCACATGCTCGCCATCACGGAGCGACCCGATCTCGGCGAGCCCGTCACCGATTTCCTGATACTGCGCGGCGGACGGGTCGTCACCCATGCGGTCGCGGCCAATCAGACGGCGCGGTTCTCGCGTCATGGCATGGGCGTTCTGGTGATGCGCGCGGCCCAGGACGACGCGCTCCAGGCGACGCTCGGCTTGCGGCGCGACATTCCGCCGGAGCTGGTCGGGCAGCTCATGACCGCCGCCAAGAATTCCGCCCGCCGCCGCCTGAGCGAGAGCCTGGAGCCGACGCTGGCCGGAGACGTCGACGGTGCGGTCGAACGCGGCGCCGACGCCATCGCGGCCGGCGGCCAGATGCCCGGCGAACTCGGCGCCATCAGCGCCGCGCTTGTCGAGATCCGTGAGCTGAACGAAGCCGGGCAGCTCGATGAAGCCAAGGTACGCGGTTTCGCGCGGGAGGGTGCGACGGAGCACGCCACCTGCGCCGTCGCCGTGCTGGCGCAGCTCAGCCTGCCGGCGAGCGAGCAGGTCATCCTCGGCAGCGACCGCGAAGCGATCCTGATCGTCGCGCGCGGCCTCGGCTGGTCATGGGAAACGACGGCCGCCCTGATCTCGCTGCGCAAGGATTTCGGGAAATCGCAGGCCGCCCTCGACCGTGCCCGCGAGAGCTTCCGCAACCTCGCCCAGAGCACCGCCCAGCGCGTGCTCGGCTTCCTCAGGATGCGCGACGCAAAGCCGTGAGGTAGCTGGAAATACGCCCTTCCCGAACCGCCTTCGCCTCGTAGCGCGTGCGAATCCAGCCGGGATAGGGCGTGCGCCAGTCGCCCGGCCGTTCATCCGTCCAGTCGAAATCCGGCGAGACCAGCAGGCGCGACAGCGTCCAGCCGACATAATCGTCGATGTCGCTGGCGAAACGGAAGCGCCCGCCGGGGCGGAGCGCCCGCGCGAACAAGGCGAGCGTGTGCTCGGAGACGAAGCGGCGCTTGCGCTGGCGGCGCTTCGGCCAGGGGTCGGGATAGAGCAGGTCGATGGCATCGAGGCCACCGGCGGCCAAGCGCGGCAGCAGCAAGGCGGCATCGTCGTCCCAGACGCGGATGTTGGTCAGCCCCTCCCGCTCGGCGACGGCGAGGAACTTGGCCATGCCGTTGACGAAGGGTTCGACCCCGATGAAGCCGATCTGCGGGCTCTCGCGCATCCGCATCAGCAGATGCTCGCCACCGCCGAAGCCAATCTCGAGCCTGACCGCCTCGACAGGCTGGGGAAAGAGCGCCCTGAGATCGGCAATCTCGCCCTCAGGCAGACGCAGCCGCGGCAGCGTGTGCTCGATCAGATGGCTCTGGCCGTCGCGCAGCGCCTTGCCCTTGCGGCGGCCATAGAAGGCGCGGTCGTCATGATCAGGGTCGTAGCTCATGATCCGTGTTCGTATCGCTTTGTCGGACAGGGCGCCGTCATTCCGGACGCAGCGAAGCGGAGATCCGGAATCCATCATAGAGCTCCGGAGCCCTACGATGGATCCCGGGTCAAGACCGGGATGACGGCGGTGTTTCAGCGACCTCATCCATCAAGTCAAAGAAAAAGGCCGGGTGAACCCCGGCCTTCTTGCTCATGACCCGACGGTCCGTCTCAGGCGACAGCCTTCTTCAGCGCGTCGACGAGATCGGTCTTCTCCCAGGAGAAGGAGCCGTCGCGGCCGGCCTTGCGGCCGAAATGGCCGTAAGCGGCGGTCTTGGCATAGATCGGCTTGTTGAGGCCGAGATGGTTGCGGATGCCGTTCGGCGAGAGATCGACGATCTTGCCGAGGACGTCCTCCAGCTTGGCCTCGTCGATCTTGCCGGTGCCGTGCAGGTCGACATAGATCGACAGCGGCTTGGCGACGCCGATGGCGTAGGAGAGCTGGATCGTGGCGCGATCGGCGAGCTTCGCCGCAACGACGTTCTTGGCGAGGTAGCGCGCCGCATAGGCAGCCGAACGATCGACCTTGGTCGGATCCTTGCCGGAGAAGGCGCCGCCGCCATGCGGCGCCGCGCCGCCATAGGTGTCGACGATGATCTTGCGGCCGGTGAGGCCAGCGTCACCGTCCGGGCCGCCGATCACGAACTTGCCGGTCGGGTTGATGTGCCAGACGGTGTCCTTGGAGATCCAGCCTTCCGGCAGGGCCTCGCGGATATAGGGCTCGACGATCTTGCGGACGTCGTCCGAGCTCAGCTTCTCGTCGAGATGCTGGGTCGAGAGCACGATCTGGGTGACGCCGACCGGCTTGCCGTTCTCGTACTTGACGGTGACCTGGCTCTTGGCGTCGGGACCGAGCTTGGCGGCATCGCCCTCGCCCTTCTTGCGGGCCAGCGTCAGCGTCTCGAGGATCTTGTGGGCGTAGTAGATCGGGGCGGGCAGCAGCTCGGGCGTCTCGCGGCTGGCATAGCCGAACATGATGCCCTGGTCGCCGGCGCCGACATCCTTGTTGCTGGCCTCGTCGACGCCCTGCGCGATATCAGCCGATTGCGGGTGCAGCAGCACGTCGATCTTGCATTTCTTCCAGTGGAAGCCGTCCTGCTCGTAGCCGATGTTGCGGATCGCCTTGCGGGCGACCGACTTCACCTTGGACTTGATCTGCTTCTCGTCGAGATGGGTGCGGACCTCGCCGGCGATGACGACGCGGTTGGTCGTCGCCAGCGTCTCGGCCGCGACGCGGACCTTGGACGGCTCATAGCCGGCCTTCACCGCTTCCTTGAAGAAGAGATCGACGATTTCGTCGGAGATGCGGTCGCAGACCTTGTCGGGATGTCCCTCGGAGACGGACTCGCTGGTGAACAGGTAATTCTGGCGTGACACGGTCGCGGTATCCCCTGAATCGGCACATGGAAACAGGCCGGCACACCAAGCCAGCCTCAAAAGACGCGCCGTCTTCGCAGCGGACGCGTTCGACGTCAAGTGGGAAAATCCGTTAATCGAAAGGCTTGTTCGTCAAGACGAACGAAAACGTCCCGGAATCACGCGTTTTCAGCGTCTTGCTCGGCCAACGCCTCGACGAGATCGATAATCCGCTTCCGGACACGGCCACTCTTGATGCGGGTGAAGGCCTTGGTGAGCTGCACGCCTTCGCTGGTCGCAAGGAAGTCGGAAATATACGCTGTCGCCGCGGAATCGGCGAAACCGCCGGCCGGAACGTCGCCCGTGGGAGCACCATCAAAGAAAAAGGACACCGGCACGTCAAGCATCTTGGCAATCTGCTGCAGACGACTTGCGCTGATTCGGTTGGAACCCTTCTCGTATTTCTGTACCTGCTGAAAGGTCAGACCCAGTGCATCACCCAGTTTTTCTTGGCTAATACCAGCAAGCATTCGACGCATGCGGACGCGGCTTCCGACATGTTTATCGATCGGATTGGGGACCTTCTTGATCATGATTAACCTGCTCTTGCGTCAGTCGTCATGACCAGGAGCCGCCATCCTGGTCGGCGCGGAAACGGTGGTGTATTATAGCCGGCACGGACGGTCCACTCATTCTCGCAAAATTTGTTCCAAATGGGATGATCAGCCCCTTTTGAAGCGAGAAACCGCCAGAAAAATGAGCAACATGCCTGCAAAAACGGCATCGCCACCCCGGGCATAGGGTGTCACCGGCCCGCTGCGCGGAAGCGGGGCATCCAATACGCCTTCCACACCGAGAGGCAAGCTCGCGACGACACGGCCGTAGGCATCGACCACCCCGGAGATCCCGGTATTGGCGACCCGGACGAGCGGCAGGCCTTCCTCGATGCTGCGAAGCCGCGCCTGGGCAAAGTGCTGATAAGGGCCACTGGTCTGGCCGAACCAGCCATCATTGGTCAGATTCAGGAAAAACCCGGCGCGGGGGCCGCGCGGGGCGACCTCTCCCGGAAAAACGGCCTCATAGCAGATCAGCGGGGCCGCGACGGGAAGTCCCTTGACCGCAAGGGGCGTCCGATTCGTTCCAGCCGCAAACCCGCCGGGAACGGACACGAATTCCGAGAGTCCGACGCGGCGGATCAGCGTATCGAGGAAAGACGGAAGATACTCGCCGAACGGGACCAGATGGACCTTGTCATAGCCCGCGACGATGACACCTTCGTCGTTGACGACCTGGATCGCATTGTAAATCGGCGGCCTGCCCTCTCCCGGCAGCATCTCGCCGGCCCTGGCGGCGCCGGTGATCAGGGTGACGTCGGGCGGCAGGACGGCCGCGATGCGGGACAGCGCGCCGGGCGTGCGACCCAGCAGGAAGGGGAAGGCGGATTCCGGCCAGATCAGATGCGTGACCGATTGCAGGCCGGGCGTCGTCGGGCTCGTCGCGCGATCACTCAGCGCGAGATACTGGTTGAGGATGGCCTCGCCGTTGCGGCCATTGAACTTGGCGTCTTGGGGCAGGTTGGGCTGCATCAGCCGGAGCTTCACACCCGCTACGACCGGCGACGGGCCGGACGGGATGCGCCAGAAGCCAAAGCCGAACAACGCCGCGACGGTGGTCAGCGCGATCAGCGGAGCCGTCCAGCGGCCGGCCGGAGTCTTGGCCGTGCCGATCACAGCCGGCGCAGCGCCAATGGCGACAGCGAGCAAAGTCAGGCCGTACAGACCTGCCAGCGAAGCGAACTGGGCGAGGTGGATCTCACCCGCCAGCATCATGCCGTAGACGTTCCACGGAAAGCCGGTCAGCACATGGCCACGAAGCCATTCGCTCACCGCCAGCGCTGCGGCGAGGACGAGAATGCGTCGGGCTCCTTCGGGCCAGAACAGGCGAGCGGCGCCAAAGGCCAGGGCCGGGAAGATCGCCAGAAAGGCTGGCAGCGCCACGACCCCCAGCGGCATCGCCCAGGCGAATTTGTCGGCCTCGACGAGGAAGGCGGCGCCGAGCCACCACAATCCGGCAAGGAAGAAGCCGAAGCCCCACCACCAGCCGGCGGAGAAGCCTGCACGGAAGCGACCGATCGCAGTGGTGCCAACCGCGCCATCAAGGAGCCAGACCGCCACCGTCATCGGGACAATGACGAGCGGCCAGAGATCGAGGGGTGGCAAGGCAAGCGCGCCGCTCGCACCCGCGAAAAGCGCGATGAGCCGCTTACGCCATCCCCAAGCGAGAATGACGGCTTCCGCAAGCCTCGCCACGCGCATCAACCAGGCTCCATCGCCGTTTCTTCAGGCGCCGTCTGGCTGCGGCGATGGATCGTCAGGCGCTTCACGCGGCGCTGATCGGAGTCAAGGATCTCGAAGCTCAGCCCTTCCGGCCCCTCGACGATCTCGCCCTGCGCCGGAACACGGCCGGCCAGGGTCACGATCAGCCCGCCCAGCGTGTCGATATCGTCAGCCACCTCATTCTGCGAGAGATCGACGCCGGTCGCACGCTTGAGCTCCTCCAGCGTCGCGCGCGCATCCGCGGTGAAGCTGTCCTCGCCCATCGGTGCGATCGGTATCTCCTCGAGATCGTGCTCGTCTTCGATGTCGCCGACGACGATCTCGATCAAGTCCTCGATCGAGACGAGCCCGTCGGTGCCGCCATATTCGTCGATGACGAGTGCGATATGCGTGCGCGTCGCCTGCATGCGGACCAGAAGATCGACCGCCGGCATCGAAGGCGGAACATAGAGCACCGGCCGCAGCAGCTCCGTCGCCGAGAGCGGCGTCTTCAGGTCAACCGCCGCAAGGTCATGCGGGACGGCCAGCTTGCCGCCGTCTTCGGAGGGCTGGTCGCCTTCGGGCCGGGCCTTCTCGGCGATGTATTCCAGAAAGTCGCGGATGTGGACCATGCCGCGCGGGTCGTCGAGCGTATCGTCGAAGACCGGCAGGCGCGAATGGCCGGCAGTCCGGAAATGCGCGAACAATTCGTCCAGCGTGGCATCCGCCGGCACGGCGACGATATCGGCGCGCGGGATCATGACATCGCTGACGCGGCGCTCACGCAAGCTCAGCACGTTGCTGAGCATCGCACGCTCCTGTGCGGAAATGTCAGCAAGCTCGCCATTCTCCTCGGCCAGGGCCTCAACGATCTCCTCGCGCGCCGTGCCGCCGGCGCGCAGGCCGAGACGTTCGAGGAACTGACCGAGCCAATGGCCGAAGCCGCGGCCATTGGTTTCAGACTGGGATTGTCGACTGTCGTCGCTCATGGCTGCGGAAACTGTACGGAAGAAGGGGCCGGCGCGGCGATAAGCTCGCCATCGGCATAGGGGTCGGCAATGCCGAGACGGGCGAGCGCCTCGATTTCGAGCGCTTCCATGCGGCGCGCCTCGTCATCGGTCTCATGATCCTCGCCGAGCAGGTGCAGCAGGCCATGGATGACCAGATGGCGCAGATGGTCGGCGATGTCCTTGCCTTCGCCCTGAGCTTCGCGCTCGACCGTCTCGAAGGCGATGACGATGTCGCCGAGCAATGGGCTGGCTGAAATGCGCTCGGCCGGGGCCGCCGGGAAGGAGAGCACATTCGTCGCCTTGTCGAAGCCGCGCCAGTCGCGGTTGATGACCCGAATCCGCTTGTCATCGGTCAGCAACAGGCTGAGCTCGGCACCGGGCAGGGGCTTGCGAGGCGCTACGGCGAGGCCTGCCGCAAGCGCCTCGGTGACCAGTGCCCGTAGGCTCGCAAGATTGCCGACGGCCTGCCACTTGCGTGACTGAGCCCTCAGATCGAGATCAAGTGACATCTTCTCGGGTGGCGGCGCCGAGCGCCGCCCGCGAGGTCGATCGTTCATCGCGGCCGCTCCCGCGCCAACATCCGCTTCAGTCCTTCGCTGTCGCCCTCGCGGTGGAAATCCGCGGGCGTATCGGGATTGCGCAAGCGCTCCTCCCGTTCCTCGCGCTCATGGCGCGCCGCCGTCTCATAAGCCATGACGATGCGTCGCACCAGTTCATGCCTGACGACATCACCCTCCTCGAAGCGGGCATAGCCGACGCCGTCGACATCCTTGAGCAGCCTCACCGCCTCGACAAGCCCGGAGCGCTGGCCCGGCGGCAGGTCGATCTGGGAGGGATCGCCGGTGATGATCATGCGGGAGCCCTCGCCCAGGCGGGTGAGGAACATCTTCATCTGCATCGCGGTGGCGTTCTGCGCCTCGTCCAGCAGAACGACGGCATTGGTCAGCGTGCGGCCGCGCATGAAGGCGAGCGGCGCGATCTCGATCATGCCGGTCTGCAGGCCGCGCTCGACATGGCGCGCCTCCATGAAGTCGTTGAGCGCGTCATAGATCGGCCGGAGATAGGGATCGACCTTCTCGCGCATGTCGCCGGGCAGGAAGCCGAGCCGCTCGCCCGCCTCCACCGCCGGGCGCGACAGGATCATGCGCTCGACCACGCCCTGCTCGATCAGCGAGACGGCGTGCCCGACCGCGAGCCAGGTCTTGCCGGTGCCGGCCGGGCCTTCGGTGAGCACCAGTTCATGGCGCTTGAGCTGGCGCAGATAGGCGTCCTGCGCGGCGTTGCGCGCCCTGACCGGCCCGCGCTTGCGGGTGACGACAGCGTCGAAGGAGGCCTTGCCGACATCGGCGGCCGGGAAGAGCGAGCGCTGGACATTGCTCTCCTCGATCGCCCCGTCGACCTCGCCGAGAGTGACCGAGGCGCCGGCCTTGGCGCGGGCATAGAGCGTTTTCAAAACGCGGCCTGCCTGCTCGGCGGTCTCGCGCGGACCCTTCACCGTGACGTGGTTGCCGTTGGGATTGACCACGACGCCGAGCCGCCGCTCGAGATGGGCGAGATTCTGGTCGTACTGGCCGAAGACGAGGCTGGCGAGGCGGTTGTCATCGAAGGACAGCACGACCTCGGTGGCCGGCAACCCATCGCGGCCCGCAACCTCAGGGCGGGCTGGCGACACCTCACGTCGCGGGGTCCGGTCGGGTCTTTGCGTCGTCGAATCAGCCTGTGCCAAATGCGTCGTCTCCGTAGGGCGGGCTTTTGCACCCGTTCCCGCCGGGCAGGAGCGCCCGGCCGGGTCGTCTCGCAGCATATCCGAACGCAACAATCTCAGCCTGATGACAGGCCAGAGCCTTCCAGCAGGAGATGGGCACGAACCGCAGCGCGCTCAAGCGGCCATGTCCTTTCCATCCGTCCGCCCCGCCTCCGCCAGCCGGCCGAAGAGCGAATTGGAACCGGCCCGCTCGATCGTCACCTGAACGATGTCGCCGATCTGATTCGCCTCGCTCTCGATCTGGACAGCCTGCAGATAGGGTGACTTTCCAGCAAGCTGGCCGGGGTGGCGGCCCACCCGCTCCAGCAGGACATCCACAGTTCGCCCGACCATCGCGGCGTTGAAAGCCTGGCGGTGATGTTCGATCCGCTCCTGCAGCCGGTAGAGGCGCTCATCCATCACCGTGCGCGGAATCTGTGCGTCGAGCTCGGCTGCCGGCGTGCCGGGGCGCGGCGAATATTTGAAGGAATAGCTCGAAGCGAAGCCGATCTCGTCGACCAGGCGGATCGTGTCCTCGAAATCGGCGTCGGTCTCGCCCGGAAAACCGACTATGAAATCCGAAGAGAGCGCGATATCGGGACGCGCCTTGCGGATGCGCTCGATCAGGCGGCGATACTCGTCGCCGGTGTGCTTGCGGTTCATCGCGGCGAGGATGCGGTCCGATCCGGCCTGCACCGGCAGATGCAGGAAGGGCATCGCCTGCGGCAGGTCACGATGGGCGGCGATGAGATCGTCGTCCATGTCGCGCGGATGGCTCGTCGTGTAGCGGATGCGGGCGATGCCCGGCACCTCGGCAACGCGGCGCATCAGCCGCGCCAGACCCCAGACCGCCCCATCCGGCCCCTCGCCATGATAGGCGTTGACGTTCTGGCCGATCAGCGTGACGTCGCGCACGCCGGCCTGCGCCAGGCGCTCGACCTCGGCGAGAACCTGGGCGACGGGGCGCGAGAACTCGGCGCCGCGGGTATAGGGCACGACACAGAAGGCGCAGAACTTGTCGCAACCCTCCTGGACCGTGACGAAGGCGGAAACGCCGCGCGCCCGGATGATCTGCGGCTTCGGCGCCGGCAGGAAGCCGAACTTGTCCTCGATCGGCAGGTCGGTGTCGACGACCCGCTTCCGCGCCGCCTCGGCCAGCAATTCCGGCAGGCGGTGATAGGCCTGCGGCCCGACCACGAGATCGACGGCAGGCTGGCGATGCTGGATTTCGGCGCCCTCGGCCTGGGCGACGCAGCCGGCGACGACGATCTTCGTCTCCTGCCCCTCGGCCGTCTGGGCGTTCTTGATGTCGCGCAGCTTGCCGAGTTCGGAGTAGACCTTCTGCACCGCCCGATCACGGATATGGCAGGTGTTCAGCAGGATCAGATCCGCGCCCTCCGGCGTCGCCGTTTCCTCATAGCCCTGGTGGCTCAGGATGTCGGCCATGCGCTGCCCGTCATAGACGTTCATCTGGCAGCCGAAGGACTTGATGTGGACTTTCTTCATCGTCGCGGATCGGGTCTCCAAAAGCTTTTCTTTACTGCGGATCGGGCGCCTTGGAAACGGCCCGGCTTCGCTGACATCGCAACAGGCAAGCCGTGCGCCAACCCGTCTCAGACGGCCGGCCGGCCCGTGACCGCCTCGTTCCGCGCCGCGCGTACCGCATCCTCTGCCCGTCGCGTCGCCGCCTTGCGCGACATGGTGCGGCCCATCACGATCGGTTCACCCCAGACCAGCTCGACATCGATCGCGCCGCATTCCAGCACCAGCTTCAGATGCGGCCAGAGCTCGGTATCGCCGTACCAGGCAAGCGCAGCACGCTCGACACGCCCCCCTGGCAGCCCCTGCCAGCCGGTATAGGTGATGGTCAGCGGGTAGACCGTGACATCCGTCTCTACGTCGCCCATGGCCTGATGCGCCGCGCCGAGCAACGAGGAGCGGAAGGGCAGGATGCGCGTGCCGTCTCCGGTCGTGCCTTCGGCGAAGAGCACCACTTCCTCTCCGGCGGCGATGCGGGCGCCCATCGCGGCAGCAACACCTGCGGTCGCGCCGCGGCGTTGCCTGTCGATATAGACCGTATGCTGGAGATTGGCGAGGAAGCCGACCACCGGCCATTCGCCGACCTCGCTCTTGGCCACGAAGGCCAGCTCACGCTCGGCGCCGAGGACGCCGATATCGAGCCAGGAGACATGGTTGGCCACGATCAGCGCCCCTGTCCCGGCCGGCGGCGGCAGTCCCCTGACCCGGCGGCGCACGCCCAGGCACCAGCAGGTCAGGCGATGGAAATGCAACGGCAAGACGCCCCGGTATTTCGGCGTGACCCGCATCACGACAAGCTGAAGCAGGACGAGCCCGAGCGTGCCGCCGATGAGCAGGGCAAGGCGAAAAAGCGCGCCGACGCGGAGGTCTTTCATGCGCGGACGGGTCCGGTCATCGGCGGGGAGAACACCTTGTTGGTCGGAGCGCCGTCAATGGCGCGATTATGTCGCAGAGTCACGTCAGATCGAGGCGCATCGCAATCGCGGTGGCGCGGCTGCCGTCGGCCTTGGGGTAGTAGCCCTTGCGACGCCCAACCTCGCGGAAGCCGAAATGCCGATAGAGCCGCTCCGCCGCGAGATTGCCTTCCTCGACCTCGAGGAAGACGCGCGCGACGCCATCCTCCGCGAGCCGGGCAAGATGAGCCGAGAGCAGGATGCGGCCGAGGCCGTCGCGCCTATTGGCCGGGGCGACCACGATGCTGAGGATCTCGGCCTCGTCGGCCGCCTTGCGTGACATCACGAAGCCAGCCGGATCGCTGCCCTTGCCGAAAACACCATCGGCGGCGACGCTCGTCTCGGCGATCAGCGCGGCGCACTCGGCCGGCTCCCAGCCGCGCGCGAAGCCGCCCTGATGATGCAGGATCGCGACTTGCCGGGCGTAGCCGGCATCGAGCCGCATTGTGCGGGCGGGCGCCGAATCAGGGTGCAGGAGCTTGCGCAGCCAATCCATCCCGCTTGTTCGCACAGATTGACGTTTCGACAACCACCATTTGGAGGAGGCGTTCACCGGCGCGGCAGGCGGGCTTTGTCCTGCGGCGTCGTCTCCGGTGCCTTCAGGTAGAGCGGGCGCGGCGGGGCGGTCTCCGGATCGGCGATCAAGCCAAGCCGCGCAACCCAGGCAATGTCCGGCGCCTTCGTGTCATCGACGACCACAGCATCGAGGCCGATCGCCCAGGCCTCGTTGGCGACGGCCAGCGCCGAGGAACCGACGAGGCTGACGGGGCCGGCGCCGATGGCACGTGCGGCATCGCGATAGCTGACCTGCCGGAGCGAAACGAGCGGCTTGCCTTCCGAGGTCAGCGCCTGGAACCAGACCTGGCCGTGCTTGGCATCGAGCGCAGCCGCGATGACACGACCGGATTCGCGGCCGATCAACGGAGCAGCGCAGGCAGCGACGGTGGTGACGCCGACAGCCGGGATGCCGGCCGCAAAAGCGATGGCGCGGGCCGCGCTGACGCCGACCCGCAGCCCGGTATAGCTGCCGGGGCCGACGGTGACCGCGACGCGGCCCAGCGAGGAGAAACCGCCCTCGACGGCGTTCATCACCCGCTCGACCAGCGGCATCAGCGCTTCCGCATGGCCGCGGTCCATGGCGAGCTGCTCCTGCGCCAGCGGCTCGGTTTCACCGGCTTCCAGGACACAGGCCGAGCAGGCCCCCAGCGCCGTGTCGATCGCGAGAATGCGCATCAGATCTTCATTCCGCGAAAGCCAGGCCCGTCACGCGCACATCCTTCGGCCGGTTCAAACCGCCTCGACTCCGCGCACTTCCGGCAGGAAATGGTGCAGCAGGTTCTGAATGCCGTGCTTCAGCGTCGCGGTCGAGGAGGGACAGCCCGAGCAGGCACCCTTCATGACGAGATAGACCGTGCCGTCGCGATAGCCGCGGAAGGTGATATCGCCGCCGTCACCGGCCACCGCCGGGCGGATTCGGGTTTCGAGCAGATCCTTGATCGTATCGACCGTCTCGGCATCTTCCGGAGCGAAGAACTCGCCTTCCTCGTCGAGATCGGCGGCGGAATTCTCGGCCAGCACCGGGGCGCCGGACATGAAATGCTCCATGATCGCGCCGAGGATGGCCGGCTTCAGATGCGGCCATTCGCCATCCGACTTGGTGACGGTGATGAAATCGGAGCCGAGGAAGACGCCGGAAACGCCGGAAACGCCGAACAGGCGCTGAGCCAGCGGCGAGCGCGCGGCGCCTTCGGCATCGCGCAGGTCGAGCGTGCCGCTGCCCATGACGATGCGGCCGGGCAGGAACTTCAAAGTCGCCGGATTCGGCGTCGCTTCGGTCTGGATGAACATAGATACCTCCGGTACCGGCGGTTCAAGGTCGCCGTTCCTAGTCTCGATATAGGGGCGTCACTGGAATCATTCCAGCACGAAGCAGAGCGCGCGTCGTCATTGCGAGGAGCGAAGCGACGAAGCAATCCAGGGGACTAGGTTGAACGTCTCACCCAGTCCCCTGGATTGCTTCGCTGCGCTCGCAATGACGGTCAGGCGAGCGCGTCGATTTCCTCATCCTCCAGATGCCCCGGCACGATGGCGACGGGAATCGGGAAGCTCGCGGAGGATTTGCCGGCCAGCGCGCTGACCAGCGGACCGGGGCCTTCACGACCGGTTCCAGCGGCAAGCACCAGAAGCGAGATATCCTCGTCCTCCTCGATCAGCTTGACCAGCTCTCCGGCCTTGTCGCCGATGCGCACAATGCGTTCGGGCTCGAGGCCGGCGAGCGTCCGCACCGCGGCAGCAGCCGCGTCGAGCCGCTTCTCGGCCTCGGCCTCGGCTTCCGCCCGCATGACGTCGCCGACGCCGAGCCAGGTCTCGTGCTCGGGCGGTGGGGCGACGGCAAGGAGCACGATCGCCGCGCCGAGGCGGGCGCAGCGGCGCGAAGCGAAGCGAAGCGCCTTGGCACATTCCTCGGTATCGTCGACCACCGCGAGAAACTTGGGGCGATGGCCCGTCTCGTAGGATCGCCGTTTCTTGACCATGAAACTGTCCTGCCGCCGCTTGAGGGACAAGCATGGTGGCCTGCGCCGGCCCCCCGGCGCAAGCCCGTCACCCCCAAGCGGTCCTCGTCAGCCGCGCACGAAGCCGACGATATCCTTGACCTCGCGCATGATCGGCGCGGCGATGGTATCGGCCCGGGCCGCGCCTTCACCGAGGATCGTGTCGATATGCTTCGGCTCGGCCAGCAGGCGGCGCATCTCCACGGCGATGGGGGCGAGCTTTTCGACCGCGAGATCGACCAGCGCCGCCTTGAAGCCCGAGAACTGGCTGCCGCCAAACTGCTGCAGAACCGCGCCCTTCGACGAGCCCGAGAGGCCGGCATAGATGCCGACGAGATTCTCGGCCTCGGGCCGCCCCTCCAGCCCCTTCTCCTCGGAGGGGAGCGCGTCGGGATCGGTCTTCGCCTTGCGGATCTTCTGGGCGATGGTGTCGGCATCGTCCGTCAGGTTGATGCGCGAATAGTCGGAGGCATCCGATTTCGACATCTTCTTGGTGCCGTCGCGCAGGCTCATCACGCGCTGAGCCGGGCCCATGATCATCGGCTCCGGCAGCGGGAAGAAGCCGACATCGCCCGTACCCAGGTCGAGCTCGGCGATCTGCGGCGCGAAGTCGTTGTTGAACTTCTGGGCAATGTCGCGGGTGAGCTCCAGATGCTGCTTCTGGTCCTCGCCGACGGGCACATGCGTGGCCTTGTAGAGCAGGATGTCGGCCGCCATCAGGCTCGGATAGGCGTAGAGGCCGAGCGAAGCATTCTCGCGGTCCTTGCCGGCCTTCTCCTTGAACTGTGTCATGCGGTTCATCCAGCCCAGCCGCGCGATACAGTTGCAGATCCATGCGAGCTCGGCATGGCCCGAGACCTGGCTCTGGTTGAAGATGATGCTCTTCTGCGGATCAACGCCGGCGGCGATATAGGCCGCAGTGACCTCGCGGATGGCGCGCTTCAGGTCGGCAGGGTCCTGCCACATCGTGATCGCGTGCATGTCGACGACGCAATAGATGCACTCATGCGTCTTCTGCATCGCCACCCAGTTGGTCAGCGCGCCGAGATAGTTGCCGAGATGCAGCGTGGAGGTCGGCTGCATGCCTGAGAAAACGCGCTGATGAAAACCCGACATGGGGCACTCCGTCGTCACGATGGAGGAGGGAAGCGGCGCTTCTGGCTCAAGCCCGCCGCTTGCGCAAGGGGAGAGCGCCGAAGGCGCCGAGCACCCAGCCCGCCGTGCCGTAGCTGACAAGGCCTGCGAGGCAGAGCAGGCCGAGCGCCCCGACGCGGTGGAATGTCGGCTGGCCTGCCATCAGCGGCACCGCCAGCAGGCGCAACAGCAGCACCAGCACGCCGAGCATGAGCGCGCTGGCGGCGAGGCTGGCGGCGATGGGCCGCAGATTGCCGAAACTCGGCCGCCAGATGCCATCGCGCAGCAAGGCGATACCAAGCATGAGCGTCTGAACGGCAAAGGCGAGTGTTGCCGCCAAAGCCGCCATCTGCGCCGCATTGCGACCGCCCGGCAGCAGAAACCCGGCCAGCACCGCGACGAGCACCGCCAGGCCGCCCGAGATCAGCGGCAGCCTCGGCAGGCTGCGCGCGAAATAGACCTGTCCGAAGACCTTCGCCACGACGGCGAAAGGCAAGCCGCAGCCGAAGGCGGCGAGCGCCGCAGCCGTGCGCTCGCGATCGCCGGCATCGAAGCGACCATACTCGAACAGTGCGGACACGATCGGCTCGGCGAGCGCCACGAGCGCCGTCGCCGCCGGCAAGGCGAGCGCAAGGCCGAGCGCCAGCGACTGCCCGAGCATGGCGTCGGGCCCGCCGCGGTGCGCCGCCAGCGCCATGTCGGAGAGCACGACCGTACCCATCGCCACACCGACGAAGCCGAGCGGGAGCTGGAAGACGCGGTCGGCATAGTAGAGCGCCGCCACCGCGCCGGGCTCGGAAGAGGCGATCTGCGTCGCGACGAGCAGCACGAGCTGGGCGGCCGAGGCCGCCAGCAGCGTCGCCCCGCCGGTGCGGATCAGCCGCGCCATCTCCGGCGACCAGCGCAGACTCGGGCGCGGCAGGGCCAAGCCATGCAAGCTGATCAGGATCATCGCAAGATGGGCGAGGCCGGTGAGGCTGACGCAAAGCGCGAGCCAGCGCGCCCCGACCTCGGGCGCTGCACCCGTCACATGCAGGACGAGCAGGAGGGCGAGCAGGATCGCGTTCATCAGCGCCGGCGCGAGGGCCGCGACGGCAAAACGGCGCTCGGCATTGAGCAAGGCCGCCAGCAACGCGGCAAGCGTCGTCAGCAGCAGGAAGGGCAGCATCAGCCGCGTGTAGGAGGCCGCCAGAGCAAGCGTTTCAGGCTCATCGGCGAAGCCGCTGGCAAGGCCGAGCACGAGCCAGGGCGCGAAGAACTCGCCGAACGCGACAAGGAGGAGCAGAAGCAGGCCGAGATGCCCGGTCGCCTCGCCGGCGAAGCGTAGCGCAGCGCCATTGCCCTTGTCGTTCTTGACGGCCAGGTAGAGCGGTACGAAAGGCGCGTTGAGCCCGCCCTCGCCCAGCACGCGCCGCACCAGATTGGGCAGGCGCAGCGCGGCGAGGAAGGCGTCGGCCACCGGCCCGCCGCCGAGCAGGCGCGCGATCAGCACGTCACGTGCAAAGCCGAGCAGGCGCGAGGCGACCGTGGCGGCTCCGACAACGGCCGAATCGCGGGCGAGGCGGGAGGGCGAGGTCTCGATCACAGCCCGAAATCCTCGCGGAAGCGGTCGATTTGGTGCATCCGCTCGTGGAGGATGGTCACGATGCCGATATCCCCGTTCGCGAGCCTGCGCCAATAGACGACATGGCGCCCGTAGCGAAAGAGGAAACCGTCGACGCCGAATTCCGCGGGTACAGGCCGCGACAGCACGGCATGCGTCTCGATCCGCCCGAAAGCCTCGAAAAGACCTTCGATATAGCGTTCGGCCTGCGCAGCGCCGAAAGCGTCGCGCGTATAGCAATAAATCTCGTCCAGCCGCCGCGATGCAGCTTCCTGAACGCGAATGGCGGTCACACGGAGGCCTTGTTGCGCGCAATCACCTCGGCCGCCGTCAGCGGGCGATAGCTTTCATCGGGGGCCGCGAAGGCGTGGGTCAGCTCGGCCTTGAGCCGTTCGAACGCTTCACGCTCGACCCGTTCCTTGTCACGCCGGATCAGGTCGCGGACGTATTCGCTGACATTCTCATAGGCGCCGTCTTCGCCGATATTGCGGGCGACGAATTCGCTCAACGTACTACCGATGCGCACCGTCATGGTCGTCGTGCGGGACATGGCTTCGAACCTCTTCTGTCTTCAAGATACACAATCTTGAAGACAGAGGCCATGCGCGACAGGCGCGATTCCGCGACGTCAGAGAATAAACCGGCTCAGATCGGCGTTCTTCGCCAGATCCCCGATGCGGGTCTCGACATAAGCTGCGTCGATGACGACGGTCTCGCCCGAGCGATCCGGCGCGGTGAAGGAGATCTCGTCGAGGATGCGCTCGATCACGGTCTGGAGCCGGCGGGCGCCGATGTTCTCGACCGTGGAGTTCACGTCGACGGCGATGCGGGCGATGGCGTCGATCGCGTCGGGTTTGAATTCGACCGTGACCTCTTCGGTCGCCATCAGAGCGACCGTCTGCTTGATCAGGCTCGCCTCGGTCTCGGTGAGGATGCGCTTGAAATCCTCGATATCGAGCGGATTGAGCTCGACGCGGATCGGCAGACGGCCCTGCAGCTCCGGCAGCAGATCGGAGGGGCGGGAGATGTGGAACGCACCCGAGGCGATGAACAGGATGTGGTCGCTCTTGACCGCGCCGTACTTGGTCGCGACGGTGGTGCCCTCGATCAGCGGCAGCAGGTCGCGCTGCACGCCCTCGCGCGAGACATCGGCGCCGCCCTTGCCCTCGCGGCTGCAGATCTTGTCGATCTCGTCGAGGAAGACGATGCCGTTGTTCTCGACCTCGCGGATCGCCGCCTGCACGATCGCCTCCTGGTCGATTAGCTTGTCGCTCTCCTCGGCCAGCAGTGGCTGATAGGCATCCTTGACCAGCATGCGCCTCGGCTTGCCCTTCTGGCCGAAGGCCTTGCCGAGCATGTCGGAGAGATTGATCGCGCCGATCGAGGCGCCCGGCATACCGGGCAGTTCGAACATCGGCGTGGCCGCGCCAGCGCCCGCCGCCACCTCGACCTCGATCTCCTTCTCGTCGAGCTCGTTGTCGCGCAGCTTGCGGCGGAAGGACTCGCGCGTCGCCTGGCTGGAACTCGCGCCGACCAGGGCGTCGAGCACACGCTCCTCGGCCGCGAGATGCGCCTTGGCCTGGACATCCTTGCGCCGGCTCTCGCGCACCAGCGCGATCGCGACCTCGACGAGGTCGCGCACGATCGATTCCACGTCGCGGCCGACATAACCAACCTCGGTGAACTTGGTCGCTTCGACCTTGAGGAAGGGCGCGTTGGCGAGCTTGGCGAGGCGGCGCGCGATCTCGGTCTTGCCGCAGCCGGTCGGCCCGATCATCAGGATGTTCTTCGGCAAGACCTCCTCGCGCAGTGGCCCCTGCAGCTGCTGGCGGCGCCAGCGGTTGCGCAACGCGATGGCGACGGCGCGCTTGGCATCCTTCTGACCGACGATGAAGCGGTCGAGCTCCGAGACGATCTCGCGGGGGGAAAAGCTGGTCATTGCGTACTGTATCCGGATGAAATGGCCTGGCGAGCGTGCTGGCGGCAAACGTCAGGCTGCTTCGAGCGTCTCGATGACGAGCGAGTGGTTGGTGTAGACGCAGATGTCACCGGCGATCGTCATCGCCTTGCGCACGATCGTCTCGGCATCGGGCTCGATATCGATCAGGGCACGCGCCGCCGAAAGCGCATAGTTGCCGCCGGAACCGATCGCCATCACCGCGCCGTGCTCGCTTGCCTCCGGCTCCAGCACGTCGCCGGTGCCGGAGATCAGCAGGCTGACCTCCTTGTCGGCGACGAGCAGCATCGCCTCCAGCCGGCGCAGATAGCGATCCGTGCGCCAGTCCTTGGCAAGCTCGACGCAGGCGCGCAACAGCTGCGCCGGATATTGCTCGAGCTTGGCCTCCAGCCGCTCGAACAGGGTGAAGGCATCGGCAGTCGCCCCGGCAAAGCCAGCAATCACCTGCCCCTTGGCGAGGCGACGGACTTTCTTGGCATTGCCCTTCATGATCGTCTGGCCGAGCGAGACCTGCCCGTCGCCGCCGATGACGACCCGCCCGCCCTTGCGCACCATCAGGATGGTGGTGGCGTGCATCACGGGGACATTGCTGTGTTCGGACATGGCGATCGGGAACCGGAACTGGACTGCGGAAGACGCCAACATGTTCAGGCAAGCCCGCTCTATCAAGAGGGCACAGTCGCAACGTCGCTGCAAAGCTGGGTTTTGCGGACGAATCACGGCTGACGCTGTTAGCGATGAGCCGTCGGCAGCCCGCGCGTGAGGCCATCGAATAGTTCAAATGTAAACTGCTTGAATCCGGATATTGACTTCGTTCGCCCGAGGAAAACCCTTCGGCACATCGAGGTCATTTCGAGCATGAACGAGCCTGAATTCCAGGTGATCAATTCGATCAGTTTTTAAGCAGTTTTTTATTGTTAACGGCGAATGGTCGGCTTGTGGAAACGACCTTCTCGTTCAGGAGGTCGCCTTAGGACCGTCACCATGAAATCCATCCGCCTGAAGATTCTCGCCATGCTCGCCATCGTCGCAGGCGGGGCCATTATTTCCGCGATCATCAGTCTCTACGGTCTGCACAAGGCGGATGACCTGAATACGCGTTCCGAAATCCAGGGCAATGTCGCGCTCCTGACGCAGCGGATCAATGGCGTCGTCACGGCCGTGGTCATGGAGTCGCGCGGCATCTACATGGCGAAGACTCCACAAGAGATGGGTGTATACGCCAAGGGGATCGACGATCGTATTCCGACGCTGCGCAAATTCGTGGCCGACCTGCAGAACATCACGCCCACCGAGGAGCGTGAGACCGTTGCGCAGATCGCCAAATCCGTCGAGGAGTTCATCGCCTTCCGCACCGAAACCGCCCGGCTCGGACGCCAGGTTTCGGCGGAAGCCGCCAACGCCCAGGGCAATAACGAGACGAATCGCGCCAACCGCAAAGCGCTCAATGACCTGCTGATCAGTTTCAGCCAACGCATCGAGAAAGCCAGCATCGCCGTGGGAGACGAGGCGACGGCCTTTACCCGTCAGGTCCAGTGGCTCTTGCCGCTCGTCCTGCTGGCAACCCTGGTGATCTCCATCGGCGTGGCGCTCGTCTTCGCACAGCGTTCGATCACCCGTCCGATCCTCGATCTCAGCGAGGTGATGGAGAAGCTCACGGCCGGTGACACCCGCATCGATGTGCCTCATGCCGATCGTCCGGACGAGATCGGCGCCATGGCCCGCGCGGTCTCGGTGCTGCGCGAGAGCACGGAGCAGGTCGCGCTTCTACAGGAACAGGAGCGCGCGGCAGCGGCGGCGCGGCTGGCGCGGGCGCAGTCGATGGAAGCGGTGGTGTCGGATGTCGGCGAGGTCGTCGCGGCGGCAGCCGCCGGCGACTTCTCGGCCCGGCTGCAGATCAACGACGCCGACGAGCAGATGCAGCGGCTGGTGGCCGGCATCAACGAGATCAACGTCGTGGTTGATTCTGCGACGACGGAGTTTGCGCAGGCCTTGTCGGCGATCGCGGGCGGCGACCTGACCAGCCGGGTCGAGACCGCCTATCGCGGCCGCTTCGCCGATCTCAAGGGCGCGATCAACGAGACGGTCGACCGGCTCTCGGCCACGGTCGCGACGATCCAGACCACCTCGGCCGATGTCGGGCTGGCCGCCCGCGAGATCAACATGGGCGCCGACGACCTCTCCAAGCGCACCGAGGAGCAGGCCTCCTCGCTCGAGGAGACCGCCGCCACCACCGAGGAGCTCGCCGCCTCGGTCAAGGCCTCGGCCCAGGCCGCGAAGGATGCCGCCCGCATCGCCGACGACGCCATGCAGGCCGCCGAGAACGGCGGCGCCATCGCCGGCCAGGCGGTCGAGGCCATGGCCCGCATCGAGAGCGCCTCGCAGAAGATCTCCGACATCATCCGCGTCATCGACGACATCGCCTTCCAGACCAACCTCCTGGCCCTCAACGCCGCGGTCGAGGCGGCGCGTGCCGGCGAGGCCGGCAAGGGCTTCGCCGTCGTCGCCTCCGAGGTGCGCACGCTGGCGCAGCGCTCGGGCGAGGCGGCCAAGGACATCTCGGGCCTGATCTCCTCCTCCAATGCCGAGGTCGGCGCGGGCGTGAAGCTGGTGCGCCAGGCCGGCGACCAGCTCGCGCGCATCCTCGAAGCCTCGCAGAAGGTGGCGGCGACCATCGCCGACATCTCGGCGGCCTCCGGCGAGCAGGCCAACGGCATCGACGAGATGAGCCAGGCGGTGGCGCATCTCGACGAGATGACCCAGCAGAACGCGGCGCTGGCTGAAGAGAGCGCCGCTTCCGCCAATGCGCTCTCGGGCCGCATCGGCCAGCTCAACGAGCTGGTCGCGACCTTCCGCACCGGCCGCGAGGCGGTCGGCCAGTCAGGCTATCCGCAGCCCGTCCCGGCAGCGGCCTCGTCCACGGCGCGCCCGGTGAAGGCCCCGGCTCGCGCGTCCGCACGACCGGTCGCTCTGGCGGCAGCGGCTCCGGCTGCATCCGCCAAGGCCCCGGCCGCCGAGCCGGAGCGGCTGCGCCAGCTGGCGGAAGCCGCCTTCGCCCAGTCCAAGGCCGCCCCCGCCCCGCGCAAGGTCGCCAATGGCCGCGCCCAGGATGCCGGCTGGGAGGAGTTCTGAGGCCAAGCGGCTCGGACCCGAACTCTAGCGGCCCTCCCCCCAAACGACACGGCGCTCCAAAAGGGCGCCGTTTTTCTTCGATCGTGAATTTTCTGCGCAGCGGTCCCTTGCGCCGCACCCATATCGACCTATCTCTGCGACAGGCGCCGGGACTTCATGCCCCTTCGTGACGCCGCCATTGCAAACTCATTCGTGACGATCGTCCGTCCGGCTCCTTGGAGGCGGCAGATGCTCAACCGCTTGCTGACAGATCCCGGCGGGGATGTCTGCGACAAGCGGTTTCAGCCGTCACCACAACAGGGAGACGAAAACCATGCCGTTCAGCCAGGTTCTTCAGACTCTCGGCCAGCTCGCCTCCAGCTTCACGCAGGCCAGCCGTCCCACCCGCCTGCTCGAGATCGATCTCGACGACAGGGGCGGTCCCACCCCGTTCGAGCAGGCCGCCATCGGCACGTGGAAGACCGAGGACGGGTCGATCCTGATCGATCTGCGGCCCGACGGGCAGTTCCACAAGGCCAAACCGGCCGCCGGCGCCCAGCATCGCGGCCGCTATGCGGTCGATCGCTCGAAGCTGTATTTCGAGGGCGAGACCGGATGGGTCGCGCTGGGCAAGCTCAAGCGCGGTACGCTCAGCATCGGTGAAAAGCATTTCCGCAAAGCGTAACGCAGCGCCGAAGCTGAATGCGTAAAAAAGGGCGATGCCTTCGACAGAAGGCATCGCCCTTTCATTTTCGAGCAGTTCGCGGAGCCGGTCAGTAGCCGACCGTGAAGCGGCGGCGGCTGTGAGCCGGCTTTTCCAGCTCATCGACCAGTGCGATGGCGTAGTCCTCCGCCGAGATCGCGCTGTTGCCCTTGTCGTCGACCAGAAGCTGGTCGGTGCCGAGCCGGAACTTGCCGGTGCGCTCGCCCGGCTGGATCAGCACCGAAGGCGAAAGGAAGGTCCAGTCCAGCCCCTGCTCCTGCTTCAGCAGATCGAGGAAGACGCCGCCCTTCTTCGCCTCGTCGAGGTAGATCGCCGGGAATTCCGGCGTATCGAAGAGCTTGACGCCCGGCGCCACTTCGAGGCTGCCGGCCCCGCCGACGACGAGATAGCGCTTCACACCCGACTGCTTCACCGCGGCAAGCAGAAGCTGCGGATCGCTGGCGGTGAAATGCACGGCGCTGATCGCGGCATCGTGCCCGGCGACGAGCTTCGCGAGCCCATCCTTGTCGAAGACGTCGCCCTTGACGGCAGTGACGCCGGGCAGGGCCGCGACTTTCTCCGGATTGCGGACGATGGCGGTGACGGCGTGGCCGCGCGAGGCAAGCTCGGCCAGCAGGCGCGAACCGATGAATCCGCTGGCGCCGATCAATGCGACTTTCATGACAGAGGCTCCTTGTTGTGGTATCTTTTGGATACCTGCATTCCAATAGAACCTATCTGACTATGCCACGCCGCCCCGTAAAGAAGGCACTTTCGCGCGACATGGTCACCTCCGGGAAACCGCCATGCTGAAACGTCCCGACCCTTTCCAGGCGCTGTGCCCGACGCGGCGCGTGCTCGACCGCATCGGCGACACCTGGGCCGTTCTGATCCTGATCGCGCTTGACGATGGGACCCTTCGCTTCAACGAGCTCCGACGCCGGATCGAGAACATCTCGCAGAAGATGCTGTCACAGACGCTGAAAAGCCTCGAACGCGACGGGCTCGTCCGGCGCGAGGTCTTTCCGACCGTGCCGGTTACGGTCGAGTATTCGCTAACCGAGCTCGGGCGGACGCTGTCACAGACGGTGCACCAGCTCACGCTCTGGGCCGAAGCCCATATCGAGGAGGTCGAGGAGGCCCAGCGGCGCTATGATCGCGGCTTGTCGCCGGCGGCAGGCGGCCTCATTCCGATTCCGCTCAGCTCCCGGTAAGCGGCTTGTCCGCAGCGAAGAAGCCGCTCCAGAGATCGGGCGGCAGATCGCCGTCGAGAATCTCGCGGGCCTTGAAGGCATCGGGCTTCAACTTGTCGAGATCATCCCATTCGACCGGCATCGCCAACGTCGCCCCGGGACGGGCGCGGGTCGAGTAGGGGGCGATCGCCGTCGCGCCGCGGCCGTTGCGCAGATAGTCGATGAAGATGCGGCCGCGCCGCGCCTTCTTCGACAATGTCGCGGTGTAGAGCTTCGGCTCGGCCTGCTCCATCGCCTTGGCGAAATCGCGGGCGAAGCCGCGCACGCGCTCCCAGTCGGCCTTCGGTTTCAGCGGCAGCACGACATGGAACCCCTTGCCGCCGGAAACCTTGAGGAAGCTGTCGAAGCCGAGGTCATCGAGATGGCGGCGGACGGTCAGCGCGGCATCGCGGACGCGCTCGACTGGCACGCCCGTATCGGGATCGAGGTCGAAGATGATCTGGTCCGGCGTCTCGATGGCGTCCATGGTCGCGCCCCAGACATGGATCTCGACAGTGCCGAGCTGGACGAGCGCGGCGAGTCCATCGAAATCCTCGATATAGATCAGCTCCTCACCGTCGGAATCCTTCCGGCGCCTGACCGCCTCGTGCAGGCCCGGCCCGGCATGCTTCTGGAAGAAGCGGGAGCCCTCGATGCCGTTCGGGGCGCGCACGAGGCTGAGCGGGCGCCCCACGACGAAGCGCTGCATCAGCGGCCAGATTTTCGCGTAGTAGGCGAGCAGATCGCCCTTGGTGAAGCCGATATCCGGCCAGAGCGGCTTGTCCGGGCTCGACAGTTTCACGATGGTCTCCACCGGCGCCACATTTTTGGAAGAAGGCGGGGCAACCTTGCTGCTTCTTGTCTTCTCCGGCGCCGGTTTGGCCGGCAGCTCGGCGACGATCTCCCCGGCCGGCTTGTCCTCGCGCAACCCTAAGAAAGAAGCGTGGCGCAAGGTCTTGGAAGCCGTCCAGGCCCGGAACTCGACCTCTGCGACCAATTCGGGCTTCACCCAGACGACACCGCGCTCGCGGGCCGCCGCGCCCTTGAAGGGCGAAGTATCCGTTGCGAGCCTGTCGAGCTTCGTCTTCAGCGAGGCCGCCGAGGTCGCGGTGAAGCCGGTGCCGACGCGGCCCGCGGGCTTCAGCTCGCCATCCTCGTAATAGCCCGCGACGATCGAGCCGAGCTTGCGCGGCGAGGCCTGCGAGGAGACGTAGCCGGCAATCACGAACTCCTGGCGCTGCGTGCATTTCGACTTGATCCAGTCGCTCCCGCGCCCGCTGCGATAGCGGGCGTCGGCCCGTTTCGAAACCACGCCTTCAAGCCCCATGCGGCAGGCATGGGTCAGCATGGTCTGACCCGGCTCGACGAAGTGCTCGCTGTAGCGCAGCGGCCCATCGGCCGGGCTGCCTTCCAGGAGGTGCTGCAGTCTTTCCTTGCGGGCGAGCAACGGTTCGTCGCGCAGATCCTCGCCGTCGAGATGGAGCAGATCGAAGGCGAAATAGACGAGACCGCCGGCCTTTCCCTCCGAGAGCGCCTGCTGCAAGGCGGAGAAGGACGAGATGCCGTTGCTGCCGAGCGTCACCAGCTCGCCGTCGATCAACGCGGTCTCGCAGGGCAGGCCGGCCAGCGCCGCGACGAGCCTCTTGCCGAAGCGGGCCGTCCAGTCGAGGCCGGAGCGCGTCAAGAGCTTGACCGCACCATGGTCAATGCGGGCTTCCAGCCGGTAGCCGTCGAACTTGACCTCGTGCAGCCAGTTCTCGCCAGTCGGCGGCTTATCCTGCAAGGTCGCCAAGCAGGGCTCGACGAAGGATGGCAGATCCTCCTCGTCGCTGCGCCGCTTCGCCTTGCGGGCTGGTTTGGCCGCGGCAGCGGCCTGCTTCGCCGGCTTGGTCGTATCCCAAACGGCCCCCCTTGCTTCGTCGGCACCGATCTGTTCGACCGACAGGCCGGATTTCACCGAATTCGGCTCGGTTTCGAGAATGTCCTCGTCGGTGCGGGCGAATTCGTCCTCCGACTTGATCAGCAGCCAGTTGTCGCGCTTCTCGCCGCGCCGGGGCTTCAGCCGGACGAGATGCCAGCGGCCATGCAGCTTGTGCCCCTCCAGCATGAAGGCGAGATGGCCCTTCTTCATGCCGGCGGCCGGATCGCCTTCCGGAATCCACTGGCCCTCGTCCCAGACGATGACCGAGCCGCCGCCATATTGGCCGGCGGGAATCGTGCCCTCGAAGCCGCCATATTCGAGCGGGTGATCCTCGACATGAACAGCGAGGCGCTTTTCGGCCGGGTCGAGGCTCGGACCGCGCGTCACCGCCCAGGACCAGAGCACGCCGCCATGTTCGAGCCGGAAATCATAGTGCAGGCGCCGGGCTGCGTGCTTCTGGACGACGAAGGCGCCGCCTTTCGCGGCTTTCTTCCCGGCCTTGGCGCCTTTCGGCTCCCGGGTGCGAGAGAAGTCGCGCTTGGAGCGGTAGAGATCGAGCGTGGACATCAATCCTCCTCGGGGTCCGTCTGAAATGCGCAGCCCTCGTCCTGCGCTCAAAAAAGGAGCGCGCGTCATCCCGGACGGAGCGAAGCGTAGATCCGGGATCCATGCCAGAGCATCTCCCCTTGGTGCTCTGGCATGGATCCCGGGTCTCCCTTCGGTCGCCCGGGATGACCCGGTATGAACGAACGCTCGACCAGATTTCTCGTACCTCGCCTGTCACGGCGCTCAGGCGCTCTTGCGTGCCTTGCTCGCGGAGCGCTTGGTCGCCTTGGCGGATTTCGCCGATTTGGAGCCGGGTGGCGGCGCGGCCTTGCCGCCGCCCTCGCTTGCGAGACTCTTCTTCAGCGCATCGAAGAGGTTGACGACATTGGCCGGGCGCTCGGCCGCCTGCACGACCGGCGGCTTGCGGCCCCTGCGCTTGGCCTCGATCAGTTCGAGCAGCGCATCCTCGTAACGATCCTCGAAACCGGAGGGGTCGAAGGCGGCCTCCTTCTTCTCGATGATATGCGTGGCGAGGTCGATCAGCTCGGGATCGCTCTTCTGCTTGCCCAGCCCCTCGAAGATCTCCGCGGGTTTCCGAACCGTCTTGTCGTAGCGCAAAGTCGTCAGCAGCAGGCCCTTGTCGAAGGGCTCGATCATCACCGGCCGCTCGCGGCGATAGAGCACGACGCGGGCGATGCCGGCCTTCTTCTGCTTCGCCATCGCCTCGCGGATCACGGCGAAGGCCTCCTCCGAGACCTCGTCGGCGGGTGTGACGTAATAGGGCGTGTCGAAATAGATCTGCGGGATATCGGCGCGATCCACGAAGCTCTCGATCGACAGCGTATGCGAGGATTCGATCTGGACAGCCTCGATCTCGTCCTCCTCGATCAACAGATACTCGTCGTCGCCGATTTCGTAGCCCTTCACCTCGTCATCATCAGCGACGGGCTTAGCCGTGACGCTGTCGATATATTGCCGCCGCACCGTGTTGCCGGTCTTGCGGTTGATGATGCGGAAGGAGACCTTCTCGCTTTGGCTGGTCGCGCCGGTGAGTTCAACGGCGCAGGAGACGAGCGAGAGCTTGAGATAGCCCTTCCAGGCGGGACGAGGCGCCATCAGACGACCTCCCCGGCGAGGAACCCCAGCCTCGTGCAGCAATGCCGGATGCAAACGGGCATGACGCGACCCCGCCGTCTGGAGTGACGATAGCGAGTCAAACCGGCGTCCGGCACTCCTGTTCCGCACGGCGCTGGCGTTTCCGGCGATTTCGTGTATATGCCCCGCATCCGGCCCGAAAAAGCCGGCTGCGCGACCCCTCCGCGATGAGGCGGATCGCGGATTTCGGACCTCGCTGGACGACATCCCGGCCAGGCCCGCCAGATCAACCCGAACAGAGGATATCCCGATGTCGATCACTGCCGAGCGCAAGACCGCGCTGCTCCAAGAATACGCCACCAAGCCGAACGACACCGGTTCGCCGGAAGTGCAGGTCGCGATCCTGACCGAGCGCATCAACAACCTGACCGGCCACTTCAAGTCGCACGCGAAGGACAACCACTCCCGCCGCGGCCTGCTCAAGCTGGTCTCGCAGCGCCGTTCGCTGCTCGACTACCTCAAGGGCAAGGAAGAAGCCCGCTACAAGACGCTGATCGAACGGCTCGGCATCCGCCGCTGATCGAAGGCTGAAAACCGTTTCCGCCCGGTGCGCCACGCTCCGGGCGGCTCCTTTTCGGGCGATGCCGCCATGGGCGGCGCGCCTGACTGCCGCGGCGGCCGCATGGGGCGGCCCTCCCGCGTGACCCGCCGGGCGCCGCAGACGTCCATGGCAGGATCGCCGAGCGCTCGGGCGCACCTCCTTTCCCACCCGAGCTTTCTGCCGTCTTGCCCATGGGCCTGAAGGCACCGGACGGGTCGAACCCGACCGAAAGATGAAACACATGTTCGACATCCAAACCGAAGAACTGATCTGGGGCGGCCGCAAGCTCGTCCTCGAAACCGGCAAGGTCGCCCGCCAGGCCGACGGCGCCGTGATGGCCACCTATGGCGAGACCGTCGTGCTCGCGACCGTCGTCTCGGCCAAGGAGCCGAAGCCCGGCTTCGACTTCTTCCCGCTGACCGTCAACTACCAGGAAAAGACCTTCGCCGCCGGCCGCATCCCGGGCGGCTACTTCAAGCGCGAAGGGCGCCCGAGCGAGAAGGAGACGCTGGTCTCCCGCCTGATCGACCGGCCGATCCGCCCGCTCTTCGTCGAAGGCTACAAGAACGACACGCAGGTCGTCGTCACCGTCCTGCAGCATGACCTCGAGAACGATCCCGACATCGTCGCGATGGTCGCCACCTCGGCCGCGCTGACCCTTTCCGGTGTGCCTTTCATGGGTCCGATCGGTGGCGCCCGTGTCGGCTATATCGACGGCGCCTACAAGCTCAACCCGACGATCGAGGAGGCCAAGGAATCGGTTCTCGACCTCGTCGTCGCCGGCACGCAGGACGCGGTGCTGATGGTCGAGTCCGAGGCGAAGGAGCTGACCGAGGAGGTCATGCTCGGCGCCGTGATGTTCGGCCACAAGCATTTCCAGCCGGTGATCGAGGCGATCATCCGCCTCGCCGAGAAGGCTGCCAAGGAGCCGCGCGACTTCAACCCGCCGGATGATACCGCCATTCTCGACGCGATCATGAAGACGGCTGAGGCCGATCTGCGCGCCGCCTACAAGATCACCGCCAAGGCCGAGCGCTATGCCGCCGTCGACGCGGCCAAGGCCAAGGTCATCGCTGCGCTCGTCTCCGAGACGCCGGACGGCGTGACCTCCTTCACCAAGGAGAAGGTCGGCGCCCAGTTCAAGGAAGCGCAGGCCAAGATCGTCCGCTGGAACATCCTCGATGACGGCACCCGCATCGACGGCCGCGACGTCAAGACGGTCCGCCCGATCGTGGCCCAGGCCGGCGTCCTGCCGCGCACCCATGGCTCGGCGCTGTTCACCCGCGGCGAGACCCAGGCGCTGGTCGTGACCACGCTCGGCACCGGCGACGACGAGCAGTTCATCGACTCGCTGGAAGGCACCTACAAGGAAACCTTCCTGCTGCACTACAACTTCCCGCCCTATTCCGTCGGCGAGACCGGCCGCATGGGCTCGCCCGGCCGCCGCGAGATCGGCCACGGCAAGCTCGCCTGGCGCGCCATCCACCCGATGCTGCCGGGCAAGGGCGAGTTCCCCTACACGCTGCGCGTCGTCTCGGAGATCACCGAGTCGAACGGCTCCTCCTCGATGGCCACCGTCTGCGGCACCTCGCTGGCGCTGATGGATGCCGGCGTGCCGCTGCGCGCGCCGGTCGCGGGCATCGCGATGGGCCTGATCCTGGAAGGCAAGCGCTTTGCCGTGCTCTCCGACATCCTCGGTGACGAGGATCATCTCGGCGACATGGACTTCAAGGTCGCGGGTACTGCCGATGGCATTACTTCGCTCCAGATGGACATCAAGATCGCCGGCATCACCGAGGAGATCATGAAGGTCGCCCTCGAGCAGGCCAAGGGCGGCCGCGAGCACATCCTCGGCGAGATGGCCAAGGCGCTCTCCGCCTCGCGCAGCCAGCTCGGCGAGTTCGCGCCGCGCATCGAGACGATGAAGATCCCGGTCGACAAGATCCGCGAAGTCATCGGCTCCGGCGGCAAGGTGATCCGCGAGATCGTCGAAAAGACCGGCGCCAAGGTCAACATCGAGGACGACGGCACCATCAAGATCGCCTCGGCCGACGGCAAGTCGATCGAAGCGGCGATCAAGTGGATCAAGTCGATCGTCTCGGAAGCCGAGCCGGGCGTGATCTATGACGGCACCGTCGTCAAGATCATGGAGTTCGGCGCTTTCGTGAACTTCTTCGGCGCCAAGGACGGCCTCGTGCACATCTCCGAGCTCGCCCCCAAGCGCGTCCAGAAGGTCCAGGACGTCGTCAAGGAAGGCGACAAGGTCAAGGTGAAGTTCCTCGGCATGGACGAGCGCGGCAAGATCCGCCTCTCGATGAAGGTCGTCGACCAGGAGACCGGCGAGGACATCACCGAGAAGCTCAAGGCCGAGCGCGAGGCCGAGAAGGCCCGCGAGAAGCAGGCCGCCGGCGAGTAATCGCTCACAGCCGATTCACGTGAAACGAGGCGCCCCGCATCAGCCGATGCGGGGCGTTTTGCTTTATGTGGACTGGACGAGGTTGACGTCGGCCGCCGTCGGGCTTGACCCGAGCATCTTCGGAAGGAAGGGGCACCTCTTCTTGCAAGAGATTCTCGGGTCTGCGCTTAGCTTCGCGCGAGAATGACGGCCTGCCTCCGGGGAGGTGACGCGCCGCGACCAATAGTCTAGACATATGCCGCCTCATGGAGACCGGCATGTCCGACCACCGCATCGCCTCGTTCGACGACCTCGCCCGCGCCTACTCCAACCCGATCGCACCGGCCTCAGTCTTCAAGGAGATCGACCATGTCGACGAGAATTATGCAGAGCTGATCGCGGCTTCCCCGTTTTTCGTGCTCGCGACAGTCGGTCCAGAGGGGCTGGATTGTTCACCGCGTGGGGATTTGCCGGGCTTTGTCACGGTCCGGGACGCGAAAACGCTCCTGATTCCCGACCGAAAAGGCAATAACCGTCTGGATTCGTTGAAGAATATCCTGTCCGACGATCGAATCGGAATGCTCTTCCTCATCCCGGGATACGGTGAGACGCTGCGCGTGAATGGACGCGCCGAGCTTTCCTGCGATCCTGGGTTGTGCGCGCAGTTTGAGATGGCCGGCAAGCTGCCGGCGAGCGTGATGGTCGTCCATGTCGAGGCGGTCTACTTCCAGTGCTCGCGTGCGGTGGTACGGGCGGAGCTCTGGAATCCGGAGCGGCAGGTCGACAAGCGGACCTTGCCCTCGCCCGGAACGATCCTGCGCGACATCACGGCGCGCAACGCCGCCGTCGAGACCTTCGACGGCGAGGCCTATGACGAAGCGCTGCCCGCACGGGTCAAGGCGACGCTGTATTGAGGGGCGAGTTGGCGCGTCATGCTCGGCCTTGAGCCGAGCATCTCGTGACAAGCGGCCGTTGAATACCGAACCTGAGATTCTCGGGTCCGCGCGAAGCACGGCCCGAGAATGACGGCTGCTACAGGCTCACAGCAGCCCTTCGTTGCCCGACAGGGTCTTCAGGCTGACATCCGGCCGGGCGCCGATATGGGAGATGATCTCGGCCGCCGCCAAAGCGCCAAGGCGCAGGCAGTCGCGGGTCTCGCGGCCCGAGGTCAGGCCGAAGAGGAAGCCGGCGGCGAAGAGATCACCGGCGCCGGTCGCATCGACCACGCGCTCGACCGGGAAGACCGGCTCCTCGATGATGCCGTCCGGCGTCACTGCCAGCGCGCCCTTCTCCGAACGGGTCACGACGGCAAGGATGTTCTCCGAGCGCAACCAGGACAGGGCCGTGTCGAAATCCGAGGTTTCATAGAGGCTCTTCAGCTCGTGCTCGTTAGCGAAGACGAGATCGACCATCCGGTTGCGGATCAGGCCGATGAACTCGTGGCGGTAGCGGTCGACGCAGAAGGAGTCGGACAAGGTGATAGCGACGCGCCCGCCCGCCCTATGAGCGATCTCGGACGCCTTGCGGAAGGCCTCCTTCGCCGCCGGCGGATCCCAGAGATAGCCTTCGAGATAGATGATGTCGGCGTTCTCGACGGCCTTCTCGTCGACGTCGGCGACCGAGAGACCCTGGCAGGCGCCGAGATAGGTGTTCATGGTGCGCTCGCCATCGGGCGTAACGATGATGAAGGAACGCGCCGTGGCCGGGCCTTCCGCCGCGTCGGCGGTGCCGAAGGCGACGCCGAGCGAGGTCAGGTCATGGCGATAGAGCTTACCCAGTTCGTCGGCCTTGACCTTGCCGATGAAGGCGCCCTTGCCGCCGAAGGAAGCGAGGCCGGCGATGGTGTTCGCCGCCGAGCCACCGGAGATGATGCGGGCCGGACCCATCGCCGCATAGAGCGATTCCGCGCGGGCCTCGTCGATCAGCATCATCGCGCCCTTGGTCAGCTTCTGGGCGGCCAGGAAATCCTCCTCGGCCGAAGCCAGGACGTCGACGATGGCGTTGCCGAGGGCGAGGACGTCCGTACGGGTCTTGGTCATGAACTGTCTTGTCCGGAATTGCGCGGCCGAAGTGCCGGAAAGGAAGGTTTCGGCGTGTCGCATCCACACGCGACGGGGTCAAGCGGCCTTGCTCAACCCCGTTCCCGGCGCAAGGCGGCTTCGTCGAGGACCGCCGCGAGGCGACGCAGATCCTCGCCGTCGAGCTCGCCGATCTCACGGGCAAGGCGGTTGGCGAAAAGTGTCGCCTCGGGATCGAGGCCAGCTGTATCGACGGTGACGCGCGGATGCGAGAGATCGGCGAGGCGGACGAGTTCGTCGGCCTCGTCCCAGATGATGCCGAGCAGATGAATCGTGCCCTGGATCAGGGTGAAGGTCGGACGGCCGCGCTTGCCGTGCTCCAGCGCCGAAAGATAGGCAGGCGTGACACCAAGGCCTGCCGCCATCTCGGCAAGGGTGAGACCACGCCGCTCCCTGAGTTCGCGCACGCGCCGGCCGAAGGGCGTCACGGCCCGTGCTCCCTGAGGCGCCGGAGCCGCACATAGAGCGCGCCGGATCCACCATGTCGCTGCTCGGCCTCCTCGAAGCCAAGAACGAGCGGGCGCAGCTCCGACAGCCTGAGCCAATGCGGCACCATGCGACGCAGCACTCCGCGTTCCTCGCCGAACAGCGCCGGCGCCGGACCGCCCTTGCCGGTGACAATAAGGGCGAGGCGGGTGCCGCGTGCCTGCTCTCGACGCAGGAAGCTATGCAGGGCCAGATGCGCTTCGTCCTGGCGCATGCCGTGCAAATCGATCGAGGCCTCGACCTCCTGCCGGCCGCGCCGCAGCTGCGTGCGCAGGCGGCGCTCGATCGGTGCGAGCGGCGGGGCAGCCGGCGGCACCGCTTTGGCCGAAGCCAGGGTTGCGACGACAAGGACGGACGTCTCGGTTGGAGCAGGAGCCGTAGCAGGCGGAACCGGCTCCGGCTCGATCGGTGCCCGGCCAGGCAGCGGCTTCACCGAACGCGCCACCTGTCGCCAGAGCGCGATATCGGCCTCCGTCAGTGTCTTGCCCCGGCGCGACCGCATCTCAACGCGGCCAGAGCACGGTGAAGGCGACGGGGTGGCGGATCAGCCCGGCGCGATGGCCGGCTGTCGGGCCGGAGCCGACGAAGAGATCCATTCGGGCGGGGCCGAGGATGGCCGAGCCGGTATCCTGCGCGATCATCAGCCGTGCTAGGCGCTCATCACCGCCGGTCCCGTCGGGAATCGTCGTGTCGATCCAGACCGGCAGACCATAGGGCCAGGCCGTGCGGTCAATGGCGATGCTGCGCAGCGGCGTAAGCGGCAGGCCGGCGCCGCCGATCGGCCCGCTCTCCGCCGGCAAGTCGTCGCGACGGGCGAAGAAGACGAAGGACTTGTTCAGGCGGATGAGGTCGCGGGCAAAGATCGGGTCGGCCTTCAGCCGGGCGATGAGCCGGTCCATCGTCATCTGCTCAGGCGGGATGTCCTCGCGCTGGCTGAGCACGCGGCCGAGCGACGTATAGGGATGGCCGTTGCGGCCGGAATAGGTCAGCCGGGTGACGGAACCATCGGGCAGGCGAACCCGGCCCGAGCCCTGCACCTGCAGCACGAAGCGATCGACCGGATCACGCAGCCAGAGAATCTCCAGCCCCTGCCCGTCGAGCGCACCGGTCTCGATCGCGCTGCGGTCCGGAAAGGGTTCGAGCCCCTTTTCGGTGCGGCGCGCGGCGGACAACGTCTTGTCCACGCCTGGCCAATCATCCTCGGGGAAGCGCGTCACGAGGTCCTTGGGCCGATCATAGAGCGGCGTCGGGAAGGCATCGGAGCGGGTCAGCGAGCCTTCGAACTCGGGCTCGAAATAACCGGTGGTGAAGCCGGTATCCGCACCCGGCGGCTGGATGCGCCAGAAGCTGAAATGTCGTTCGAAGAAGCCGCGCGCCTCGTCCCGGCCGACCTCGCCCTTCGCGGCCAGCGCCTTCGCCTTGTCGCAGGCGGCGGCGAAGCTGTCGGGCAAAGGCACGGCCTGGCGCAGCGGCGGATCAGCCATGCAGCCGCGCGCAAAGATGGCGAAGGCCCGGGCGTGATCGTCCCGGGCCCAGCCATCGATCTCATGGGGGCTGAGCTGCTCGGCCCGGACGCCGTCCGGCAGGGGAAAGGGGGCAGCCATGGCGGTCACCGATGCAAGCCCGACCGCCGCCGAAAGCGCCAGCGCGATCCCGGCGCCACGATTCACGCGGCCGATTCGGTGGCGACCAGCATCCAGTTCGGATCGCGGCTGCCGAGCTGACGCGAGAAGGTCCAGATGTCATTGACCTCGGAGACCTGATCGGCGCTGCCGTCGACGACATGGCCCTGCAGGTCGCGGGTGACGCTGATCAGCTGCGAAATGAAGGCGATGGTCACCTGGGCGGTCTTGCCCTTGACCTCGACCGCCGCGAGATCGGCCTTGTCGATCGAGACGAAATTCGATTCCGCCTTCTCGCCGCGCTTCTCGCGCTCGGTGATCGCCTGCTCGAAGCCGTCATAGACGTCCTTGGCGAGAAGGCCCTTCAGCATCTTGCGGTCGCCGCGCGCGAAAGCCGTGACGATCGCCTCATAGGCTGCCTTGGCGCCGGCGACGAAGGCATGCGGATCAAACCCCGCCTCCTGACGGATGATCGCCTCGATGCCGGCGCTGATCGGCGAATCCGCGGGAGCGAGATCCTTCCAGCGCTCGGCCACCGGCTGCTCCGCGGCGACGGGATCGTTGGCCGCGCCTGGCAGCCTGATCACATTGTCGCGCTGCTCCGGGGCTTGCGGCTGGTCCGCGCGCATCGGCGGGGTCTCGCGACGCGCAAACGGGTCCTTGGGCTGCTCGTTGCCGGTCTTCTGGCCAAGCACGGAGCGCAGCTTCCAGGCGACGAAAACGGCCAGAGCCAAGAAGACCAGAGTCGTCATGTCGAAGGAATTTTGCATCGAAGGCTGACCCGCGGCTCCCCGTCATGGCTTGCAGCCTTTCCGCGCAGTCGCGGCAGGCCCTAGCCGTCATATGGTAAGACAGGCTCGTAACATCCACCCCCCACCTTGTGAAGGCGACTTCTTGTGCCGATCCGGCGTCCATGATAGCCGACGCGCGCGTCGCTCCGGAACATGGGGCGCAGTCCCGAACGCCGGCAATGGCGCGGGATTTCCCGAGACAGCCTGCCAGAACAAGATGGGACCGATGGCCAACGAACTCCCCAACGGAAATGGCACGGATGCTGCGAACGCCGCTCCGAGCCTCAACGCGCTAGTCCAGTACACCAAGGATTTCTCCTTCGAGAACCCCAAGGCGCCGCGTTCGCTCGCCCAGCAGGAGGCGCAGCAGGGCCCGCAGATGTCGCTGCAGGTCAATGTCGGCAGCACCGCGCTCGGCGACAACGACTACGAGACCGTGCTGCGCCTGGAAGGCAAGGCCGAGCTGAAGGGCGAGACGCTCTTCGCCTTCGATCTGAGCTATGCCGGCGTCTTCCGCCTGCAGAACATCCCGCAGGAGCACATCCACCCTGTGCTGGTGATCGACTGCGCCCGCCTGCTCTTCCCCTTCGCGCGCCAGATCGTCGCAGAAGCGGTGCAGAACGGCGGCTTCCCGCCCTTCTACATCCCGCCGATCGACTTCGCCTCGCTCTATCAGCAGCGCATGCAGGAGATGCAGGGTCAGCCCGGCGCCGCTGCCAACTGACGGCAGCTCAAGCCGCTGCGAGAATCGGGAAAGGGCCCTTCCGGGGCCCTTTTTCGTTTGTTGCGGATCATTGTTGTCCTTGCGAAGCCCGCGACCTCTCTCCATGTCGCGTGAGCAACGGCGGACGCCCCCGGGAGGGACGCCCGCCTTTTCCGTATCTGATGGAGACCCGATGGACACCCTTCTGACGCTTGCCGCCGACCCCGCCATATGGGCCGCGCTCGGGGCATTGATCGCCATGGAGGTCGTGCTCGGCATCGACAACCTGATCTTCATCTCGATCCTGACCAACAAGCTGCCCGAGCATCAGCGCTCGAAGGGCCGCAGGATCGGCATCGGCCTGGCGCTGATCCTGCGCCTCGGGCTGCTCAGCACCGTCGCCTTCATCGTCACGCTGACCACGCCGATCTTTTCGGTTTTGGGTCAGGCCTTCTCCTGGCGCGACCTCATCCTGATCGCCGGCGGCCTCTTCCTGGTCTGGAAGGCGACGAAGGAGATCCATCACAAGGTCGATCCCGATCCGGACTCCGTCCTCACGGAGGGCGGCACCCGGGCGGTGACATTGAGCTTCGGCAGCGCGATCTTCCAGATCCTGCTGCTCGACCTCGTCTTCTCGATCGACTCGATCATCACCGCAGTCGGCATGACTGAGCATGTGCCGGTGATGGTGATCGCCGTGATCGTCGCTGTGCTGACGATGCTGCTCGCCGCCGACCCGCTGGCGCGCTTCATCGACAGGAACCCGACCATCGTGATGCTGGCGCTCGGCTTCCTGCTGATGATCGGCGGCACGTTGATCGCCGAGGGCTTCGGCGTGCACGTGCCGAAGGGCTACATCTACGCAGCCATGGCCTTCTCGGCCCTGATCGAGGCGCTCAACATGCTCTCGCGCCGGAAGGTGCGTTGAGGCTTCCGCCGACTCTGCGACGTCATTCCGGGCGCAGCGAAGCGGAGGCCCGGAATCCATCGTAAAGCTCAGCGCTCTATGATGGATTCCGGATCGGCGCCGCTTCGCGGCTTGTCCGGAATGACGGCGATCAAGCTTTACTGCGCCGCGTCGTCCGTGATGCCGAGATAGCCCTTCCAGAGCGGGGCCTTCAGCGATCCCAGGATGAAGGCCTCGTGCGCCTTGATAGCCGCTTCGTCGAGCCGGGGCGCGAGCGGGCGCTGGCGCTGCGGCTTCTCGGCCGCGACCACGGCAAGGCCTCCGCGACCCGCCACTCCCTCGACACCGAGACCGAGTGAGGTCTGCTTGCCACCGATCAGCTCGATATAGACCTCGGCGAGGATCTCGGAGTCGAGCAAGGCGCCGTGCTTGGTGCGGCGGCTGTTGTCGATGCCATAGCGCGAGCAGAGCGCATCGAGGCTGTTCGAAGCACCGGGGTGCTTGCGGCGCGCCATCGACAGCGTATCGACAACCCATGCCTGCTCGACCGGCGGCAGGCCGAGACGCTTGAACTCCATATTGATGAAGCCGACGTCGAAGGCGGCGTTATGGATCACCAGCTTCGCCCCGGCGATGAAATCCGCGAACTCCTGGGCGACCGCGGCGAAGACGGGCTTGTCCGAGAGGAACTCCTCCGAGAGGCCGTGGACGTTGAAGGCCTCGACCGGCATCGAGCGCTCTGGATTGATGTAGACGTGGTAAGTGCGGCCGCTCGGGCAGTGATTGACCAGCTCGACGCAGCCGATCTCGACGATGCGGTCACCGTTGTTGGCTTCGACGCCAGTGGTTTCGGTATCGAGAACGATCTCGCGCATCGCTTCAGGACCTCGCTATCGCCGCGCCGCGCCCGGGTCGGCCGGCGAGCGCCATCAGGATAGAGCCGACCTGCCGCTCGGCGGCCACGAGGCCGCGGGACGTGTCCACAAGGAAATGGGCGTGGCGGCGTTTCTCGGCATCCGGCATCTGGCGCGAAAGGATCGCGTCGAGCTTGTCCGCGGTCATGCCGGGCCGGGCGAGGACGCGTTCGCGCTGCACATGCGCCGGCGCGGTGACGACGAGAACCGCGTCGCAGCGCCCCTCCCCACCTGTCTCAAGCAGCAGCGGCACGTCGATGACGGCAAGCCCTGCCCCTTCGCGGCGACAGCGGGCGATGAAGGCTTCCTCCTCCTCGCGCACGAGCGGATGGATGATCGCCTCGAGCCGCTTGAGCGCCTCCGGCTTTCCGAGGACTGCGGCGCCCAGCTTTGCGCGATCCACCACGCCATCGATGACGGTGCCGGGAAAGGCGGCCTCGATCGGCGCGGCTGCACGGCCGCGGTGCAGGCGATGCACAGCGGCATCGGCATCATGCAACGGCACGCCGCGCTGCACGAACAGCCCGGCCGTCGTCGACTTCCCCATCCCGATCGAGCCCGTCAGGCCCAGCACGAAGGTCATGCTCTCTCCGCCGAATCAGGTCTTCAGGATATCGGCTTCGATCAGGGCGCGCAGGGCCGGCGTGACCTGAGGCGTGACGCCGAACCAGCAGGCGAAGCCGGGCACGGCCTGGTGCAGCAGCATGCCGAGCCCGTCGACCGGCGTGCCGCCGCGACGCTCGGCTTCCGCGAGCAGTGCCGTCTTGAGCGGCACATAGACGATATCGTTGACGATGGTGCCGGGCCGCAGGCCGGACAGATCGATCTCCAGCGGCGGCTTGCCCTGCATGCCCAAGGCCGTCGTGTTCACGATGAGATCAGCCTGGCCGACCAGCCGGTCGCGCTGATCCCAGGCGCCGGTTTCGAGCGGACGCCCGAAGGCTGCCCTCAATTCGTCGGCGCGCTCGCGGCTGCGATTGACAATGAGGATGCGGTCGACGCCCCGCAACTTCAACCCGTAGCAGATGCCCCGCGCCGCACCGCCTGCGCCGAGCACGAGCGCGGTTCCGACACGCCCTTGCCAATCCGGCACCGTCGCATCGAGATGGGCGAGGAAGCCCGGCACGTCGCTGTTATCAGCCAGGATGCGCGTGCCGTCACGCCAGAGGGTATTGACCGCGCCGACCGCTTTGCCCGCGTCGCTGACCTCGTCGACCAGCGCCATCATCGCTTCCTTATGCGGCACGGTGACATTACCGCCGGCGAATTCGCCTTCGCGCAAGCGCTGGATGAAGGCCGGCAGATCGGGCGGCGCTACATCGACGCGCTCATAACAACCGGCGATCCCGTACTGGCGCAGCCACTCGCCATGGATCAGCGGCGAGCGGGAATGGGCGATGGGGTGTCCAATGACGAAACAGCGAGGCGGCATGGGATAGTCCGGTCAGCAGGCAAGGCAGCCGAGATCGCGCAAGGCGGCGAGAACGGCAAGCAAGGGCAGGCCCAGGATGGTGAAGTGATTGCCTTCGACGGTATCAAAAAGCTGTGCGCCCAGCCCTTCGAGCTGATAGCCGCCGACGCTGGACAGCGCGACGGGGCCGACCAGTTCGACATAGAGCCCGATGAAATCCGTATCGAGGGAACGCATCGTCATTCGGGCCGTCTCGCGCCCTTCGGCGATCGGCGCGCCATCCCTGGCCAGCACGAAGGCGGAATGAAGTTCATGAGTCCTGCCGGCCAGCGCCATGATCTGCTCGGCCGCGGCGAAGCTATCGACCGGCTTGTGGAAGGTGATCCCATCGCAGGTCAGGGTTTGATCAGCGGCGAGGACGAGACGGCCCGGCCGGAGGTTCGACACGGCGAGCGCCTTGGCGCAGGCGAGCGCTGCGGCGATCTGATCCGCCGGGACCTCCTGCTCGACGAGCGGATGCTCGACCGCGCGCTCGTTGATCTCGGGCTTCAGCACTTCGACCGGGATGCCGGCCGCAGCCAGCATGTCGCGGCGGGTCGCGCTCCCGGAGGCGAGGATCAAGGGTTCTGCTTCGAGCCAGAGGCTGTCCGATATGATCATGTCGCGATGAACTTCATGCGATGGTCGCGCAGCAGGTCGAGGATCGATGCTGCGGTCTCCTCGATCGAGCGACGGGTCACATCAATGACCGGCCAGCCCTTGCGGGCGCAAAGCCGGCGCGATTGCGAGACTTCGTCGGCAACGGCCGCTGGATCTACATAGGATGTCTCATCGTCCGCGCGTAGGGACAGGAGCCGATTCTGGCGAATCTGGACAATGCGATCGGGGCTGGCGATCAGGCCGACAATCAGCGGCTTCTTGGTATTCTCCAGTTCCGCCGGCAGCGGGATGTTCGGCACGAGCGGGATATTGGCGGTCTTGATGCCGCGATTGGCGAGATAGATGCTCGTCGGCGTCTTCGAGGTGCGGCTGATGCCGACCAGGATGACGTCGGCATTGTCGAGATCGCCGCCCATCTGCCCGTCGTCATGCAGCAGGGTGTAGTTCATCGCATCGATGCGGCGGAAGTACTCGGTGTTGAGAACGTGCTGCGCGCCCGGCTTCGTCGCGGAGGCCTGGCCGAGATAGGACTGGAACAGCGACAGCACCGGCTGCAGCACCGAAAGGCAGGGACAGCCCAGCTCCCGGCAGAAGTTCTCCAGCTTCTCCTGCCATTCCGGCTCGACCAGCGTGTAGAGCACGACGCCGGGCGAGGATTCGATTTCGGCCAGAACACGGGCGAGCTGGGCCTCCGAGCGCACCAGCGGGTAGACATGCTCGATGGCGGATACGCTCTCATATTGTGCCGCCGCGGCGCGGCTGACCGCGATCAGGGTTTCGCCGGTCGCGTCCGAAACCAGATGCAGATGGAAATAGTTGCGGACCACGGCATCCCCCAGCCTGAAGCGCTCTCGTCTTCATCTAGCGCGCTTTGGGCTGGACCGGAATCAGGCATTCGATCGGAATGGGTCGGTACCGCGGCCGATCTGGGTTTTCCCGGGGCATGGGGAGCAATGTGGACAACGCGGCATCCGCCAGGGCTCACGAGATCGGACTGTATAACCCGCGCCGGCCATCAACAGCCGCCGCGCTGTGCATGGTTAAGGAAGTGTTTCACGTGAATCATTTTGCCCGACGCAGGAGCCGGCTCAAATTTCAATTCGTTAATAAAGCCTTAACACCCCGTGCCTCGCCCCAACGACCCGCGACCTGCTGTCCCACCGCCTGTGGAATGGTTGTGGACGGAATTGGACCGGGCTATCTCCCCCCATCCAAGAGTCAAAGAAAAAGATTCTTTCATAGAATCTCTTTTGAGAGAGGATACGGGATGAGCCGCCCAGCCCCTGGAACAACCAGCGCCGAGCCGCTCTTTCTCCGGGCATTGGCTGGCGAGACACTGCCTGTCCCTCCGATCTGGCTGATGCGTCAGGCTGGGCGCTATCTGCCGGAGTATCGCGAGATCCGCGCCACGGCCGGCAGCTTCCTGGCGCTCTGCTACAATCCCGAGCTCGCTGCCGAGGTAACGCTTCAGCCAATCCGGCGCTTCGGCTTCGATGCCGCGATCCTGTTCTCCGATATTCTCGTCGTACCGCAGGCGCTCGGGCAGACGCTCTGGTTCGCCGAGGGCGAAGGGCCGCGGCTCGAGCCCGTAGCGGATGCGGCAAGGCTTGCAGAGATCGATGGGCTTGCCGATGGGGCCAAGCTGGATCCCATCCTGGAGACGGTGCAGCGCGTGCGTGGTGCCTTGCCGCGCGAGACCGGGTTCATCGGCTTCTGCGGTGCGCCCTGGACGGTGGCGACCTATATGGTGGCCGGTCGCGGCACGCCCGATCAGGGTCCGGCAAAGGCGCTGTTCACGAAGGACCCGGACCTGTTCCAGGCGATCATCGACCGGATCGTCGCTGCCTCGGTGCGCTATCTCAACGCGCAGATCGCTGCCGGCGTCGATGCGGTGCAGATCTTCGACAGCTGGGCAGGCGCGCTGGGACCGGAGGATTTCAGGCGCTGGTGCATCGTGCCGACCCGCCGGATCGTGGAAGGCGTCCGTGCTGTTCACCCGCATGCCCGCATCATCGGGTTCCCGCGTGGCGCCGGCCGGTTGATCCCCGACTATGTTGCAGGAACAGGTGTCGATGCTGTCGGGCTCGAATCCGATATCGACCGGGAGTTTGCGCGCGACGCGATCCAGTCGAGACTGCCCGTGCAAGGCAATCTCGATCCACTCGTGCTGAGGGCCGGTGGTCCGGAGCTCGAGCAGGACATCGAAGCGGTTCGCTCAGCCTTCGGTGGCGGACCGTTCGTCTTCAATCTCGGGCATGGCATCCTGCCGGATACGCCGATCGCCCATGTCGAGCGGCTGCTGAAGGCAGTGCGGGGCTGAGGGTCAGGACATGTATGAGTGGATCAAGGCTTTCCACGTCGTCGCGGTCATCTCCTGGATGGCCGGGATGCTCTATCTGCCACGGCTGATGGTCTACCATGCCGAGGCGCAGATCGGCTCGATCCAGTCCGAGACCTTCAAGATCATGGAGCGCCGGCTGCTGAAGGGCATCATCAACCCGGCGATGATCCTGACCTGGGTTCTGGGTCTCTACCTCGCCTGGTACGCTTTCGGCTTCAAGGGCGGCTGGCTGCATGCCAAGCTGCTGCTGGTGCTGATCCTCTCTGGCATCCATGGCATGCTGGTGAAGCACGTCCGCGCCTTCGCTGAGGATAAGAACCAGAAGTCCCCCCGCTATTTCCGCATCATCAACGAAGTGCCGGCCGTGCTGATGCTCGGCATCGTTATTCTCGTCATCGTGAAACCGTTCTGACGGGCGTCATCGTTTCCCGCTTGAGCCTGGCTGCGTTTCCCGCTATCAGGACGCTGCGCTTCTCCAGCGTCCTCCCTTGTTGTCGACTGTTCGTGAGCCATCTGCCCTAGCAGCAGCTCATGTCGCGTAACCCACGCGCAGGTCCGGTCAGGACCGAAGTCGATCACTCCAGTACCGTCCCCACCCCTGCCTGTTCGCAGGGCGTTCACGATCCGGGTGCCCCATGCGGGAAATCAAGCTCCAAGAGCTCAAGATCAAATCGCCAACCGAACTTCTGACCTTCGCCGAGGGGGTGGAGGTCGAGAACGCCAGCACCATGCGCAAGCAGGAGCTGATGTTCGCCATCCTGAAGCAGCTCGCGGCTCGCGAGACCGAGATCCTGGGCGAGGGCGTGGTCGAGGTCCTGCAGGACGGCTTCGGCTTCCTGCGCTCCTCCGATTCGAACTATCTGCCGGGACCGGACGACATCTACGTCTCGCCCTCGCAGATCCGGAAGTTCGGCCTGCGCACCGGCGATACGGTCGAGGGTCCAATCCGCAGCCCGAAGGATGGCGAGCGCTATTTCGCCCTGCTCAAGGTCAACTCGATCAATTTCGAGGACCCGGAGAAGATCAAGCATAAGATCCACTTCGACAACCTGACGCCGCTCTACCCGGATGAGCGGCTCAAGCTCGAGGTGCAGGATCCGACGAAGAAGGATTTTTCGCCGCGCGTCATCGACATCGTCGCGCCGGTCGGCAAGGGCCAGCGCGCGCTGATCGTCGCGCCGCCGCGGACCGGCAAGACTGTCCTGCTCCAGAACATCGCGCAGTCGATCACGACCAATCATCCCGAGTGCTATCTGATCGTTCTGCTGATCGATGAGCGTCCCGAGGAAGTCACCGACATGCAGCGCTCGGTGAAGGGCGAGGTCGTGTCCTCGACCTTCGACGAACCGGCCTCGCGCCACGTCCAGGTCGCGGAGATGGTGATCGAGAAGGCCAAGCGCCTGGTCGAGCATGGCCGCGACGTCGTCATCCTGCTGGACTCGATCACCCGCCTCGGCCGCGCCTACAACACCGTGGTTCCGTCCTCGGGCAAGGTGCTGACCGGCGGTGTCGACGCCAACGCCCTGCAGCGTCCCAAGCGCTTCTTCGGCGCGGCGCGCAATATCGAGGAAGGCGGTTCGCTCACCATCGTCGCCACCGCGCTGATCGACACCGGCTCGCGCATGGACGAGGTGATCTTCGAAGAGTTCAAGGGCACCGGCAACTCGGAAATCGTGCTCGACCGCAAGGTGGCCGACAAGCGCATCTTCCCGGCGATCGACATCCTCAAGTCGGGTACCCGCAAGGAGGAGCTCATCACGCCGCGGTCCGACCTGCAGAAGACCTATGTGCTGCGCCGCATCCTCAATCCGATGGGCCCGCAGGACGCGATCGAGTTCCTCATCGACAAGCTGCGTCAGACCAAGCAGAACTCCGATTTCTTCGACTCGATGAACACCTGACGGGTCTGCCGACCCGGCATTCGATTCGCCGCCGTATCGATCGCGCGAAAGCGGTCGGTACGGCGGCGAATTCGTTTGAGGGTGTCGCGGCGCGTCGTCGGTTACACCAGTCGACACTAGAGCCCGCTGATTTGACGCGGAACCCAGCCGTCATCCCGGGCTTGACCCGGGATCCATGCCGAGCGTCACGAATCAAGGTTCAGCACCCCGGCTCTGCGCCGCGTTTATCCTTGGGTCGATCAAAGATCGGACCGGAGGGCTCCAGCGAGGATGACCCGCCTGCCAGTGAAAACGCAGCATGCTCTAGTCGATTCACTTCCGTTACGACCGACTGGCGCTTTCAGAAGCGCCCCAAAAAGACTCGATTCGCTATCGAAACGAAATGGGATCACAGCTGAGTTGATCTCCCCATACTTCTGCGAACTCCGTTTGGATGCGGCGAATACCATCGACGACGGGTGCGCGCTTGACGCGCCGCCCGGGCAAGGCACAGCTGTGCCGGCATCCTTGAGATCGAGCAGCGAACGATCAGCATGACGGCGACCGAGACGCATACCCCCGAAGCCCACCCGACGATCGTGGCTCTGTCTTCGGCACCTGGCCGGGCGGGCGTCGCGGTCGTGAGGGTTTCCGGCCCGCGGGTACGTTCCGTTCTTGAAACCGTGGCGGGAGTCATACCGGCGCCCCGCATCGCGACACTGCGTCGCCTGGCGGATGGAAAAGGTATGACCGTCGATACGGCGTTGGTTCTGTTCTTTGCCGCGCCGGCGAGCTTCACTGGCGAGGATGTCGCGGAGTTCCATGTCCATGGTTCCCGGGCAGTTCTTGCGCAATTGCTGGTCATACTCACGGCACTACCGGGAGTCAGACTGGCGGAAGCCGGGGAATTTACCCGGCGTGCCTTCGAGGCCGGTAAGCTCGATCTCGCCGCGGTTGAGGGTCTAGCCGACCTGATCGATTCGGAAACGGAATGGCAGCGCAAGCAGGCGTTGCGCCAGATGGATGGCGCCCTCGGTGCAGTCGCCAAGCGCTGGCGCGGAGAGCTGATCGAGGCGATGAGCCTGCTCGCCGCCGAGCTTGATTTCTCGGATGAGGGCGATGTTTCCGGTCCGCTTCAGGAACAGGCACTCGGGATTGCCGGCGATGTGCTGATCTCGCTGCGTGAGGCGCTAGGCAGCTTTGCGATGGGTGAGCGCGTGCGGGAGGGCTTTGTGATCGTGTTGGCCGGGCCGCCCAATGCCGGCAAGTCGAGCCTGCTCAACGCCTTGGCGCGGCGAGAGGTTGCTATCGTCTCGCCTATCGCCGGCACGACGCGCGATGCCCTGGAAGTGCGGCTCGACCTGGATGGTCTGCCCGTCATCTTGATCGATACCGCGGGCCTGCGCGACAGTACCGATCCGATCGAGGCGGAAGGGGTCAGGCGAGCGCGGGCGCTGGTGGAGCGCGCCGATCTCGTCCTCAGCCTGCGCGGAGTCGATTCGGATACGTATCGAATCGACGAAGAGGCTTCGCTGCTGCGGATCGCGACGAAATCCGATCTGGGTGGCGAGGTTCTGGGTGGCGAACGTGCGATCTCCGTGAAGACCGGAGAGGGCATCCCGGATCTGCTGTCGGAGATCGTGGTGCGGCTGCGCCGGCTGGGTCAGGCGGAACCGGCGCTGCTGACCCGCGAGCGTCACCGCGTCGCCGTAACCGATGCCATCGCGGCTCTGGAGCGCGCGGTCACCGCCGATCATGGCCAGGGCGAATTGCTGGCGGAGGATATCCGCCTGGCCGTCGTCGCTCTGGAGAGGCTGGTCGGCCGCATCGATGTCGAGGATGTGCTCGACCAGCTCTTCGCTGGATTCTGCATCGGGAAGTAAGCCCAGGCTGATGATCCGCTCGGTTTGCCGCGATTGCCGTTGACCCGCCTCCCCGGCTTCGCTAGCGAAAATGCCATGTCCACTCATCAGCAGCACTACGACGTCATCGTCGTCGGCGGCGGCCATGCCGGGGCCGAAGCAGCGGCGGCTGCGGCGCGCTATGGTGCGCGCACGGCATTGGTGACGCACAAGCCTGAGACCATTGGCGTGATGTCGTGCAATCCGGCGATCGGTGGTCTCGGCAAGGGCCATCTCGTCCGGGAGATCGATGCGCTTGACGGCGTGATGGCGCGTGCAGCCGATCTCGGCGGCATCCAGTTCCGGATGCTCAATCGCCGCAAGGGGCCGGCGGTGCGGGGCCCGCGCGCCCAGGCTGATCGCAAGCTCTATCGCCAGGCGGTCCAGGATCTGCTCGGCGAACAGGCCGGGCTCGATATCATCGCCGGCGAGGTCTTCGATCTCGAGATCGAAGCCGGCTGCGTGGTTGCGGTCGTCCTTGCGGATGGCCGCCGATTCGGAACCGGAACGGTCGTGCTGACGACTGGGACCTTCCTGCGCGGTCTGATCCATATCGGAGAGACCAAGATTCCAGCCGGGCGGGTTGGCGAGGCGCCATCGCTCGGACTTTCGGCGACGCTTGAGCGCTACGGTTTCCCGCTCGGGCGATTGAAGACCGGAACCCCTCCCCGGCTTGACGGCCGCACCATCGACTGGGCGGCACTTGAGATGCAGCCGGGCGACGAACCGCCGGAACCGTTCTCGGCCCTGACCAAGACAATCACCAATCCGCAGATCTCTTGCGGGATCACGCGCACGACCTTGGCGAGCCATGAGCTGATCCGGGCCAATCTACATCGTGCGCCGATGTTTTCGGGGCAGATCGAGGGCCGCGGCCCGCGCTATTGCCCGTCGATCGAGGACAAGGTCGGACGTTTCGGCGATCGCGACGGACACCAGATCTTCCTGGAGCCCGAGGGCCTCGACGATGACACGGTCTATCCGAACGGCATCTCCACCTCGCTGCCAGAGGACGTCCAGCTCGGCCTTCTGAGGACGATTCCCGGTCTCGAAAGCACAGTGATGCTGCGGCCGGGCTATGCGATCGAGTATGACTTTGTCGATCCGCGCGCCCTGAAGAACACGCTTGAGACGCGCGCCATCGCCGGCCTGTTCCTGGCCGGTCAGATCAATGGCACGACCGGTTATGAGGAGGCCGGCGCTCAGGGATTGCTTGCAGGGCTCAATGCGGCGCGCCTCGCCGGCGGCGCTGAGCCGGTCGTGTTTGATCGGACGCAATCCTATATCGGCGTCCTCGTCGACGACCTCGTCACGCGCGGCGTTACGGAACCGTATCGAATGTTCACCTCGCGCGCGGAGTTCCGCCTGTCGCTGCGCGTCGATAACGCTGATGAGCGGCTGACGGCGTTTGGAGCAAAGCTTGGCGTCGTTGGCTCAGCCCGCCAGGCGGCTTTCGAAGCACGCCACGGCGAGATCGCGCGATTGCGCGAGACCTTGCAGAGCCTGTGGCTGACGCCTCGGCAGGCCGAAGCCGTCGGATTGCAGCTCAACCAGGATGGGCTGCGGCGCAGCGCCTACCAGATCTTGTCCTATCCGGATGTTGGATTCGAGCGGCTCGCTGCGATCTGGCCCGAGCTGCAGGGCAATTCGGCTTCTGTTGCGGCTCGCGTCACGGCGGATGCGGTCTATGCGGTGTATCTCGATCGGCAGGCTGCCGAGATCCAGGCCTATCGGCGCGATCAGGCTTTGAAAGTTCCGGCTGATCTCGACCTCGACACCATCTCTGGCCTGTCGAACGAGCTCAAGGCCAAGCTCGCCGCGCAGCGTCCAGCTGATTTGGCGCAGGCCGGCAAGATCGAAGGAATGACGCCGGCGGCTCTGGCACTGCTGGCGGCGCATGCGCGAAAGAGCCGGGCTCCGGCGCTGTTATCCACAGGATCGACGTGACTGTTGAAAAGAGCGACAGGCAACGCGCTTTGCGCTTGACGCCTGTTTCACGTGAAACACAGGAGCGCCTGGCGCTGCTCGTGGCGGAACTCGAGCGCTGGCAGGCGGCCAAGAATCTCGTCTCTTCCACGACGCTGGCGGACGTCTGGACGCGTCATATTGCGGACTCCCTCCAGATTTTCAGCCTCGCGCCGGAGCGCGAACGCTGGCTCGATCTCGGTTCCGGCGGCGGTTTTCCGGGGCTGGTGATCGGCATCTGCCTGGCGGAGCGCGGTCGTGGCCAAATCGACCTCGTCGAGAGCAACGCCCGCAAATGCGCCTTTCTGCGTCATGCGGCGCGGATCACCGGGGCGCCGGTCAAGGTCCATGCCGCGCGGATCGAGGATGTGATCGGCGATTTTACCGGCAAGGTCGATGTGGTGACGGCCCGCGCGCTCGCACCGCTGACGCAGCTTCTCGACTGGTGCGAAGAGTTGTTGAGAACCGGCTCTTTGGGGCTCTTTCCCAAGGGACAACATCTAGATGCGGAATTGACCGACTCAGCCAGATATTGGAAGATTCAGGCGACAACGGTTTCCTCCGTAACAGATGCCGCCGCGCGAATCCTGATGGTTCGTTCGGCCGAGAGACGAGCCGATCCATGACTGAGGTCACATCTGGAGCTGCGAAGCGCCGCCCGCGCGTCATCGCGCTTGCGAATCAGAAGGGTGGCGTCGGCAAGACGACCACGGCGATCAACCTTGGCACTGCGCTGGCCGCTATTGGCGAGAAGGTCCTGATCGTCGACCTCGACCCGCAGGGGAATGCCTCCACCGGGCTTGGGGTCGATCGCCGCAGTCGGAAATCCTCGACCTACGATGTCCTCTGCGGGGATGTCGGCTTGGGGCAGGCACTCCAGCCGACCGCCGTGCCCGGCCTGTCGCTGGCGCCTTCCACGCTCGACCTGCTCGGCGTCGAGCTGGAAATCGCCTCGGCGAAGGATCGCGCGCATCGGTTGAAGAATGCGATCGATGAATTGTGCTATGACCAGCGCTGCCAGGACCTGACCTATGTCCTGATCGATTGCCCGCCTTCGCTCAGCCTGATCACCATCAATGCGATGACGGCGGCTGATGCGGTGTTGGTGCCGCTGCAGTGCGAGTTCTTCGCGCTCGAAGGTCTGAGCCAGCTGCTCAAGACGGTGGAGCAGGTTCGCGCCGGGCTCAATCCGCGGCTGATCATCCAAGGCGTGGTGCTGACCATGTTCGACCCGCGCAATAATCTGTCGGGTCAGGTCATGGCTGATGTGAAGAGTTTCCTTGGTGACAAGGTTTATGAGACTGTGATCCCACGCAACGTGCGGATTTCCGAGGCGCCGTCCTATGGCAAGCCGGCGCTGCTCTATGATCTGCGCTGCTCGGGTTCGCAGGCCTATCTGCGATTGGCGTCGGAGGTGATCAAGCGGGAGCGCGCCCTGCGCGCCGCCGCCTAATTAACGAGAAAGCAGAGGTAACGAGGATGGCGATGGCCGAAGAACAGGGGCGTTCCCGCCTTGGCCGCGGTCTGGCGGCGCTGATCGGCGACGTCGGGGAGGAAATCGGCGCAATCGAAAGGGCGCGCGGCCAGCGCAAGGTTCCGGTCGAATTCCTGCGTCCGAGCGCGCGCAACCCACGCCGCAGCTTTGCCGAGGATGATCTGGAGGAGCTGACAGCCTCGGTCCGCGAGCGGGGCATTCTGCAGCCGATCATCGTGCGCTCGATCCCGGGCATGGTCGACGCCTACGAAATTATCGCCGGAGAGCGACGCTGGCGCGCGGCACAGCGCGCCGAACTGCACGACGTGCCGGTGATCCTTGTCGAGGCTGATGACCGCGAAGCGCTGGAAATCGCGATCGTCGAGAACGTCCAGCGCTCGGACCTCAACGCGATCGAAGAGGCGGCTGGCTATGAGCGGCTGATCGCCGAGTTTGGCTATACGCAGAACGATCTGGCACGCGTCATCGGCAAGAGTCGCAGCCATGTCGCCAATACGCTGCGCCTGTCGAAGCTGCCGGAAGCCGTGCGCAAGATGGTGAGCGAGGGTGCAGTTTCGGCCGGTCACGCCCGCGCCCTGCTTTCCGTTTCGGATCCGGAACTGATGGCGCGCAAGATCGTCGACGAAGGCATGAGCGTCCGCGATATCGAGCGCGTCGTGCAGGAAGAAGCGCGCGGCGAGACAAAGAGCGCCGTCGTATCCAAGCCTAAGGTCGAGAAGGACCCGGATACGCGGGCGCTTGAGAAGGCGCTGGAGGAAGCGCTTGGTCTCTCAGTCTCGATTGCGCATCGCGCCAACGGCTCAGGAGACGTTCGGATCGGCTACAAGACGCTCGAACAGCTCGACGCGCTCTGCCATCGGCTCAAGGCCTGATCACTCGGGCCGGCCGCTGCGGGCGAGCCGGGCCAAGGTCCACAGGGTGCGGGTTGCGACAGCGCGGCCCATATCGGTATTCTGGCGTGTGGTCAGGATCGCATTGCCGAGCAGGCCGACAGCTTCGCTCAGCTTGGCGCTGGACCAGGCATTCAACGCGGCTTCAGTCGTTGCAATGCGTGGGTAGGGCAGGCGCATCGTCCCGACAACATCTCGCAGTCCTCGCCCGGCGTCGATCGACTGGCGCGCCTTGAGCAAGGACAGCGCCTGGCGCAGCACTGCGCCAAGCATGACGCCGGGATCGAGCCCTTCGCTGCTGAGCTTGGCCTGAGCGAGGTCGAGCACCGGAAGCTTTCCAGCAAAGACCGCATCAACGAGCATGGCCTGCTCGCGCTGGGCGGTGTCGCCGACAATGGCGTCGATATGCTCGTCCCTGATGGCGGGCTCGGCTCCGACATAGAGCAAGAGCTTCTCGATTTCGCGCCGCGAGGTCTGACGGTCGCCGCCGAGGAGGCCGGCGAGATGCTCACGGCTGGTGCGGTCGATCGATTTGCCGGCAGCCCGCACCATCTCGTCGATGATCGAGCCGAGATCGCGGGCAGCGTCGCCATAGCAGGGTACGGCCAAAGCGGTCTTCGCCTTCTCGCAGGCGGTGCGCAGCGGGTTTGTGCGCTGCAGATCGCCCGCCTCGACGATGACGATGGCATCCTGCGAGGGCGCCGCCAGCAGGGGCTCGACGGCTGCCAGCAGGGGTTTGGATGTCGGAGAGACGCGGATTGCGCGGCGGCCGCCGAAAAGGCCGATGGTGTTGGCTTCGTCAGCGAGCTTCAGCGGGTCGGCGGCAATAGCGTCGCCATCCATGCGGATGAGCTGGAAAGCATCGTTGGGATCGTCGACGCTTGTGCGGGCCAATGTGCCTGCCCGCTCGGAGACGAGCCCGGCGTCGGGCCCGTAGATCAGGATGAGGCGCCAGGCCGGATCAAGGCGCGCCAGTGTCCGTTCGGCTTCATGCGCCTTGATCGCGACCATGACCGGTCAGGAGGTGAGATCGGCGGCGATCTGTCCCCGGACGATCGTGGCAAGGTTCTTCGCAGCGCGGATCTGGGCGTCACGCGCCGCGCGCACCGTGGCGAAACGCTGCGAGGAACGCTCATAGGGCGCGCGCACGGAATTGGTGCCGGAGGAGACGACCTCACCTGTCCCGATGCGCGTCACTTTCCAGGTTGCGGTGGCGACGAGCACCGCCGAATCGGCACGCCCGGCGGCGTAGTCGACCGTGACGACTTCGACCGATTCCGCGAGATTCGCTTCGAGCTTCAGCTTCCTCTGGGCATCGGGCTCGCCGCCGCCATCGAGCTCGAAGACGAGCTCGTTGCGGAAGTATTGACCCATCAGGCCCTTGATCTCGGGAATCTCGATGCTGCGCAGCGCCGTCTTGACGCTGCCGCCAACCGTGCTCGTCGTCTGCTCGGCATAAAGCGGCCGGAAGCAGCCGCCCGCCAGAGCCGCGGCGGCAAGCGCCGCCGCGAGCAGCGCACGGCGGGGGAGAACGGCTTCAGACGACGACATTCACGATTCTCCCGGGAACCACGATGATCTTGCGGATAGCGCGCCCTTCGAGAGCCCGCAGCACCGCTTCGTTGGCGCGCACAGCGGCTTCCACCGCCACCGTATCGGCATCGGCTGGAACCGTCACCTCCGCGCGCTTCTTGCCGTTGAGCTGGACCGGCAGCGTGATGCTGTCATCCTTCAGCAACGCGGGCTCGACCTCCGGCCAGGAGGCTTCACCGACGAGGCCAGCCTGGCCCAGCACCTGCCAGCATTCCTCGGCCAGATGCGGCATCATCGGCGCCACAAGCTGGGTGACGATCGTGGCGGCCTCAAGGAGGGCGAAGGCGATATCGGCATCGAGCTCGGCCTTCTCGGCCGCAGCATCAAGCGCCTTACCGATGGCGTTGGTCAGCGTGTAGACGTGGGCGACGCAGCGGTTGAAGGCGAGACGCTCGATATCGGCGCCGACGGCATCGAGCGCGCGGTGGCTTGCCTTGCGTAGCGCCAGTGCGGCGTCACCGATCTGGGCGGGCTTCTCCGCCTTGCCACCGGTGCGTTCGGCGATCTCCGCGACGAGGCGCCACAGACGCTGAACGAAGCGGGCGGCGCCCTGCACGCCCTCATCCGTCCAGATCACGTCACGATCGGGCGGGGAATCGGAGAGCATGAACCAGCGGGCGGTGTCGGCGCCGTAGGAGGCGATGATGTCGTCGGGGTCCACGACGTTCTTCTTGGACTTCGACATCTTCTCGATCGCGCCGATCTCGATCGGAGCGCCGGTCTCGACGTCGAAGCCCCGGCGGTCGTTGCCGGCGACTTCGATGCGGACATTGCCCGGCTCAACCCAGTCGCCATTCGCGGCCCGATAGGTCTCGTGCACGACCATGCCCTGGGTGAAGAGGCCGGCGAAGGGCTCGTCGAGCCCGGCATGGCCGGTCTTCTTCATCGCGCGGGTGAAGAAGCGCGAATAGAGCAGGTGCAGGATCGCGTGCTCGACGCCGCCGATGTACTGGTCGACCGGCAGGAAGCGATCGACCGCCTTGCGGTCGGTCGGGCTCTCCGTCCGCCACGGATCGGTGAAGCGGGCGAAGTACCAGGACGAATCGACGAAGGTGTCCATCGTGTCCGTCTCGCGGCGTGCCGGCTTGCCGCATTGCGGGCAGGCGACGTGCTTCCAGCTCGGATGATAATCGAGCGGGTTGCCCGGCTTGTCGAAGGAGACGTCGTCCGGCAGCTGCACGGGGAGATCGGCATCCGGCACCGGAATCGTTCCGCAGTCGGAACAATGGATGACCGGGATCGGGCAGCCCCAGTAGCGCTGGCGCGAGATGCCCCAGTCACGCAGGCGGAAATTGACCTTGCGCTGGCCGACCGGGCGATTGCCGCGCGTCTCGCTTTCGAGGCGGCGCGCGACCTCCTCCTTGGCTTCCGCGATGGTCATACCGTCGAGGAAGCGGGAATTGATCATCCGGCCGTCGCCGTCATAGGCGGTGTCGGTGATGACGAAGCTGGCCGGATCGGTACCTTCCGGCGCTACCACCGGGGTATTACCCAGGCCATACTTGTTGACGAAGTCGAGGTCGCGCTGGTCATGCGCCGGGCAGCCGAAGATGGCGCCGGTGCCGTACTCCATCAGGATGAAGTTGGCGACATAGACCGGCAGCGTCCAGTTCGGGTCCAGGGGGTGGACGGCGCGCAGGCCGGTGTCGAAGCCAAGCTTCTCGGCCTTGTCGATGGCTTCCTGCGCCGTGCCGGTGCGCTTGCATTCCTCGATGAAGGCCTGCAGTTCCGGATTGTTCGCGGCCATGGCCTTGGCGATCGGGTGATCCGGGGCGACAGCGACGAACCTGGCACCGAACAGCGTGTCAGGGCGGGTGGTGTAGACTTCGACTTCGTCCTGGCCGGCCGGGTTCGATTCGAGAGCGAAACGAACCAGCAGGCCCTCGGAACGGCCGATCCAGTTCTTCTGCATCAGCCGGACCTTGTCGGGCCAGCGGGTCAGACCGTCGAGCGCGTCATTCAGCTCCTGGCCATACTCGGTGATCTTGAAGAACCACTGGGTCAGCTCGCGGATCTCGACCGGCGCGCCGGAGCGCCAGCCGCGCCCGTCGATGACCTGCTCGTTGGCCAGCACGGTCTCATCGACCGGGTCCCAGTTGACCTTGGCGGTCTTGCGGTCGACCAGCCCGGCCTTGAGGAAGTCCAGGAACATCTTCTGCTGGTGGCGGTAGTAGCTGGGGTCGCAGGTCGCGAGCTCGCGGCTCCAGTCGAGCGACAGGCCCATCGACTTGAGCTGGCCACGCATGGTCGCGATGTTTGCGTAGGTCCATTCGCGTGGATGCACGTTCTTCTGCTTGGCCGCGTTCTCGGCAGGCAGGCCGAAGGCGTCCCAGCCCATCGGGTGCAGCACCGAAAAACCCTTGGCGCGCTTGTAGCGCGCGACCACGTCGCCCATCGCATAGTTGCGGACATGGCCCATATGGATGCGCCCCGACGGGTAGGGGAACATCTCGAGGACGTAGTAGCTCGGCCGCGTATCGTCGTTCTTCGTCTCGAAAAGCTTGCGCTCTTCCCAGACGGTGCGCCATTTCGGCTCGGACTCTTTCGGATTGTAACGTTCGACGGCCATGTCAGCGGGCAATTCTTGGCGGTTTGCCGGCTCCCGGAGGCAGGCCGGCGCAGGGGCTGAATGCAAAAACCGGATGTCGGAATCTTGCAACCTGCTCTAGGACACCATTGCGCGCACGCGGTCAACGGCGCGCAGGGCATGAGAGGCTGGCAGATGAGCGATACGGTTACGCGTTTGGCTGAAATCCGGGCGGCGATCGGCCGCGCCGAACGCGATTTCGGGCGCAGGCCGGGTTCGGTCTCGCTGGTCGCCGTCTCCAAGACCAAGCCGGCCGAGCAGATCATGGAAGCGCTGGAGGCTGGGCAGCGCATCTTCGGCGAGAATTATGTCCAGGAGGCCAAGGCGAAGTGGCCCGCGCTGAAAGAACGCTTTCCCGATGCCGAACTGCACATGATCGGTCCGCTGCAGTCGAATAAGGCGCGCGAGGCGGTGGAGCTGTTCGACGTCATCCAGTCGCTCGATCGGGAAAGCCTGGCGAAGGAGCTGGCGCGCGAGATCGCGCGGGCCGGCAAGGCACCGCGGCTGTTCGTGCAGGTCAATACCGGCGAGGAGCCGCAAAAGGGCGGCGTCCTGCCCGCCGATACCGACGCGTTCATTACCCGCTGCCGCGACGTTCACGGTCTCGCGATCGAGGGGCTGATGTGCATCCCCCCAGCGGAGGAGCCGCCCTCGCCGCATTTCGGCCTGCTCGCCAAGATCGCCGCCCGCAACGGGCTCAAGGGCCTGTCGATGGGCATGAGCGCCGATTACGAGGCGGCGATCCAGCTTGGCGCAACCTATGTGCGCGTCGGCAGCGCGATCTTTGGGGCGCGGGGGTAAGAGCTTGCCGTCATAGTCGGGCTTGACCCGACTATCTCGCGACGCGGAGGCTCCAGCGCCTCTTCCGGCCCGTCATTCTCGGATCGCCCTGCGGTCGCCCGAGAATGACGGGCAGAGATCACCGGACCTGTATGACGCAGCGCTTCGCCAGCCGCGGCAGCACCTTGGCGAAGACATGCCCCTCGACCGCGACGCAGCCGGCGGTGGGCGTGAAGCCCGGGCGGGCGAGATGCCAGAAGATCGCGCTACCGCGCCCGCGAATCACCGGCCGATCATTCCAGCCGAGCTCGACGATGACGTCGTAGAGATGGTCCTCGCGCTGCAGGCGCTCCTCGGCCTCTCCAGGCGGGCGGTCGATCAGGCGATTGTAGCGGCGGTCCTTCATATCGTCGCACCAGGCGTCGCGTGGCCCGATCCGCTTCAGCGGCAGCTGGGTGCGCGGCCGGGCGAGGCGGTCGGCGCGGTAGAACACGCTGCGCAGCGGTAGGCTGGTACGGGGTGTGCCGCCATCGCCCTCGCGCTTATCGGTGCGGATGCCGGAGCGGCCGAGGGCACAGGGGAACACCGCCGAGCCGGCGATCAGGAAGCCCTTGCGGCGGTCATGGACGGAGGCGAAGACCCGCAGCGAGGATAGTTTGCGCGGGTCGGCGGGGAAGGAAGGGCGGTTTCTCAAGGGGATTCCTGGCTGCCTGACTTGCGATGACGACTCAGCGGGCTCATGTTGCCGTAACGATTGCGTCCGAGCGAACCGCCCTATGTCCGTCGTCCATCATATTCTCCTGGTCGATGACGACCAGACCCTGCGCGATGCCTTGGCTGAGCAGCTGGCTCTCTACGAGGAGTTCAGGCTGTCGACGGCCGGCAACGCTGCGGCTGCCGTGAAGGCCGTCCAAGGGGAGCGGGTCGACCTCGTCGTCATGGATGTCGGCCTGCCCGACATGGACGGGCGCGAGGCGGTCAAGGTGATGCGCAAGAACGGCTTCAAGAGCCCGGTCGTGATGCTGACGGCCCAGGGCTCGGACGCCGACACGGTGCTGGGGCTCGAGGCCGGCGCCAACGACTATGTGGTGAAGCCGTTCAAGTTCGCCGTCCTGCTGGCGCGCATCCGCGCGCACTTAAGGCAATACGAGGCGAGCGAGGACGCGATTTTTCAGGTCGGCCCCTACACCTTTCACCCCGGATCGAAGCTGCTCGTCAGCGAAAAGGGCTCGAAGACCAAGCTCACCGAGAAGGAGACCGCGATCCTGCGCTTCCTCTACCGCGCCGGCCGCAAGCCGATCGCGCGCGAGGTGCTGCTGCAGGAGGTCTGGGGCTACAACAGCCAGGTCACGACCCACACGCTCGAGACGCATATCTACCGACTGCGCCAGAAGATCGAGCCGGATCCCGGCAATGCCCGCCTGCTCGTTACCGATGCCGGCGGCTATCGGCTGAATCCCTGACGGATGGCACTCGACGACGATATGGCACTGTTGGCTCGGCAGCCGCTGCTGAGCCTGATGGAGCGCGATGCGCTGCGATTGCTCGCCTTCGCGGCGGAAAGCCGCATCCTGCGCGCCGGTGACGTGCTGTTCCGCGCCGGCGAGCCTTCGGACGGGGCGGTTCTGGTGGTGTCGGGCGCGATCGCGGTCACGACGCAGGGTGACGGCCAGCCGGCGCAAGAGATCATCGGCCCCGGCGCCATGATCGGCGAGCTTGCTCTCTTCACCTCGCTGCCGCGGCAGGTCACCGCCATCGCGCGCGAGCCGACGCAGGTCATGCGGCTGCCGCGCAGCGTGATGCGGCGCGTGCTCGGCGAATCGCCGGATTCGGCTGAGGCGATCGCCTCGGCGATCGGCGACAGGCTGCGGGGCTTCGTCGGTGAGCTCTCGGCCGTACAAGAGGCGCTCGCCGCGATCGACCGCAAGTAGGGACGCTGCGCGTCCTCAGGATGAAGGCGGATGCCTGGCGGCGCGGATCGCCGCGAATCGCGGCCAGAGGATGTTGATGCACAGGCCGGACAGCACCAGACCGGCGGCAAGGAATTTCCAGCCCGGCAAGGGCTCGCCCAGCCAGATGGCGGCGGCACCCATGCCGAAGACCGGGACCAGCAGTGCTGTTGGCGCGATGGTCGCCGCGGCATAGCGCGAGAGCAGCCAGCCCCAGACGGCAAAGCCGAACATGACGTTGCCGATGGCCTGCCAGAGTGCGGCTGCCCAGGCGGCGAGCGGGGCCCCGGTCAGGCCGTCGCGAATCGCCGGCCAACCCTCGATGAGCCAGGACATGATGAAGAGGGGCGGCACGGCGAAGAGGCTGGTCCAGACGACATAGGCCAGCATGTCGACGCCAGGAGTGCTGCGCGCCACGATGTTGCCGCCGGCCCAGCACAGTGCCGCAGCGAGGATGAGGGCGATCCCGAGGGGCGTCGTGGTGCCGTCGGTATGCCAGAGAATGACACCGATCCCGACGGCGGCCAGCAGTAGGCCGGCGATCTGGAAGGGCTGGACGCGCTCACGCGTGATCGCGGCGGCAAGGAGAATCGTGAAAAAGGACTGCGACTGTATCACCAGCGAAGCGAGGCCCGGGGTGATGAAGCCCTTGATCGCGATGAACAGTAGGCCGAACTGGCCGGCACCGATCAAGAAGCCGTAGGCGGCGAGTTTGCTCCAGGGAACGGGCGGCCGTTTGAGGAAGAAGACGGCCGGCAGCAGCGCGAAAGTGAAGCGCAGGCAGGCGAAGAGCAATGGCGGGAAATGGTCGACGCCGACGCGGATGACGACGAAATTGGTGCCCCAGACCACCATCACCGCGAGGGTGAGGAGCGCATCGCGCAGAGAAAGGGAGGTGGAGGGTTGCAACGGCTTCGGCCACGGCGATGAAAACTGCCGCGGCTATATCACGATGCAACGGCGGCCCGTTAGGACCGCCCGGCATGGCCGGAACGCTGCCCGCTCAGGCGCCGGGGGCCCGAAGAGCTTGTCAGAGTTCCAGCGTCACCGTCACCGGGACATGGTCGGAGGGACGCTCCCAGCCGCGCGCTTCGCGCAGGAAGGCGAGGTCGCGCAGCGTCGGCTTCAGCGCGTCCGAGAGCCAGATATGGTCGAGTCGGCGGCCCCTGTTCGATGCTTCCCAGTCCTGCGCGCGGTAGCTCCACCAGGAATAGAGCTTCTCGGGCTCGGGGCGCAGCGCGCGAGCCGCGTCGGTCCAGCCGATCTCGCTGCGCAGCCGCTCCAGCGTCGTCGTCTCGATCGGTGTGTGGCTGACCACGTCGAGAAGCTGCTTGTGGCTCCAGACGTCGTGCTCGAGGGGGGCGATGTTGAGGTCGCCGAGGAGGATCGCGGGCCGGTCGGTCGGTTTCTTCGTCACGCCCCAGGCGCCGAGCTCGTCGAGGAAGGCAAGCTTGTGGGCGAATTTCTCGTTCTTCGCGGGGTCGGGAATGTCGCCACCGGCCGGGATGTAGAAGTTATGGATAGCGATGCCGGCGGCGGCGCCGGCCGCTTTGTCGAGCGTCACGGTCATGTGCCGGGCGTCGTTGCGGCCGCACATCGACATCGCCTCCTTCTTGCTGAAGGGCAGCTTCGAGACGATGGCGACGCCGTTGTAGCCCTTCTGGCCGATGAAGGCCTGATGGACGTAGCCGAGCTGATGGAAGGCCTTGGCCGGAAACTGTTCGTCCGGCGTCTTGGTCTCCTGCAGGCAGAGAACGTCGGGGGCGTAGGTGTTCAGGAACTCGCCGACCATGCCGATGCGCAAGCGGACGGAGTTGATGTTCCAACTGGTGACGGTGAGTTGCACGCGAGAATTCCGGCGGGAAGGAGGCCGGAAACTGGGTCGTCGGGGCGCAAAAGGCAAGCCCCGACGCGATGTCCCTCAGCCAGCCCGTTGAAAGGGCCGCGCTATCAGAGCGTGCGTTGGTAATCGATCACGAATTTCTTCGGATCGGGGCGGCGCTGGGTGTCGAGATTGTAGAGTGCGACCGAGGTCTCGTAGCCCTGCGGATCGACCACGATCCATTGTCTCAGCTCATTGGCGACAAGGTCGAACTTCAGCGTGATCTTCGAGGTGCCGCCCAGCGTGGAGCGGTCCTCAATTCGCACGGAGAGGATATCACCGTCGATGCTGGCACCGGTGAGGGTGCCCTCGCGCGCGAGGTCCATGCGCTCGCGCACCAGGAATTTCAGCGGCGTCTGGCCGATCGAGTAGATGTCCTGCGTCGCCAGGCGCTTGTCGCGCACGGCGACCGAGGTGCCGTCGGCGATGACCTCGGTGGTGACGGGCGGCTCGTATTCGAAGCGCATCTTGCCCGGACGCTGGATATAGACGCGCCCTTCGAGCCGCCGGCCATTAGCGGCGAACTGGATGAAATTGCCCTGCAGCGAGCTGAAGCTGTTGAGATAGGCGTTGAGCCGCTCGATCGCCTCCTCCTGCGTCGCCGGCACGCCGGTGCGGGCCTTGGCGGGGGCGGTGGGGCGGGGAGTCTGCGCCGACGGCGCGGCGGTTGTTGCCGGAGCAGCCGCCGCAGCCGGCTCGGCCGCCGGCGCTTCCGCCGCGGCGGTACGGGGCAGGCCGAGACCTGCGGGGCGGATGGGCGGCAGCGGAATCGGGCGCGGCTTGGCCACGACGGGCTTGGTTGCGGCCGCTGGCGGTTGCAACTGCATCGGCTGGGCCATGAGCGACTCCGCCGCGGTGCTGCAACCGAGCGCCATCAAAGCCACTGCCGAAGCCCGCAACGCCGGGTTCCATCTCATGAGCAAGTCTGCCTCACTCCCTGTGCCGTCACGGCGCTTCTGGTCTCGGCCGGCGCCGCGGACTCGATCGGCCGCCTTCGCCGCCTACAGGGAGCCAACCCGTCGATGCCGCAAAGGTTGCACTGTCCTGATGGCAATTTGAGGACCGTTCCGGGCAATCGCAAGGTCCAGGCGGCCATCCGCCCTATTCGTCGTGCTGATTCTGGGTTTCCACCAGGATCTCGCGCTTGCCTGCGTGGTTGGCGGGTCCGACGATGCCCTCGTTCTCCATGCGCTCCATGATCGAGGCGGCGCGGTTGTAGCCGATCTGGAGGCGGCGCTGGATGTAGGAGGTCGAGGCCTTCTTGTCGCGCAGGACGACGGCGACGGCCTGCTCATAGGGGTCGTCGCTCTCGGCCGAACCCATGCCCGTGCGATCGAACACGGCGCCGTCCTCGTCCTCGCCGGCTTCCTCCTCCTCGGAGGTGACGGCGTCGAGGTACTGCGGCCGGCCCTGCGTCTTGAGATGCGCCACGACCTTCTCGACCTCGGCATCCGAGACGAAGGGGCCGTGCACGCGGGTGATGCGCCCGCCGCCGGCCATGTAGAGCATGTCGCCCTGGCCGAGCAATTGCTCGGCGCCCATCTCGCCGAGGATCGTGCGACTATCGATCTTGCTGGTGACCTGGAAGGAGATCCGGGTCGGGAAATTCGCTTTGATCGTGCCGGTGATAACGTCGACCGACGGGCGCTGCGTCGCCAGGACGACATGGATGCCGGCGGCGCGGGCCATCTGGGCGAGGCGCTGGATCGTGCCCTCGATCTCCTTGCCGGCGACCATCATCAGGTCGGCCATCTCGTCGACGATGACGACGATATAGGGCAGAGGCTCGAGGTCCATGACCTCCTCCTCATAGATCGCCTCGCCGGAATGCTTGTCGAAGCCGGTCTGGACCGTGCGGGTGATGATCTCGCCGGCGGCCTTGGCCTCGCCGACCCGGGCGTTGAAGCCGTCGATGTTGCGCACCGAGAGCTTCGACATCTTCTTGTAGCGCTCCTCCATCTCGCGCACCGCCCATTTCAGGGCGACGACCGCCTTCTTCGGGTCGGTGACGACGGGGGTGAGCAGATGCGGGATGCCGTCATAGACCGAGAGCTCGAGCATCTTGGGGTCGACCATGATCAGGCGGCATTCCTCCGGTTTCAGCCGGTAGAGGATCGACAGGATCATGGTGTTGATGGCGACCGACTTGCCCGAGCCGGTGGTGCCGGCGACGAGCAGATGCGGCATGCGGGCGAGATCGGCGATCACCGGCTCGCCGCCGATGGTCTTGCCGAGGCACAAAGCCAGCTTGTGCTTGGTCGCCTCGAAATCCTGGCTGGCGAGCAATTCGCGCAGGAAGACGGTCTCGCGCTTGCTGTTGGGCAGTTCGATGCCGATGGCGTTCTTGCCCTGCACCACCGCCACACGGGCCGAGACCGCGCTCATCGAACGCGCGATGTCGTCGGCAAGAGAAATCACGCGAGAGCTTTTGGTGCCCGGGGCAGGCTCAAGCTCGTACAGCGTCACAACCGGGCCGGGGCGAACCTGCGTGATCTCGCCGCGCACGCCGAAATCCTCGAGCACGCCTTCGAGCAGCGTCGCGTTTTGCTCCAGCGCATCGGTCGAGACGGCGCTGGCCGCGACCTTCTTCGGCTCTGCCAGATAGGTCAGCGGCGGCAGCTCGAACCCCTCCCGATCGAGGAGCGAGGGCTGTGCTTCGCGCTGCATGCGCTTGCCGGGCTTCGGTGCGGAGCGTGGCATGGCTACGCGCGGCGCGTTGAGGTCACGCAGATCCTGCGGCTCGTCGTCGAGATCGAAGGGCGCGTCGATGTCATCCGGAGCCCGGCCCTTTGCAATAGCGGGACGGGCACCCGGAAGCGGCTCGGGATCGAAATCGGGAAGGTTGCGGCGGCCAGCAGGCGCCTCGCCGAATTGCGGCTCGCGCCGGACGCGTCCGTTGGTGTCGGCCGGGAGAATGCCGGTATCGACGGCGGGCTGGGGCGGCTGCGGCAGGCGGCGCAGGATGGCGGCGCGCAGCGCCATGGCGCCATGGGCCAGCCAGCCGATCAGAATGACGGTGATGCCGGGCTCGTCGTCGCGACGTTCCTCGCCATCCGACCAGCTGTCCTCCGCCTCGTCGCCATCGAGCGCGGGATCGTCGTCGGTAACGAAGCCGAAGCCGGCGGCAGCGGTGACAGCGAGAATGGCGATGCCGGCATAGAGGAAGCCGACGAGGCTGCCGACAGCGCTGCCGGCGATGCCGGCGATATTGCGCGTGCCGAAGAGCAGGCCGTCACCGATGACGCCGCCCATGCCGGTCGGGAGCGGCCAGCGCGGGGTCGCCGGCAAGGCGCTGGCGACGGCGGCGGTCGCGGCGATGCCGACGACCCAGAGGCCGAGCTTCAGCGCGCCGCGATCGAAGAGGTGGAAGCGGACCAACCGCAGCGCCCAGATCATCGGCGGGAACAGCAGGGCGATGACGCCGAGGCCGATGAGCTGCATCAAGAGATCGGCGATCATGGCGCCGGGGCGCCCGAGCCAGTTGCGGACGGCACCGCTGGTCGCGTTGTTCAGGCTGGGGTCATCGACCGACCAGCTCGCCAGCGCGACCGCGACAGCGACCATCAGGGCCAGCACGCCGAGCCCGGTCAGCTCCGAGGCGCGGCGCGACAGGAACTCCCGCACCGGATCGGGCAGGCGGTCCATGAGCGATTGGGAGCGGCGAATGGTGCGCATGCGGCTTCAGGTCGTGTCCGGACTGTCGGGCCGCATCATTCCGGCCATCAGCGAGAGGTTAGGAAGGCGAGGTTAAGACCCGCTTAACCTTGAAAGCTATCCACCGCCTCCTGCCGTCGGTTGTCGGCAGGTTGCGGACCCGGACCGTGCCGAGCTGCCGATGGCAAGAAAAGACCCCGGCGGTCGCCCGCCGGGGTCCGGGATTCACGTGAAACCTGTGAGGGATCACATGCTGTAGGCGCGCTCGCCGTGCTCGGCGATGTCGAGGCCCTCGCGCTCCTGGTCGGAGGTGACCCGCAGACCGACGATCACGTCGACGATCTTGTAGAGGATCGCCGAGCCGACGCCGCTGAACACCAGCGTGAACAGCACCGCCTTGATCTGGGACATCACGGCGGGGCCGAACTCGTAGGCACCGACGGCGAGCTCGCCGGGCTTGCTCGAATAGTCCGGGATGCCGGCGCCGCCGAGAGCGGTGTTGACCAGGATGCCGGTCGCGATCGCGCCGATGATGCCGCCGATGCAGTGGATGCCGAAGACGTCGAGCGAGTCGTCGTAGCCGAGCGCGTTCTTCACCGTCGTGCAGAAGACGAAGCAGACGACACCGACGACGAGTCCGAGGACGATCGAGCCCATCGGACCGGCGAAGCCGGCGGCCGGGGTGACGGCAACGAGGCCGGCGACCGCGCCCGAGACCATGCCGAGCATCGAGGGCTTGCCCTTGACCGCCCATTCGACGAACAGCCAGCCCAGCGCGGCGGCTGCCGTGGCGACGAAGGTGTTGATCATGGCGAGCGCGGCGGTGCCGTTCGCCTCAAGGTTCGAGCCGGCGTTGAAGCCGAACCAGCCAACCCAGAGCAGCGCGGCGCCGATCAGGGTCATGGTCAGCGAATGCGGCGCCATCAGTTCCTTGCCGAAGCCGATGCGCTTGCCCATCAGCACGCAGCCGACGAGGCCCGCGATACCCGCGTTGATGTGGACCACAGTGCCGCCGGCGAAGTCGAGCGCCCCCCACTTGAAGAGCATGCCGGCATCGGCATTGACCGCGTCGAGCGCGGACTGCGCCGCAGCCTTGCCATCCGCGCCGGCCTCGGCGAGCGCCTTGGCGGCGTTGCCGACCGCGTCAGGCCCGCCCCAGTACCAGACCATGTGGGCCATCGGGAAATAGATGAAGGTGACCCAGAGCACGGTGAACAGCAGCAGCGCCGAGAATTTCATGCGCTCGGCGAAGGCGCCGACGATCAGCGCCGGTGTGATGCAGGCGAAGGTCATCTGGAAGCAGACATAGACGAATTCGGGGATGTAGACCCCGTTCGAGAAGGTGCCGGCCACGGTCGTCGCGTCGACGCCCCTGAGGAAGGCCTTCGAGAAGCCGCCGACGAAGTCGTTCAGCCCGCCGCCATTGGTGAAGGCGAGCGAATAGCCATAGGCCACCCAGAGGATGCAGACGACGCTGACGATGGCGAAGACCTGGGTCAGCACCGAGAGCATGTTCTTGGAACGGACGAGGCCGCCATAGAAGAGGGCGAGGCCCGGGATGGTCATGAGCAGGACGAGGACCGTCGAGCTCATCATGAAGGCGACGTCGCCCTTGTTGGGAACGGGCGGTGCGGCGGCGGGTGCCTGGGCCAGCGCGACGCCGGCCGAAAGCGCCGCCAGAGACAGGCCGATCAATCCGGCCCGCAGGGAAGTCCTGAAATTCATCGTCTAAAACTCCTGAAGGGGCGGGGCTCAGAGGGCGTCGGCGTCGGTCTCGCCGGTGCGGATGCGCACGGCCTTCTCGATCGATGAGACGAAGATCTTGCCGTCACCGATCTGGCCGGTGCGGGCCGCGGCGGTGATCGCCTCGATCACCTGCGGGACGAGGTCGTCGGAGACCGCAACCTCGATCTTGATCTTCGGCAGGAAGCTCACGGCATATTCGGCGCCGCGGTAGATTTCCGTATGACCCTTCTGGCGGCCGTAGCCCTTGACCTCGGTCACCGTCAGGCCGTGGACGCCGACGGCGGTGAGCCCGTCGCGCACCTCCTCCAGCTTGAACGGCTTGATGATCGCCATCACGATTTTCATGGCTGGGTTTCCCCGTCTGCGCCGCCCGGTCGTCAGCCCCGGCGATCTCGTTGCACCTCGCGCGCCCTGCCGTGCGCAGTGCGTCGCAACATGCAATTCAAGGGACGTGCCAACCCGCTTCCGGAGCGGCGAGGGCGCATCCAGGGGGCAAAAACCGACAAACCGGTGAGGAGATCAGCAGGATAGCCTAATAAATAGGCATTAGCTCGTGCGAGAGGCAACCGCTCAAAATAGCGTCAACGCAGATCTGGCCGAGGACGGATGAGCCCCTCCTGCGCAACCGAGGCAACGAGCCTGCCCTGTCGGTCGAAGACGAGGCCGCGCGAGAAGCCGCGGGCGCCGGAGGTCGAGGGGCTGTCCTGCGAGTAGAGAAGCCACTCGTCTGCCCGGAACGGACGATGAAACCACAGGGCGTGATCGAGGCTGGCGCCCTGGATCTTCTGGTCGAAGACGGTGGTGCCGTGCGCGATCAGGCTGGAATCGAGCAGCATCAGGTCGGAGGCGTAGGCCAGCACGCTCTGATGGAAGGCCGGTTCATCCGGGAGGGTTTCCATGGCTCGGATCCAGACGTTGAATTTCGGCTCCATCTTGCCGCCGGTGCGATAGCGCTCCAGCTCGACGGGGCGGATCTCGATCGGCCGCTTGCGCTGATAATAGGCCTGCACCGCGTCCGGCATGTGCGGCAGCACGCTCTTCGCCATCTCCTCCCGATCAGGCAGCTCATCCGGCATCGGCACTTTTGGCATCGGCATCTGGTGCTCGAAGCCGGGCTCGTCGACCTGGAAGGAAGCGGACATGGCGAAGATCGCCTCGCCCTTCTGGATGGCGAGCACGCGCCGTGTCGTGAAGGAACGGCCATCCCGCAGCCGGTCGACCTCATAGACGATCGGAATCTCAGGGTCGCCGGGCAGCAGGAAATAGGCATGCAGCGAATGCGGCTGCCGGTCCTCGACCGTCTTGCAGGCGGCATAGAGCGACTGCGCGATCACTTGTCCGCCGAAGACGCGTGGCCAGGTCGACTTGGGACTGCGACCGCGGAACAGGTTGCGCTCGAGTGGCTCGAGGTCGAGGATCGCCGTCAGGGAGGCGCTGATCTGGGACATGGCGGCGGGTATCGCGGTCAGGTTGACGAAGCGGCCGGCCGCCCGCACAGGAACAGCCGGTTCGTCTCGCATCAGCACCGAGGCGTCCCGTGCCGTCAAGACGCCAGAGGAGCAGCAGCATGGCCATCGAACGGGATTCGGGCGCGCGCATCGTCATCGCGGGCGGCGGGATCGCGGGGCTGACCCTGGCGCTGGCACTGAAGCAGGCGCTCGGCAGAGCCTTCGCGATCACCCTGGCCGATCCGACGCTCGCCGCGCCGCCGCGTGCGGACAACCGCGCCTATGCGGTGGCGGCCGGCGCCCGTTCGATGCTGGAGACGCTGGGCGTCTGGGACGCCGTTGCGGGCTCGGCGCAGGCGATGACGGAGATGATCGTCTCGGACAGCCGGACAAATGACGTGGTGCGCCCGGTCTTCCTGACCTTCGACGGCGAGGTCGAGCCCGGCCAGCCCTTTGCGCACATGGTCGAAAATGGCGCGCTGGTCGCAGAACTCAAGGCGGCCTGCGAGCGAGAGGGCGTCGAGCTGCGCGCGACCGGCGTGCGCCGTTTCACGGCGGAAGAAGCGGCTGTCGAGGTCGTCCTCGGCGATAGCTCGCGCGTGCAAGCGACGCTGCTGGTTGCCGCCGATGGCGCACGCTCGAAGCTGCGCGAGCAGGCTGGCATCGGCTGGGTCGGCTGGGGCTATGGCCAGTCCGGCATCGTTGCCACGATCGGGCATGAGCGCCCGCATCACGGCCGGGCTGTCGAGCATTTCCTGCCCTCCGGGCCCTTCGCCATCCTGCCATTGGCCGATGGCGGCCGCTTCGGCCACCGTTCGTCGATCGTCTGGACCGAGAGGACCGAGAACGTCCCGGCTCTGCTCTCGCTCGATGCCGCGGATCTGCTGGCCGAGATCGAGACGCGCTTCGGGCTCGAACTCGGCGAGATCGCGCTGGAAAGCGCGGTGAGCGCGCACCGGCTCGGCTTCGGCGTCGCCCGGCGTTTCGTTGGCGAGCGATTCGCCTTGCTCGGCGATGCCGCGCATCTGATCCACCCCATCGCCGGGCAGGGTCTCAATCTCGGGCTCAAGGATGTCGCGGCGCTGGCCGAGGCTATCGTCGATGCGGCCCGGCTCGGGCTCGATCCCGGCTCGCTCGACGTGCTGGAGGACTACGAGAAGGCGCGACGCTTCGACACGGTGGCGATGGGCGCGGTCACGGACGGGCTGAACCGGCTGTTCTCGAACGACGCGACGCCGATCAGGCTGGCGCGCGACTTCGGACTGGGGGTCGTGGATCGGCTGCCGGGGTTGAAGCGCTTCTTTATCCGCGAGGCGGCCGGTGTGGCCGGAGCGCCGCCGCGGCTGCTGCGCGGCGAGGCGCTGTAGAGGTTGCTTTAAGCGGGCCAATCCTCTTCGCGCCAATCACGCGCCGTGTGGATGACGCGCAGAATCGCGACGACCTCGTGTCCACCTTGGAATGCGATGGTATAGGCGAGGATAAAGGGCAGACGGGGAACCAGCTTCTCGTAAGTACCGCTCACGCGGCCGGGTCGCCCGGTCGCGAATTCACCGAGCCCGTTTCCGGTCTGCTCGATGGCGTCGACGATCCGCTCGGCCGCATCCGGGTTGTCCTGGGCAATGTATCCGAGGATGTCGAGGTAATCGCGCCGGGCGTCATCAGACCAGATGACCGGCTTCATTCCCCGCCGGCTTTCCCGCGCCTCGCATCCGCGATGATGCGGCGAGCGTCGGTCATGACCTCGTCATGCGGCACGACCCGCCCGGCCTCGACATCGACCAGGCCGCGCTTGATTCCCTCAATGATCTGAAGCTCGCGGTCGACATAAGCCGAAACCGCTTCGCCTGCGAGAAAGGACTTGGAGCGCCGGGTGCCCGCCGCGATGCGCTCGAGCTTGCGCTTCGTTTCAGCCGAAACCCGGATGGTCATGGTTTCCGTCGCAGCCATCGTCCCGACCTTTGTGTTGATGTGTGTACATCCTAACACAAGGGCCGGGCCGAGCCAAACGGCCTCAATCCTCCAGCGGCCGGGCTTCTTCCGGCAGCATGATCGGGATGCCGTCGCGGATCGGATAGGCCAGCTTCGCGGCCCGGCTGATCAGCTCCTGCTTCGCCGCATCGTATTCAAGCGTCGCCTTGGTCAGCGGGCAGACCAGGATTTCGAGCAGCTTAGGGTCGATGCGGGTGCTGTGATCGGTTTCGGTCATTCGGTTCGTCCCGTTCAGCCGCGCTTGCGCGGCAGGTCGGCCAGCATGCCGGCGGCCACCATCAGCTTCGGCAGGGTGAGGCCGGAGCTCGCGATGGCGTTGACCGTGGAGCGGGTCCGTTCCGCCTCCTCGCCACGCTCCAAGAGCCAGCTTTCCAAGGTGCCTTCGCCCTTGCCGGAGGCCGAGGCCTCCTGGGTCAGGTTGGAATGGGCGTCGTCGAGGGTTTCGAGCGCGCGCTCGCGGGCAAGGCGCTCATAGTCGTCGGTTGCCGGCACCGCTGCCGCCGCAGCCTTCAGATTCGACAGGCCGAACAGCGCATCGATACCGAAGTGGATGCGGGCGACATCGCCGATCTTGCGCTTGCTGCGCTCGGCGATGTCGACGATGTCGGTCGCCTCGGCCAATGCCGGCAGGCTGGCGACTCGCGTGGCGAGCGCCTCCGGCACGCCTTCCGAGGTCAGCACCGCGATGCGGGCGAGACGCGCCTGCGATGCGGCCTCGGGCAGCAAGCTGCCGAGTTCGGCCGACAATTCCTTCACGCCCTTGGCGTAGTGGGCGATGGTCTGCTCGATCGTACCGGGCTTGGCGACCCCGCGGCGCAGGAACCAGCCCATCCGGTTGGTGACGAGTTCCTGGGCGGCGCCATAGAGGCCAAGCTGGGTCTTGCCGGGGATCTTGGCATCGAGCGCGTCGATCTCGCCGTTGAGCGCGATCAGGTCGAAGGAATCGCGGGCGATGGCATAGGCGGCGGCGATAGCCGGCGCGTCCGAGCGGGTCAGCGCCGCCAGAACCGGCACCAAGGCCGGGCCGCCGCGGTTGACGATCGCGTTGGCGAGCTGCGTCGCCACGATCTCGCGCCGCAGCTTGTGGCTGGCGATGGCGTCCGGATAGGCGTCTCGCAGGGCCTTCGGGAAATAGCGGACGAGTTCGCTGGCGAGGTAGGGGTCGTCCGGCACCGAGGATTCGAGCAGTGCGTCGTGCAGCGAGAGCTTGGCATAGGCCAGCAGCACGGCGAGCTCCGGCCGGGTCAGGCCTTCGCTGCGCTTCTCGCGTTCGGCCAGCTGGGCATCGCTCGGCAGATACTCGACCGAGCGATCGAGACGGCCGTCCTGCTCCAGCGTCTGCATCAGGAAGCGCAGGCCGGGCGTCGCCGCAGCGCCTTGCGCCTCGGTGAGCGAGAGCGCGAGCGTCTGCAGATAGTTGTTGCGCAGGACGAGATCACCCACCTCGTCGGTCATCGTGGCGAGCAGGGCGTTGCGCTTGTCCTCCTTGAGGCGCCCGTCCTTCACCGGGCCGGCGAGCGCGATCTTGATGTTGACCTCAACGTCGGAGGTGTTGACGCCGGCGGAGTTGTCGATCGCGTCGGTGTTGAGCTTGACGCCCTTGCGCGCGGCCTCGATGCGGCCGCGCTGGGTCACGCCGAGATTGGCGCCCTCGCCGATGACCCGCGCCCTGAGATCGTTGCCGCTGATGCGGATCGCGTCGTTGGCGCGATCGCCGACCTGGGCGTCGGTCTCGTCGGTGGCGCGGATATAGGTGCCGATGCCGCCGAACCAGAGCAGATCGACGCGCGCCTTCAGGATCGCCGTCATCAATTCCGGCGGCGAGACCTCGGCCTTGTCGAGGTCGAGCAGGGCGCGAACCTCGGCGGAAAGCGGGATGCTCTTGGCCTGGCGCGAAAAGATGCCGCCGCCCTTCGAGATCAGCTTCTTGTCGTAATCCTGCCAGGAGGAGCGCGGCAGGGCGAAGAGGCGCTGGCGCTCCGCCAGCGATGTTGTCGGGTCCGGATCGGGATCGAGGAAGATGTCGCGGTGGTCGAAGGCTGCGACGAGCTTGATCGCCGGGGAGAGCAGCATGCCGTTGCCGAAGACGTCGCCCGACATGTCGCCGACGCCGGCGACGGTGAAGGGCGTCGTCTGGATGTCGATGTCGACCTCGCGGAAGTGGCGCTTCACCGCTTCCCAGCCGCCGCGGGCGGTGATGCCCATACCCTTGTGGTCGTAGCCCTGCGAGCCGCCGGAGGCGAAGGCGTCGCCGAGCCAGTGATGCTTCTCCAGCGAGATCGCATTGGCGGTGTCTGAGAAGGTCGCGGTGCCCTTATCGGCGGCGACGACGAGATAGGGGTCGTCGCCGTCATGGCGCACTGTGTCCGGTGGCGGGACGATCGTCTCGCCGTCGAGATTGTCGGTGAGCTCGAGCAGATTGCGGATGAAGATGCGGTAGCTCTCGGTGCCCTCGGCCAGCCAGGCGGCGCGGTCGGAGGCCGGCGGCAGCTGCTTCGGGACGAAGCCGCCCTTGGCGCCGACCGGCACGATAACCGCGTTCTTGACCTGCTGCGCCTTGACGAGGCCGAGCACCTCGGTGCGGAAGTCCTGCGGCCGGTCCGACCAGCGCAGGCCGCCGCGCGCGACCTTGCCGAAGCGCATATGAACGCCCTCGACGCGCGGCGAATAGACGAAGATCTCGTAGAGCGGGCGCGGCAGCGGCAGCCCGTCGACCTTGGCGCAGTCGAACTTGAAGGTGATGGTCTGGCGTGGGTGGCCGTCCGGGCCGGTCTGGAAGAAGTTGGTGCGCAGTGCGGCGTCGACCAGATTGATCAGACGACGCAGGATGCGGTCCTCGTCGAGGCTGGTGACGGCGTCGAGCGCCTCCTCGATCTCGGCGCGCTTCTGGGCCATGCGCTGCTCGCGCTCGCCAGCCGGGACGCGCGGATCGAATTTGGTGTTGAAATAGGTGATCAGGCCCGAGGCGATGTCGGGATGGCGGGTCAGCGCATCGGCGATATAGCCCTGCGCATAGGGCGCGCCGGCCTGCCGGAGATAGCGGCCGAAGGCGCGCAGCAGCGCGGCCTCGCGCCAGGCGAGCCCGGCGGCGAGGACGAGCTGGTCGAAGCGGTCGGATTCGGCCAATCCGCGGAACTGCGCCATCAGGGCGGCTTCGATCGTCGGATCGAGATGCTCGATGTCGATCTCACCGTCGTCGGCGCGCTCCAGCGTCATGTCGTGCAGCCAGACGCGGGTGTTCTCGCCATTGCCCTGCGGCATGACGTTGTAGGTCCGCTCGTTGACGACGCGGAAGCCCATGTTCTCGAGCACCGGCACGCGAGCCGAGAGCGAGATCGGCGCGCCGCGCGAGAAGACCTTGAGGTTGGCGCGCTTGGCGTCGTCGCCCTCGCGCCGGTAGAGATTGACGGCGCGGCCACGCTCCGGCGTCAGCTGCTGGAGCATCTCGATGTCGATCAGCGCGTCGGCGGCCGAGAAGCGCTCGCGATAGGCGGCGCCAAAGGCTTCGGCATAGCGCTCGGCCAGCGCGCGGGCGGCGGGGCCGGCCTTCTCCTGGTCGAGCACGTCCTTGAGGCCGTCGCCCCAGGTGCGGACGATGGCGCTGATGCCGGCTTCGAGCGTGGCGCGGTCGATGCGCGGCGTTTTGCCCTCGTCGCGGCCGATGATGTAGTGGGTGCGCGAGAGCGGGCCTTCCGGATAGGCCGGGTAGGCGGCCGAGACGCGGCCATTATAGATCCGGGCCAGGAATTCGCCGACGCGCTGGCGCACCGTGGTGTCGTAGCGGTCCTTCGGGATGAAGGCGAGGATCGAGACGAAACGGTCGAATTCGTCGACGCGGGCAAGCGCACGGATGCGCGGGCGCTCGGTGAGCTGCAGGATGTCGAGCGCGAACTGCTCCAGCGTCGTCACGTCGATCTGGAAGAGTTCGTCGCGCGGATAGGCGTCGAGCACATTCATCAGCGCGCGGCCGGAATAGCTCGCCGGATCGAAGCCGATGTTCTTGGCGACGCGCGCAACCTTCAGCCGCAGATAGGGGATGGCGCGGGCCGAGCCGGTATAGGCGTTCGAGGTCAGGAGGCCGACGATGCGCAGCTCGCCGTCGAGCCGGCCATCCGGCGTGAACAGCTTGACGCCGACATAGTCGAGATGGACGCGCCGGTGGACCAGGCTTTTGACATTGGCCTTGGTGATGATGAGCGCCTGGGGCTTGGCCAGGAAAGAGCGCACCTCGGGCGTGGTGGTCACCAGCTCGCGGCCCCGGCGCAGTACCTTGACGGAGGGGTCGCGCAGGATGCCGAGGCCGGAGCCCTCGATCGGGTCGGCCGCGACGTCGCCGCCGGGAAAGCGATAGGCGCGGATGCCGAGCAGGGTAAAGTTGTCGCCGGCGATCCATTCGAGGAACTGCAGCGCCTCGGCGATCTCGTCCTCAGGCAGCGGCGGCGGGTTGGCGCGATAGGCCTGGATCACCTCGGTGATACGGCCCCGCATCGCGGCCCAGTCGTCGACCGCCAGCGCGACATCGGCATAGACATGCTCCAGGCCGACGCGCAGCTTCTCGCGGGCGGCGGGCGTGTCGATGCGCGGGACATGGATGTGCAGCAGGCTTTCGCGCCGCGTGCCTTCCGGCGCACGGCCGGTGGCTTCCCCGGCAAGCGAAACGAACTTGCCCTTGGCGTCGCGCGCCACCGCCAGAATCGGGTGGGCGACGAGGCGCGGCTCATAACCCTGATCCTGCAGCTCGGCGAGCGTCGAATCGAGCAGGAATGGTTTGTTGTCGTTGACGACTTCCAGGATGGTGACCTGGCGCTTGCGGTCGCCCTCGCCGAACTCGTCGTCGCGGAAACGCAGGTTGATCGTCTCGGGCTTGCGCGGCTGGGCCAGGTGCTCGTAGGCCGCGGCCGCGGTGCGGGCCAGCATTTGCGGCGGCAGGGCTTCGAGATCCTCGGCGACGGAGCGACCGTAGAGCAGGCGGGGGAACTCGGCCGGCATCGCGCTCTTCAGGCCCGTGGCCGCGGCTTCGATGGCTGCGATCGCTCCGGCGGTCGCGTTCGTCACCCGTTTGCCCATGTCTCACCCCAGTTGTTTTGCAGCAGCGATGACATAGGCTGCGCAGGCTTTCAACTTTGCCTTGCCTGAAAAAGCGGCAAAATTGCCGCACAGGATCTGACAGGACGCACCATGGCGACGAAGCATGACAAACCAAAGGTAGGCGAAGAGCCGGTGCGGCAGGATGCGCCGCCGCGGGTGATGGCGCTAGAGCTGAAGCCGGAAAAGCTCTCGCCCGAGAATGAGGCCTATTTCGAGAAATGCCGGGAGAAGCTCGGCTTCGTGCCGAATGTGCTGACCTCCTACGCCCATGACGACGCCAAGCTCTCGGCCTTCGCCGCCCTCTACAACGACCTGATGCTGGCACCCTCCGGCCTGTCGAAGCTGGAGCGCGAGATGATCGCGGTTGCGGTGTCGAACGTGAATCGCTGCTACTATTGCCTTACCGCCCATGGTGCTGCGGTGCGCCAGCTCTCCGGCGATCCGGTGCTCGGCGAGTTGATAGTGATGAACTACCGGGCGGCGGAGCTGTCGGTGCGGCATCGCGCGATGCTGGACTTCGCCGTGAAGCTGACCGAAGCGCCGCATCGCATCGGCGAAGAGGATCGTGAAGCCCTGCGCAAGGCCGGGTTCGGCGAGCGCGACATCTGGGACATCGGCGCGGTCGCGTCCTTCTACAACATGTCGAACCGGATGGCCTCGGCCGTCGATATGCGGCCCAATGCGGAATATCACGCCCAGGCGCGCTAGATCGCTGAGCATCCTATCGGACGCGATAATGGTGAGCTATCTACTTGTTATCGCATCGGATTTTTCCGAAAGCGGATTCCACTTTTCGGTCCGATGCTATAGCCCGCTTTCCGAGTCGTCGCGGCCTTGTGAAGCAGCGCCACCCCCAAAAAAGAAAACGGCCGGCGCAATGCCAGCCGCTAGTTGGCCCCGACTCGGTGGCCCGGCTCCACCGGAACTCCGGGGGGCTGGGGGGCTGACAAACCGGCGTTCAGCGAAACCGGGCCGTCGAGGCAACGGGGGGAGTTGAGCGGCGCAACTTGGCAGTCGCTTGACGCGTTCGCGGCGAAAATGCGGCATTTGCGACGAATGCTTACCCAGCGCTTGATCCCGGATGAGCGCGATCTCTTGCCAGCGCAGCAGGGCGGGCGCATCATCGCCCTGTCCTTTTTCGTGAGGCTCCGCTCAGGGAGGCGCCATGAGCGAAAGCGAAACGCCGCAATCGCAACCGGCCGGCGCGGTCGTCCATTTTCCGTCGCCGGCCCGGCCAGCGACCGTCACCTTCGATCGGCGCGAACTCAGCGAATTGCTCAATCTCTATGGCCGCATGGTCGCGGCCGGCGAATGGCGCGACTACGCCATCGATTTCCTGAAGGACAAGGCGCAGTTCTCGGTGTTCCGGCGCTCGTCGGAGATGCCGCTCTACCGAATCGTCAAGGATCCGGCGCTGGCGCGCCGGCAAGGCGCCTATTCGGTCGTGGCTGCGACGGGGCTGATTCTCAAGCGCGGCTCGGAGCTGTCACGCGTCCTGAAGGTGCTCGACCGCAGGCTGAGCGTCGTGAACTAGGCGGAAGCAGTTTTACGAAAATACCTCCGTCATTCCGGACAAGCCGCGTAAGCGGCGCCGATCCGGAATCCATCATAGGGCTCGGCGCTCTACGATGGATTCCAGGTCTGCGCTTCGCTTGCCCGGAATGACGGAGGTCTTTTCGTATCTGGTCAGAAGTTCAGAGTCCCGGCGGCGCGCGGTCGCCTTCGCCCAGTTCTTTCTGCATCAGCATCTGATCGAGCCAGCGGCCGTGCTTGAAGCCGACCTTTTCGGCCACGCCGATCAGGCGGAAGCCGGCCTTCTCATGCAGGCGACGCGAGCCGACCGAGGCGCCGGTGCCGTCGCCGATCACTGCGATCATCTGGCGGAAGCCGCGTTCGGTGCAGGCCTTCATCAGCGCATCGAGGAGCAGGCCGCCGATGCCCAGCCCCTGCGCCGTGGGAGCGATATAGATCGAGTTCTCGACCGTGGCGCGATAGGCCGGCCGCGGCCGGTAGGCGCCGGCATAGGCGTAGCCCAGAACCTCGCCGTCGCGCTCGGCGACGAGATAGGGATAGCCGCCCGCCAGGATGGTTTCGTAACGGCGCAGCATCTCCGCTTCGCCTGGCGGCTCCAGCTCCCAGGACGCCGTCCCGTGCTGGACCGCATCGGCGTAGATCGCGGTGATGGCGGTGATGTCAGCCCGGCAGGCCGGGCGGATCGCGGGCGTCGTCATGGACGCAGAATGAGCAACGCCCGTGCCAAAAGAAAAGCCCCGGCCGTGAGGCCGGGGCTCGTCCGCTCCCGTTAGGAGCTTTTCGTTCTCACTCGCGGTTGCCGAGCAGCGAGAGCAGGAACTGGAACATGTTGATGAAGTTCAGGTAGAGCGACAGCGCGCCGTTCACCGAGAGCTTCGCAGCCTCTTCCGGGCCAAGGTCGGAGGAGAGATACATCTCCTTCAGGCGCTGGGTATCCCAGGCGGTCAGGCCCGCGAAGATCAGCACGCCGATCACCGAGATGGCGAAGCCGAGGGCGCCCGAAGCCAGGAAGATGTTCACGACCGAGGCCAGGATCAGGCCGATCAGGCCCATGACCAGGAACGAGCCGATGCCGGATAGCGACTTGGTGGTGGTGTAGCCGTAGAGGCTGAGGCCACCGAAAGCCGCCGCGGTGATGAAGAAGACCTGCACCACCGACGCGCCGGTGTAGCGGATCAGGATCGTCGAGAGCGAGACGCCCATCACCGCCGCGAAGGCGAAGAACATCGTCCGGGCGGACGAGGCGGACATTTTGTCAGCACGGAACGAGAAGAAGAAGATGAAGGCCAGCGGCGCCAGCGCGACCACCCACATCAGCGGCGTGCCGTAAAGCAGCTGGCCGAAGGAGGTGAGGTAGGTGTTGCCGATCTTGGCGACGGCGCCGGCCTGGTCCGTGACGGCGAGCTTGTTGATGCCCAGCGCGAACAGCGCCGAGATCGCCAGGCCAATCACCATGTTGTTGTAGACGCCGAGCATGAACGAGCGCAGGCCCTGATCCATCTCGACGGCGCTGGTCTGCTGTGCGCGGCCGGCACCCCAGACTGGAGCATTGCGGTCGAAGTTGCTCATTAAGTGAGTTTCCCCTGACGTAGTTTCGGACGACGGAAGGCACGCGAGCGCCAGCCGTCCTCGCGCACGATCGTCGCGATGAGGGGAATATGAGGGGCTTTGCGGGTTCTTACAAGGCCCAGCCATGGTTAGGGCCGGCGGGCGATAGAAGTTCGGCACTGCACCAATGCAGAATTACAGGATTTTAATGTCTATCATGAGTCGTTCTCAGATAGTCATCATAAATTCCTGAGATGAGAAGCTGGCGCTTTCCCGAGTATTTTTATCGTACCGACGAGCCCGAACAGGACGGTGACACTGATAGCTGCAGTCGCAGCCAGTATCGCGCCGGTCGGATCACTGACGAATTCGATCCGCATCACTTGGGTGACGATGCCCCAGCCCGCCGCTGTACCCGCGACAACGCCGAATACGGCCGCGACGAGACCGATCGCCGCGTATTCAAGGGCGTACGACGAAAGTATGAAGCGGCGGGTTGCGCCGAGGGTCTTCAGGATCATCGCGTCATAGAGCCGCGCCCTCTGTCCGGCGGCGAGCGCGCCGCCCAGCACCAGCAGGCTCGCGGCGATGGCGAGGCCGGAGGCGCCGCGGATCGCCATGGCCAGTTGGGCGACGATGGTGTTGACCGCTTCGAGCGCATCCTTGACCCGCACGGCCGTGACGGCGGGGAAATCGAGCGCGAGGCGGCGGATCAGCGCCGCATCGGTCACGCCCTTGCCGTCGGGGCTCGTCGCGACGGTGGCGAGATTGGTGTGCGGCGCGCCGGCGAAGGTGTTGGGCGAGAACACCATGACGAAATTGATGCCGAAGGAGCGCCAGTCGACCGTGCGGAGATTGGCGACGCGGGCAGTGAGGTTGCGGCCGAGCACATTGACGGTGAGCTTGTCGCCGATCTTCAGGCCGATGCCGGCGGCGTTCTGGGCATCGAAGGAGACCAGCGGCTCGCCGCGATAGTCGGCCGGCCACCATGCGCCGGCGGAGACGCGCGAGCCTTCGGGAAGCGTCGCCGCATAGGTGATGCCGCGGTCGCCATCGAGCACCCAGGCGGATTGTTCGCTCGCCTTGATGTCCTCGGCGCGGGTCTCGTTCACGGCGACGATGCGGCCGCGCATCATCGGCACGCGCTCGGTCTTCGCGCCGGGACGCTGCTCGGCGAGGAAGGCGTCGAAACGGCCGGAATCGCGGCTGGGGATGTCAAGGAAGAAGAAGCTCGGCGCCTTGTCGGGCAGGGCGCCGGTGAGCTGCCGGGTCAGGCTGACATCGATGAAGGAGAGGGCTGAGAGCAGCGCGACGCCCAATCCGAGCGAGAGCACGAGCGAGGGCGTCAGCGCGCCCGGCCTGTGGCTGTTGGCGAGCGCCATCCGCAGGGCCGGGCGGCGCGGGCGCGGGATGCGGCGGGCGAGCGCCATCAAACCGAGCGAAACCGCGCGCAGCAGGACGAAGACGCCGAACATCACGCCGATATAGATCAGCGCGATCCGGCGGTCATAGGCGAAGCCGATGGCGACGCCGGCGAGCCCGGCCAGCGCAAGCGCGCAGAGGATGAGATAGATCGCGCGCGGGCGGCGCGGATCAGGCTCGATCCGGTCGCGGAAAAGGGCCGAGACCGGGGTGTCATGGGCCCGACCGAGCGGGATGATAGCGAAGACGAGCGCGGTCAGCAGCCCGTAGAGCGCGGCGATGGCGAGTTCGCCCGGTGCCAAGGTCGGCTCGAACGGCACGGGCAAGATGCTCTGGACGACGGCGCCGAGGCCGAAGGGGGCGGCGGCGCCGAGCACGAGGCCGATCGCCGTGCCGATGGCAGCGACGAGCATCACCTCGGTCAGGTGGATCGCGACGACGCGGCCGCCGCTGGCGCCGACCGCCTTCATCGTGGCGAAATCGAGCTTCTTGGCCTCGACGAAGCGGCGCACCGCATTGGCGACGCCGACTCCGCCGACCAGCAGGGCGGTGAGGCCGACGAGGGTGAGGAACTGGGTGAAGCGTTCGAGATTGCGCTGGAAGCTCGGCGCGGCATTGGCGCGGGAACGGATCTCCCAGCCCGCCTCGCGCTGCTCGCTGCCGACAGCCGCGATCAGCTTGTCCAGATCGGCATCGCTGGAGGCGGTCGGCGGAAGCTGCAGGCGATAGGTCCAGCGGATCAGGCTGCCGGGCTGAATCAGGCCGGTGGCACGCAATGCCTCCTGCGAGATCAGAAGGCGCGGGCCGAAGCCGACGCCGGCGGCGATCTTGTCGGGCTCGGAAACCAGATTGGCGCGCAGCTGGATCTTGGCGCCGCCGACCGAGACGATGTCGCCGGGTTTGAGGTCGAGCCGGCCGAACAGTACGGGGTCGGCGACTGCGCCATAAGTGCCGTCGCGCTGTTCCAGCAGGTTGGGCAGTGGGCGTTGCGGGTCGGTCTCGACTGTGCCGATGCCCGGATAGGTCGAGTCGACCGCCTTGATCTCGACGAGGGCCGCGCCCTTTTCGCCGGCACTGGCCATGCCGCGCATCGTCGCGATGCTGGAGAGGGTGCCCCGGGCCGTCAGGAAGGCGAGCTCCTGCGGCGTCGCCTCGCGGTGGATCAGGCTGAAGGCGGCATCGCCGCCGAGGATGCGCCGCCCTTCGCGGGCGAGGCCCTCGGTCAGCCCGCGCGAGGCGGAGGCGACGGCTGCGATGGTCATGACGCCGAGCGCGAGGCAGGCGATGAAGATGCCGAAGCCGCGCAGACCCGCACGCAGGTCGCGGATGGCAAGGCGCAGGACGAGGCCGATGCCGAGGGAGCGGGAGGCGGGATTCTGGGGCGGTTTGACGGGGGCGTGCATCGTCAGGCGACCGCCATTGCGTGCTCGGCCTCGATCACGCCGGAGCGCAGGCGGACCGTGCGCTCGCAGAGCGCGGCGAGCGAAAGGTCGTGAGTGACGAGCACCAAGGTGGCGCCGCGCTCGCGCTTCAGCGCGAAGATCAGGTCGACGATGGCGCGGCCGGTCGATTCGTCGAGATTGCCGGTCGGCTCGTCAGCGACGAGGATCGCCGGATCGGGCGCGACGGCGCGCGCGATGGCGACGCGCTGCTGCTCGCCGCCGGAAAGCTGGGCCGGGTAATGGTCCATGCGGTGGCCGAGGCCGACATTGCGCAGCTCAGCTTCGGCGCGGGCGAAGGCGTCGGGGTGGCCAGCGAGCTCCAGCGGCAGCGCAACGTTCTCGCGCGCCGTCATGGTCGGCACGAGGTGGAAGGACTGGAAGACGATGCCGATATGCTTGCCGCGGAAGACGGCGAGCCCGTCCTCGTCGAGGGCGCCGAGATCCTGCCCGGCCACGCGGACGAGGCCCGAATCAGGGCGTTCCAGCCCGGCCATGGTCATCAGCAGGGTCGACTTGCCGGAGCCCGAGGGGCCGACGAGGCCAGTCGCCTCGCCATCGGCCAGCGACACCGAGACGCCCTTGAGGATATGGACGCGGGCGGCGCCACGCCCCAAACTCAGGTGGACATCCTGCAACTCGATCGCCGGGGCGGCCTTCTCGCTCATCACGCCATGATCCTGACTTCGCTATCCATCGCCTTCCCCGCTGGCACCGGATCACGCCCCGAGCGGGGCGGGATCGCGGCGCGGCGCGGTCTGCGGCCATATGGGCGCGGATTCGCGCTTCTCCAATCGGCTGCGGCGTTTTTCGTCGCGGCCATGCTGCTCTTCATCGGTTTCAGTGACATGGCCAGCGCCCAGACCGCCAGTTCCGGTTCAACTGCAGCGAGGCCGTTGAAGCTCGTCGCCTTCGGCGATTCGCTGTCGGCGGGCTACAATCTGCCGGGCAGCGCCGCCTTTCCGGCTGTGCTGGAGCAGGCTTTGCGCCAGAAGGGCGTCGCTGTCGAAATCGTGAACGCCGGCGTCTCCGGCGATACGACGCAAGGGGGGCTGGAACGGCTCGACTGGTCGGTGCCGGACGGTGCCGACGGCGTCATCCTCGAACTCGGTGCCAATGACGCGCTGCGTGGCGTCGACCCGGCGCAGACGCGCCAGGCGCTGGAAGCGATGATCGCGCGGCTGAAGGAGCGGAAGATCCCGGTGATGCTCGCGGGCATGTATGCGCCGCGCAATCTCGGCGAGGACTATGCGAAACGTTTCGATGCGATCTATCGTGAGCTTGCGGAAAAGCACGGGCTGGTGCTTTACCCATTCTTCCTGGAGGGCATCGCGGGCGATCGCGCGCTGAACCAGGCGGATGGGCTCCACCCCACGGCCGAGGGCGTCAGCGTCATCGTCCGCAACATCCTGCCGACGGTCGAGCGCTTCATCGCCACCTTGCCTGCCAGGTCCTGATCCGTCCGCGGGTTCTCCGCGCGGCGAATCCCCGATTCTTGCATCGCCGCTCGCCGGCCCCGCTTCCGGAGTTGCTTCGCCATGGAATATCGTCGCCTCGGGCGCACCGATCTCAAGGTCTCGGTGATCTGCTTGGGAACCATGACCTGGGGAGAGCAGAACACGGAGGCCGAAGGCCACGCCCAGATGGACTATGCCGTCGAGCAGGGCATCAATTTCTTCGACACCGCCGAGCTTTACGCGATCCCGCCGAAGCCGGAGACGCAAGGTTCGACCGAGCGGATCATCGGCAACTGGTTCAAGGCCCGCGGCAACCGCGACAAGATCATCCTCGCTTCCAAGGTCTGCGGACGCGGCGGCAACACCTGGTTCCGCGACGACGCCAGCCCGACGCGGCTGACGCGCAAGCAGATCTTCGAGGCGATCGACAAGAGCCTGCAGCGGCTGCAGACCGACTATATCGACCTCTATCAATTGCATTTCCCGGAGCGGCCGATGCCCTGGGGTTCGAATCCCACGCGCTTTTCGCAGGCTGCCTATGAGAAGCCGGCCGACGAGATCTCGATCCCCGAGCAGCTCGATGCCTTCGCCGAGCTGGTGAAGGCCGGCAAGATCCGCCATCTCGGCCTCTCCAATGAGAGCGCCTGGGGCACGATGCGCTTCGTCGCTGATTCGGAGATGCGCGGCACGCCGCGCGTGCAGTCGATCCAGAACGCCTACAATCTGCTCAACCGCACCTTCGAGACGGCGCTTGCCGAGGTCGCGCTGCGCGAGGATGTCGGCCTGCTCGCCTATTCGCCGCTGGCGCAGGGCTATCTTACCGGCAAATATCTCGACGGCGCTCGTCCGGCGGGAGCGCGCACGACGCTGTTCGATCGCGGCCAGCGCTATGAGGGCGCCGGTGCCGAGGCTGCGATCAAGCGCTACATCGCGCTCGCCCGGGAGGTCGGGCTCGATCCGGCGCAGATGGCGCTCGCCTTCGTCAACAGCCGCTCCTTCGTGACCGCCAACATCATCGGCGCGACCTCAATGGAGCAGCTCAGGACCGATATCGCCTCGATCGACATCAAGCTTTCACCTGAGATCGAGGCGAAGATCGACGCGATCCACCAGCTCGTCGGCAATCCCTGCCCCTGAAAAACCACGTCATTCTCGGGCGCTGCGTAGCAGTGACCCGAGAATCTCGTCGATGAGATGCTCGGGTCAAGCCCGAGCATGACGGCGCATGCCGGGCATCGCATAGGGGAAAAACGGTTCCCTTGAGCCGGCTTCCCGCATACCGTCTCTCCAGAGTCACAATTGCTTGGCAAGGGATTCACTCATGCCGAGGCTTTTCATCGCTCTGGAAATTCCCGCCGAGGTTGCAAGTGCGCTGACGCTGCATCGTGGCGGCCTGTCGGGTGCCCGCTGGATCGAGCCGTCCGACTACCACATCACCCTGCGCTTCCTCGGCGACGTCGACCGGCGCATGGCGAACGACGTCGATCACATGCTGTCCGATCTCAGCGCCTACCCCTTCGAGGTGACGCTCGATGCGCTCGGCAGCTTCGGCGGCGACAAGCCGCGTGCCGTCTTCGCCCGGGCGACGCCGACGAAGGCGTTGACCGATCTGCAAGGCGATATCGAGCGGCAGATGCGCCGCATCGGCCTGCCGGCGGAGGGCCGCAAGTTCGTGCCGCATGTCACGCTGGCGCGCCTGCGGGACACCATGCCGACCGAGGTCGCGCATTATCTCAGCCTGCATCCGATCGTCCGGCCGATCAGTTTCACGGCGCGCCGCGTCGCGCTGATGTCGTCGCGCGATTCGATTGGCGGCGGGCCCTATGTGCTGGAGGCCGCTTATCCGCTCGGCCCGGCCTACCCGAATCGCCTGTCGCGGGAGGTTCGCCGATGACCCGACCGAAGCGGCTTTCTCCAGAGGCGCAGGCCGAGGCGCTGGCGACGCTGACCGGCTGGAAACTGGTGCAGGGGCGCGAGGCGATCACCCGGCGCTTCGTCTTCCGCGACTTCAGCGAGGCTTTCGGCTGGATGACGCGGGTCGCCCTGCTCGCCGAGGCGATGAACCACCATCCCGAATGGTCGAACGTCTACCGGACGGTGGAGGTGACGCTCGCCACCCATGACGCCGGTGGATTGACGGAGTTTGATGTCAAGTTGGCTCGCGCGATCGACGCGTTGGTAAGCTGAATTTTCGTCGCGTCATGCTCGGGCTTGACCCGAGCATCTCGGAAACCACAGCACTCTGGTCATGAGATTCTCGGGTCTGCGCTTCGCTCCGCCCGAGAATGACGCGCGATCAAGCCGATTTTTCCCAGCCACATGCCTTTAGCGCCGCCACCATATGCGGCGGAGGCGGCGCCTCGACCTGGATTGGCTCGCGCTTGCGGTAGAGCGGCACGGTGATGGCGCGAGCGTGCAGCTGGAGACCGGGCCCACCCTCGCGCGGGGCGGTGCCATAGATTTCGTCGCCGAGCATCGGCCAGCCGGAGGCCTGGCAGTGGACGCGCAGCTGATGCGTGCGGCCGGTCAGCGGCTCCATGGCGAGCCAGGCGAGCGGGCCGGTCTCGTCCCGACCGCGTCCGAGCACGCGATAGCGGGTCTGCGAGGGCAAGCCGCCCGGGTCGACCTTCATCCACCAGCCGCGCTCGGGCGAGCGGCGTGCCAGCGGCAGATCGATCAAGCCTTCGTCCTGCGCGGGTTCACCCTGAACGATCGCCCAATAGGTCTTGCCGATCCGGCCATCGCGAAACATCTGGTTGAGCTCGGCCATGGCGCGTGGGTGCCGGCCGAGGATGAGGCAGCCGGAGGTGTCCTTGTCGAGCCGGTGCGCCGCCTCCGGCCGGCGGGGCAGGCCGAAGCGCAGCGCATCGAGATAGTCGGTGAGGACCGGCATCTCGCGCCGCTTGGCCTGCGGGCCGCGATGGACGGGCAGGCCGGCAGGCTTGTCGATGACGAGCATCATGGCGTCGCGGTAGAGCAGCGGCACCGGCAGCTCGGCGTCGATTTGCCCCGGTGCTTGCGAATTTTCTGGTCGGTCCGGCTGAGCCATGGCATTGCGCTAGCGAAGCCGGGCCTTGGGCGCAACCCAACCAAGGCGTCCGGCTGATGACAGGATGGCAATGAGCGAGACCGAACCGAAGAAACGCGGCTTCTTTTCGAGGCTGTTCGGGCGCGAGGAAGAGCCGGGCAAGCCGGCGCCGGCACCCGAGCAGGCGGCTGAGCCCCTTGAGGAGCTGAAGCCGGAAGCCGAAGAGGTCGTTGCGCCGTCGGTTGCAGAGGCGGAAGCGCCTGCTGTTGAAACCCCCGTTCCCGAGCCCGTGGCGCCACCCGCGCCGGCTGAAAGCGTTGTGCCGCCGGTCGAGCCGGAACCGGAAGCCGAGATCGCCGTCGCGCCGCAGCCTGCGCCCGTTGTGGCTCCGGAGCCTGTTTCCACCCCGGCCCCGCAGCCGAAGCGGAGCTGGTGGCGCCGTCTGACGGATGGGCTTTCGCGCACCTCCTCGGCGCTGACGACCGGGATCACCGACCTCTTCACCAAGCGCAAGCTCGATGCCGGCACGCTCGAGGATCTCGAGGACATCCTGATCCAGGCCGATCTCGGCCTCGCCACCTCGGCCAGGATCGCCAAGGCCGTCGGCGACGGGCGCTACGACAAGCAGATCGAGCCGGCCGAGGTGAAGGCGATCCTGGCGCGCGAGGTCGAGACCATCCTCGTTCCGGTGGCGCATCCGCTGGTGATCGACGCCACGAAAAAGCCGTTCGTGCTGCTGATGGTCGGAGTCAATGGCTCCGGCAAGACCACGACGATCGGCAAGCTCGCGGCGAAATTCCGCGCCGAGGGCAAATCGGTGATGCTCGCCGCCGGCGATACCTTCCGTGCCGCCGCGATCGAGCAGTTGCGCGTCTGGGGTGAGCGCACCGGCGCCGAGGTTGTCTTCGGCCAGCAGGGCGCCGATGCCGCGGGCCTCGCCTTCGAGGCGTTGCAGAAGGCCAAGGCCAACGGCACGGATGTGCTCCTCGTCGACACGGCCGGACGGCTGCAGAACAAGCAGGGGCTGATGGACGAGCTCGCCAAGGTGGTTCGCGTCATCCGCAAGCAGGACCCGAGCGCGCCGCATGCGGCGCTGCTGGTGCTTGACGCGACCGTCGGCCAGAACGCGATTTCGCAGGTCGAGGCCTTCCAGGAGACGGCGGGGGTGACCGGGCTGGTGATGACCAAGCTCGACGGCACGGCGCGCGGCGGCATTCTGGTGGCGCTGGCGGCGCAGTTTGGCCTGCCGGTGCATTTCATCGGCGTCGGCGAGAGTGTCGAGGATCTGGAACCGTTCTCGGCGCGCGACTTCGCCCGCGCCGTGGCGGGGTTGGGAGAGGCGGCGTGAGCGAGATGACACAGCAGGTGCCCGTCGAGGCGGCCAAGGGCAAGACGGTCAACCCCTTGCTCAAGCTGGCGCTGGAATTCGGGCCGCTTGCGATCTTCTTCTTCGCGAATTCCTATGGCGACCGGCTGTTCCATGTCGCCGAGGACCGGCGCATCTTCGTCGCGACCGGCATCTTCATCGTGGCCTCGCTGGTGGCGCTGGCGCTGTCGCGGGTGCTGATGGGCTATCTGCCGCGCATGGCGATCGTGAACGCCATCGTCGTCACCGTCTTCGGCGGGCTGACGCTGGCGCTGGACGATGCCTTCTTCATCAAGGTCAAGCCGACCATCGTGAATGCGCTGTTCGGTTCGGTGCTGCTCGGCGGGCTCTTTTTCGGCCGGTCGCTGCTCTCGCTGGTGCTGGAGACGGTGCTGCAGCTCGATGAGGAAGGCTGGCGCAAGCTGACTTTCCGCTGGGGGCTGTTCTTCTTCGTGCTGGCGGCGCTGAACGAGGTGGTCTGGCGCACGCAGACGCAGGATTTCTGGGTCGCCTTCAAGGTCTGGGGCGTGATGCCGCTGACGATGGCCTTCGCTCTGGCGCAGACGCCGCTCATCCTGAAGCACGAGATCAAGCCGGCGAAGATCGACGAGTAAGGTCGAGCCAGCCTCCATGCGATCATCCCGGACAAGCGACCCTCGGGTCCGACCTTCGGTCGGCCCAAGGATAAACTCCGCCGCGCCGATCCGGGATCCATCATAGGGCGCAACGCTTTACGACGAACTCCGGGTCTGCGCTTGGCTTGCCCGGAATGACGACCCTCGGCTGACACTTGCCATTTGGCATCATTGCTTCCATTTTATGCCAAATGGAGAACGATGCCATGGCAGCCCTGCTGCGCGTCGAGACGGCCCAGCGCGACTTCGTCCCCGATCCGATCACGGACGAGGAGGCGGCCGCGATGTTCCGTGCCGCCGTGAATCTGTTCCGGCTCTGGCGCGTCACCGACGAGGAAGCGGCGGTGCTGATCGACTTGCCGGTCCGGAGCTATCGGCGCTGGAAAGCCGGGGACATCGGCCGGATCTCGCGCGACGGCAAGGCGCGGCTCTCCAACCTGATGGGGATCCACAAGGCGCTCCGGCTGATTTTCACCGAGCCGCAGCGCGGCTATGACTGGATCAAGCGCCCCAACAGCGATTTCGGCGGCAAATCGGCGCTTGATATCATGCTTGGCGGCGAGCTCACCGACCTGATGCGGGTGCGCCGCCTGCTCGATGCCGAGCGGGGCGCCTGGTGATCGATCCGGCGAGCCTGCCGGTCGCAGAGGTCGAATGGCGCGGTGCGGTGCGGATCATCCGCAGCATCTTTCCGCCGATCGACCTGTTCGAAGATATCGCTGATCCCGCCGACTGGCCGCTCCTGATCGCCGCCGAGCAGAAGACCAATCCGCGGCTGATGGAGACGATCGGCAATCTCGATCTGGTGCCGCCCGACCGGCGCATATCGGGGCCCGGCGCGACCTGGCTGATGGCGCCCTTCACCCATGTCAGCCCCGACCGGCCGAGCCGCTTCAGCGATGGCGGCTTCGGCGTGCTCTATGCCGGCGATCGTTTCGAGGTGGCGTTGCTCGAAACGATCCATCACCACGCCCGTTTCATGCTGGCCACAGTGCAGCCGCCGGGCTGGACCTCGCAATTCCGGGAGATCGTCCTGGAGATCGACGCTGCGCTGCATGATGTTCGGGCGCTCGGGGCCGAAGCCTCCCCGCTGCTCGACCCGGCCGACTATGCCGCGAGCCAGGCGCTCGGCATCGGGTTGCGGGCGCTCGGCTCGGCAGGCGTCGTCTATCCCAGCGTGCGCTGCTCGGGCGGCGAATGCGCCGGGTTGTTCTATCCCGATGGCGCCAGCCATCCGGTGCAGGGACGACATCTCGACTATCACTGGAATGGCGAACGGGTGAACCTCTATCGGGACCGCAGTGCCGGCGAGGTCTACCGCATCGTCTGACAAGACAACGACGCGTCATTCCGGGACAGGCCGCAGGCCTGGGCCCGGAACCCATGAACACGACAGTGGTCGTAAAAAAGCGCGACCGGCGCCGGGCCTTCTCCAACAACTCCCGTGGTCATGGGTTCCGGGCTCGCCGCTGCGCGGCGCCCCGGAATGACGGCAGCGGCTCGGTGCTATTTCGGCGCGAGGCGGATGGCGCCGTCGAGGCGGATCGCAGTGCCGTTCAGCATGTCGTTCTCGATGATGCTGCGGGCGAGCGCGGCATATTCCGCTGGCCGGCCGAGGCGCGAGGGATGCGGCACGGAGACGGCGAGCGAGGCCTTGGCATCATCGGGGAGGCCGGCGAACATCGGCGTCTCGAACAGGCCGGGCATGATCGTGACGATACGGATGCCAACCGAAGCCAGGTCGCGGGCGATCGGCAAGGTCATGCCGACGACGCCGGCCTTTGAAGCGCCATAGGCCGCCTGGCCGATCTGGCCGTCCTCGGCCGCGACGGAGGCCGTGCAGATGATGACGCCGCGGCTGCCGTCGGGCGTGATTGGGTCGAGCCCGGCGAGCGCGACTGCCGACTTGGCGATGATGCGGAAGGTGCCGGTGAGGTTGATCGCGACCGCCTTCTCGAAGGTGGCGAGGTCGTGGGCGACGAGTTCGCCGGTGTCGCGCTTCTTCGAGACGACGCGGCGGCCGGGCGCGATGCCGGCGCAGTTGACGATGATGCGGGCGACGCCATGGGCGGCGCGGGCCTTGGCCAGGGCCTCGTCGACCGAGGCTTCACTGGTGACGTCGCAGAGGGCGAAGACGCCGCCGATCTCCTTCGCGATCGCTTCGCCGCGCTCGGCGTTGAGGTCAAGCAGTGCGACCTTGACGCCCTGATCCGCCAACATCCGCGCGGTCGCCTCGCCGAGGCCGGAAGCGCCGCCGGTGACGATGGCTGCAAGGGAAGAATCGAGTTTCATGGTGCGTTTCCCGTCCGTCTTGGTTCTGGAGCCGGTTTAGAGGGCGTTTCGTGCCGCTCCAAGCGGGTTTTCCGACCGGCCTCTTGTGCGGGATTGCGGCGGGGCCATCTTTCGACATGACGCTTCGATCGGGAGCGCGCGATCATCGGCGTCGTCAGGCGCCAAGGAGTGAGACAGGAATGAGCGAGGGGTTCAGCGCAAGCTTCAGCCGCGAGGAAATGGAGGCGATCCGCAAGAGCCTGCGCGACGAAGCGAAGTTCGGGGCCGATTTCACGGCCCGGCTCAAACGTGTCGCGAAACGCATTCCCTTTGCCGCGGATCTGCTGGCGGCCTGGTTCTGCGCGCGCGATCCGGCGACGCCGCGGCGCGTTCGGCTGACGCTGCTCGCCGCGCTCGGTTATTTCCTGCTGCCGGTGGATGCGATTCCCGACATCATGCCGCTCATCGGCTTCACCGACGATGCCGCGGTGATTGCAGCGGCGATCGCGGCGGTGGCCGGGTCGATCACACCGGAGCATCGCGAGCGGGCCAGGAAGGCGCTGGCCGAGCTTTAATCAGTCTCGCTCGGAAACAAGCCGTCATCCCGGACAAGCCGCGGCAGCGGCGCCGATCCGGGATCCATCGGAGGGTGCCGGCGCTTTACGATAGATCCCGGATCTGCGCGGAGTTTATCCTTGGGCCGATCGAAGATCGGACCCGAGGGCTACGTCCGGGATGACGGCGGTGGTTTCATCAAGGCATCAGCGAAGCTCGAACCGTCACAGGGTCAGGACGATCTTGCCCTTGGCCTTGCGGTCGCCGATCAGCGCATAGGCCTCGGTCCAGCGCTCCAGCGGGAAGGTCGCATGGACATGGGCGCGGATATGGCCGCCTGCCGCCCATTCCAGCAGGCGTTCCATGTTGCGCCGATGCGCGGCCGGATCGCGCGCGACGAACTCGCCCCAGAACACGCCGCGCAGGTCGCAGCCCTTCAGCAGAAGCAGGTTGAGCGGGATCTTCGGGATCTCGCCGCCGGCGAAGCCGACGACGAGGTAGCGCCCCTCCCAGGCCATCGACCGCAGGGACGGCTCGGCGAGCTCGCCGCCGACGGTGTCGTAGAGGACGTCGACGCCGCGCCCGCCGGTGAGCTTCTTCAACGCGGCGCGGATGTCGTTCTGCGCATAGTCGACCTCCTCCTGTGCCCCGTGCTCGCGGGCGAGCGCGAGCTTGTCGGGCGAGGAGGCACAGGCGATGACATGGGCGCCGAGCAACGCGCCGATCTCGACGGCGGCAAGCCCCGCCCCGCCGGAGGCGCCGAGGATCGCCAGCGTCTCGCCCGCTTTCAGATGCGCGCGCTGGATCAGCCCGTGCATTGCGGTGCCGTAGGTGACGAACAGGCTCGCGGCCTGAGCGTCGTCGAGCTTCTCCGGGACGCGCACCAGGGCTTCCGCCGGCACCGCGACCTTTTCGCGGGCGGCGCCAAAGCCCAGCCACGCCGCGACTCGCTCGCCGACCTGCCAGCCGATGACTCCCTCGCCGATGGCGGCGATGGTGCCGGCACATTCGGCCGATGGTGAGAAAGGGAAGGCCGGCTTGGTCTGATAGCGGCCGCGGATGATCAGCGTGTCGAAGAAATTGAGCGCAGCCGCCTTCACGGCGATGACGACCTCGCCGGGGCCCGGCATCGGCTCAGGCAGGTCGCGGATGACGAGTTCCTCGGCCGGTCCGAGATGTTCGCAGAGCAAGGCTTTCATCGTCGATCCATCATCGCCATCGCCTGCACGGGACTGTGCCATGACGATCCGACGGGCGGAACCGGCTAGCGGCGGCGCTATTCGCATTTTCGCCAGGATCGTGACACTCTATGCCGCCGTCCCGCGCGGTCTACTCCGTCAACAGGTGGTAAACGCGGTATTAAGTTTTTTAGTGACTGATGGCGGTCCATGATCAAGTCCTTCTTCCACACCCGCGACGCCGCATTTTCTCGCATTGCCGCCGCGCTCGGCCTGACGGCTGGATTGCTGGCTTTGGCCGGTCTGCCGGCCGCGGCCGCGCCGGCCAAGCCGAAGCCTGCCGCGACCGCCGCTGCCACGCCTGCCGCCAGCCCCGGACAGGGGCAGGCGATGCTGCTGGAGACGGCGGGCAAGTGGCAGGCCTTCTCCTCGCAGCAGGGCCGCTCCAAGGTCTGCTACGCGCTCGCCAAGGCGGAGAGCCGCTCGCCGGCGAATCTCAAGGATGTCGAGGGCATGCTCTTCGTCTCCAGCCGACCGGGCGAAGGTGTGCGCAACGAGATCAGCTTCGTGATGAATTTCGACGTCAAGGAAGGCGTCGAGCATCAGGCCGTCATCGGCAACGACCGCTTCGCGCTGGTCGCGAAGGGCCAGAACATGTGGCTGAAGAATCCGGCCGAGGAAACGCGCATGCTCGATTCGATGCGCCGCGGCTCCGGGCTGGAGATCAAGGCGATGTCGAAGCGCGGCAACGCCACCGCCGACAAGTACTCGCTCGCGGGCATCAGCCAGATCGTGAAGCGCGCCGAAGACGCCTGCAAGTAGGGGGCGCTGCATTCCAGGCTGTCATCCCGGGCTTGACCCGGGATCCATGCCAGAGCGCTTCCGGCAAAGGTTCAGGCATGGATCCCGGCTCTACGCTTCGCTGCGGCCGGGCTGACCCGCTTGGGAACGGATTTCCAGTTTTCGCGCAATTGTGCTAGGGAGCGGCGAAATCCCGCGCCTTCCCCGATGGGCGACGACAGAGCTCCGATGACCGTGTCCGTTTCCGCTCCCGCCGCTTCGGCGGCCGAAACCGTTTTGCGACGCCCCTCGCTGGTCGGGCGCACCCGCTCCGGCCTCGCTGAGGCGCTTGCCGAGATCGGCGTGCCCGAGAAGGAACGGCGCATGCGCGTCGGCCAGCTCTGGAACTGGATCTACCATTACGGCGTGCGCGAATTCGACGCGATGACGACGATCGGCAAGGGGCTGCGCGGTGAGCTCGCCGAGCATTTCACGCTCGACCTGCCGAGCGTCACGGCCGAGCAGGTCTCGACCGACGGCACGCGCAAATGGCTGATGCGCATGCCCTCGACCGGCCCGCACGACCGCGGCGCCGAGATCGAGTGCGTCTACATTCCCGAGGTCGACCGCGGCACGCTCTGCGTCTCCAGCCAGGTCGGCTGCACGCTGACCTGCACCTTCTGCCATACCGGCACGCAGCGCCTGGTGCGCAACCTCAAGACCGAGGAGATCGTCGCGCAGCTGATGGTGGCGCGCGACCGCCTTGGCGACTTTCCCAATCGCAAGCCGCCGGAAGGCGCCTTCGTGCCGAATGATGGCGGGCGCTTCGTCTCGAACATCGTCTTCATGGGCATGGGCGAGCCGCTCTACAATTTCGACGGCGTGCGCGATGCGATCGGCGTGATCACCGATGATCAGGGACTGTCGCTCGGGCGCCGGCGCATCACCGTCTCGACCTCGGGTGTCGTGCCGCAGATCGGCCCGCTCGGCGAGGAGATGGGCACGATGCTGGCGATCTCGCTGCATGCGGTGCGCGACGACCTGCGCAACGAGCTGGTGCCGCTCAACAAGAAATATCCGATCAAGGATCTGCTTGAGGCCTGCCGGAACTATCCGGGCCTGTCGAACGCGAAACGCATCACCTTTGAGTACGTGATGCTCAAGGGCGTGAACGATTCAGACGCCGAGGCGCGCGAGCTGGTGCGGCTGCTCAAGGGCATTCCGGCCAAGATCAACCTGATTCCGTTCAACCCCTGGCCCGGCACGAAATACGAGTGCTCGGACTGGGATCGGATCGAGCGCTTCTCCGAGATCGTCTTCCGCGCCGGCTATGCCTCGCCGGTCCGGACGCCGCGCGGGCGCGACATCCTCGCGGCCTGCGGCCAGCTCAAGAGCGAGACCGAGAAGCTCTCGGCCCGCGCCCGGCTGATGCTGGAGCAGGAAGAGGCGCAGGCCGCGCCGGCCGTCGCGGCGGAGTAAGCCTTGCTGCGCTGGATTCTGCTGATCCCCTTCGCCTGTCTCGTCGCGATGGGGGCGGGGCTGTTCTTCCTCGCCATGGCCAGTGTCGCCTCACCGGCAGTGGCGCTGCTGATCGGCGGCGGCATCGAGCGGCTCGTCGACATCCTGTTTGGGCTGGCCGAAAGCGGCATCGATCCGGCGCCGGCCGCGCAGGCGGCCTTCGGCCTGATCGGCCGGCTGGGGATGGCGATCATCGTCGCGCCGGTCGTGCTGGTCGCGGTCGGCAGCGAGCTGTTCCGGCTGCGCAGCGGCCTCATCCAAGCCGGATTGACCGGCGTCCTCGCAGCGCTGCTACCACTCGCCATGCTGAAGTTGTCGCGCGCGCCGAGCCATGCGGAGATCCAGATCATCTCCGGGCTCTTCCTGGTCGGCGCGGCGACCGGCTTCGTCTACTGGCTGATGGCCGGACGCGGCGCCGGCGGGGAGCGCACCGCGCCCGCCGCACCGCGTCAGTGAGCGGCGATCCAGAGCATGCCGCGTTTTCATGGAAACGCTGGTCATCCCGGCCGCAGCGAAGCGCAGAGCCGGGATCCATGCCCGAACCTTTGTCGGGAAGCGCTCTGGCATGGATCCCGGGTCAAGCCCGGGATGACGGCGTGGTTCCGCGTCAAATCAGCGGGCTTTAGAGCCCGAGCACCTTCCGCAGTTCCGCCTTGGCGGCAGCGAACTCGGTCTGGAATTCGGGCTGCTCCATGATCCGGGCGGCGATGACCGAGCCGGCGATCCGGCCGGCCTCGATATCCGAGCGGTAGTGAATCCCGCCGATCACGCGGTTCCAGCCATAGGCCCAAGCCCTGTCCATGATCTCGGTGCGCTTCTCCGGCACCATATTGGACAGCACGATGCCCATGATGGTTCCGACGGTGGTGTGGCCGGACGGATAGGCGCCGGAATTCGAAATCTTCACCACCGGCTTCACCAGCGGGCTCGCCTGATGCGGGCGCGGGCGCTTCCAGCTGTCCTTGGCCGGATCGACCACGGCGCCTTCGGTCGCGACGACGCGGTCGAAGAAGGCCGAGAAGACCGGCAGAGCTTCGGTCTTGAAGGCCGGGCCCATGACATCGGCGAAACGCCAGACGTCCTCGACGGCATCGGCCTGCGCCTGCGCTTCCATCTCGGCCGAGCGGGTGACCTGGATGGTGAGAACTTCGCCGATCTCAGCCTTGGTCTGAGCCGAGTCCTGAGCCGGCGGTGGCTTGAGGACGGCTCGCAGATCGATGGATGCGGCCGTGGCGAAGGGCTTGGCTTCTTCGGCCCGTAGCGGTGGGGCGGCGAGAGCGAGCAGGGTCAGGAAGGTGAGAGCGACAATGCGCATGGGAGCTGTCCTCAGTGGAGCGCGGGATGCACGCGCCCGCAAGATGACAGTGTCATGACGCAGCTCAGTCCCCGATCGCGACGCCCTCGCGCCGTCCGTCGGCACCCCCCAGGAAGCCTTCGGGCGTCTTGACGATGGCCTGGGTGCCGGAGGTCATCTCCAGCAGCCGGACCTCGTGGCCCTTCGCTTCCAGCGCGGCCTTCCAGGCCTCGGCCTCCGTGCCCTTCTCCAACTCGGTCGGGCCGTTGCGGCTGCCGAAATTGCCGAAATCCACCGCCTGCTGCGGGTCCATCTTCCAGTCGAGCAGCGCGACCAGGGTCTTGGCGACATAGCCGATGATCTGGCTGCCGCCGGGCGAGCCGACGACGGCATAGAGCCGGCCGAAGGCGTCGAAGACCAGCGTCGGCGCCATCGAGGAGCGCGGCCGCTTGCCTGGCTCGACGCGGTTGGCGACCGGCTTGCCGTCCTCCTCCGGCGCGAAGTTGAAATCGGTCAGCTCGTTGTTGAGCAGGAAGCCGCCCTTGGTCATCAGGCGCGCGCCGAAGCCGTCCTCGATCGTCGTGGTCATCGCAACCGCATTGCCGTCGGCATCGACGACCGAGATATGGCTGGTGCCGTTCTCGATGCCGTCCGCGGGGGCGAGAAGCTGCGCGCGCTTGTTCGGCGGATCGCCCGGCTTGGCCTTGCCCATCGACCGCTCCGGGCTGACGAGGCCGGCGCGGGAGCGGATATAGTCGCGGTCGATCAGGCCGCGCACGGGCACGCTGATGAAGGCGGGATCGGCGAGATAGAGCGCCCGGTCGGCGAAGGCGAGCCGGCCGGCTTCGCTGAACCAGTGCGCGGCCCCCGCGCCTGGACCGATCCGCCGGAGATCCTGCCCTTCGAGCACGCCGAGAATCTGCTGCACGGCGACGGCGCCCGAGCTTGGCGGACCCATGCCGCAAAGGCGCCAGATGCGGTAGCTGCCGCAGACCGGTTCGCGTTCCTCGACCTTGTAGGCGGCGAGGTCGGCGAGCGTCATATCGCCGGGGTTGGTGGGGTGGCCAGCGACGGTCGCGACGATGTCCTCGGCGATCGCGCCCTCATAGAAGGCTTTCGAGCCTTGCGCGGCGATCGCGCGCAGCGTGGTCGCGAAGGCCGGGTTCTTGAGGATGGTACCGACGGCCTTCGGCTTGCCGTCCGGTTCGTAGAAATAGGCGGCAGCGAGCGCGTTCTTGGGCAGATTGGTTTCACCGGCGAGCAGGCCATTGAGGCGAGGCGAGATGGCGAAGCCGTCCTCGGCCAGCTTCAGCGCCGGCGCCACGACATCGGCCCAAGGCAGCTTGCCCCAGCGGCGATGCGCCTCCTCCAGGAGCTTCAGCGTGCCGGGCACGCCGACCGAGCGGCCGCCGACGACGGCATCGACGAAGCGCATCGGCTTGTCGTCCTTGATGAAGCGATCCGGTTTGGCTGCGGCCGGCGCGGTCTCGCGGCCGTCGAGCGTCGTCACCTTGCGGGCGGTCTCCTCCCAATGGACGAAGAAGGCGCCGCCGCCGATGCCGGAGCTCTGCGGCTCGACCAGATTGAGCACGAGCTGGGTGGCGATGGCGGCATCGGTCGCGCTGCCGCCGGCACGCAGGATGTCACGGCCGGCTGCAGCAGCGAGCGGATTGGCGGCGGCGGCCATGAAACGCTGGGCCGTGCCGAGCGACTTGGCGCTGCGCCCTGTGGACGCCTCCGGTGCCGGGGCGAGCGGCTGAGCGGTCGCGATACTGGCGGTGAACAGGGCTAGGGTCAGGGGCAGAAGGAGGCGCATGGCTGATCTCCGAGGATGGCGGGCAGAATAGGCCATTCGTCGCGGTCTGCCAGCTTGGACCAGCGCGCCGTGGCAGGTAGAGTTCCGAATCGAGACCATTGTGACGTTGCCAAAAGGGGTTTTCGGCATGTCGTTTTCCGCCCATCTCCGCCGCCCACTTGCGTGGCTCGTGCTCGGCCTTGTCGGCATCGCGCTTGCCGGCTGCGGCTATAACAACGTGCCGACGCTGGAGGAGAAGGCGAAGGCGGCGTGGTCCGAGGTGCAGAACCAGTATCAGCGCCGGGCCGACCTGATTCCGAATCTCGTCGAGACGGTGAAGGGCTATGCCGCGCAGGAGCGTGACGTGCTGACCGCCGTGATCGAGGCCCGCGCCAAGGCGACGCAGGTCAAGGTCGATGCTTCGACCGTCAACGACCCGGTGAAGTTCAAGGAATTCCAGGACGCGCAGAATCAGCTCACCGGCGCGCTGGGGCGGCTGCTCGTCACCGTCGAACGCTATCCGGAGCTGAAGTCGAACCAGAACTTCCTCGCCCTGCAGTCGCAGCTCGAAGGCACCGAGAACCGGGTCGCGGTGGCGCGGCGCGACTACATCCAGGCCGTGCAGACCTTCAACACCGAGATCCGCACCTTCCCGGGCGTGATCTGGGCGAAGCTGTTCTGGGGCGCCAAGCCGATGGAGACCTTCACGGCCACGACGGGCGCCGAGCGGCCACCCGCGGTGAAGTTCTGAGGGACGACGACCTTGCCGGAAGAGACGAGGGGAACCCCTCTCCCGGTTGGGAGAGGGGCAGGGGTGAGGGACGGCCGGCAAACCAGCCGGGCGCTGCTCACTGCGCTGCTTCGGTTTTTTCGTAACCGGCCTTCACCGCACCCCTGCCCCTCACTGATCTCGGGCTTGTCCGAGATCAGCTCTTTGGGTTTCGAAGTCGGCAACAGCCGACTTCGATGCAGGAGCGGGAGTCCGCGCTGCGTTTCCCTGCTGATCGTCTTCCTGTTCTGCGCCCTGCCGGCTTTCGCCGCCGAACCGTCCTATCCCGCCCTGTCCGGGCGGGTCGTCGACGGCGCCAACCTGCTCGCCCCCGATGTCCGGCAGCGGATCGAGGACAAGCTCAAGGCCCATGAAGACAAGACCTCCGATCAGGTCGTCGTCGCGACGGTGCCGTCGCTTCAGGACGTCCCGATCGAGGATTTCGCCAATGGCCTCTTCCGACACTGGAAGCTCGGCGAGAAAGCCAAGAACAACGGCGTGCTGCTGATCGTCGCGCCGAAGGAGCGCAAGGTCCGCATCGAGGTCGGCTACGGCCTCGAAGGGGCGCTGACCGACGCGCTCTCCAAGGTCATCATCACCACTGCGATTGCGCCGAAGTTCAAGACCGGGGATTTCGCCGGCGGCATCGAGGCGGGCGTCGATGCTGTCGTGACCATCCTGGCCGGCGATGCCGAGGAATGGCAGCGCCGCGCCGAAGTGCGCTCGGACGAGAGCACGATGGCGGAGGATATCGCGGTTATCATCGCCATGCTCTTCATCTTCCTGTTCATCGTTGCCTTCCTACGCAGCGTGAGCCGGCAGGGCGGAGCGCGGCGTCATCGCCTGCGCAACGGACAATGGGTGATCCTGCCCCCAAGCTCGGGCTCCGGATCCGGCTGGGGCAGCGGTTCCGGCTGGAGCGGCGGCGGAGGTGGCTGGAGCTCGGGCGGCGGGTTTTCGGGTGGCGGAGGCTCCTCCGGCGGGGGCGGGGCTTCGGGAGACTGGTGATGGATGCCGCTGACAGGGATGCGATCGCGGAGGCCGTGCGCCGGGCCGAATTGCAGACGGCAGGCGAGATCGTGGTCGTGATCGAGCGGGCAGCTTCGAGCTATCGCAACATCCCGGTGGTCATGGCGCTCACGCTCGCGCTGTTCGTGCCGTGGCCGCTGCTGTCGCTGACGGCGATGAGCGCCCAGCGCATCTTCATGATCCAGCTTTTCTGCGCCGCCCTGCTGCTGGCAGGGCTCCTTTGGTATGGGCGCGGCGGACGTTTCGTGCCGGGCTTCGTCAAGCGACGGCGGGCGCATGAGGCGGCGCTGCGGGAGTTCACGGCGCGCGGCCTGGCACGGACCAAGGGACGTACCGGCGTGCTGCTCTATATCGCGCTGCAGGAGCGCTATGCCGAAATCCTCGCCGATACCGGGATCGACGGCCTTGTCGAGCAGGACACCTGGGGCGGCATCATCGAGCCGCTGCTGGCGGCTGCGCGCGAGGACAGGCTGACCGAAGGGCTGATCAAGGCGGTCGACGGCGTTGGCGCGGTGCTCGCGCAGCACGTTCCGCCGGTTCCCGGCGATGTCGACGAGCTGCCGAACAAGGTCATCCTGCTCTGAGGAACCGTCTCGGCAGGAGGTTCAGAGCATTTCCGCGCTTCTTCGAAACGCAGAAATGCTCTAGGTCTTTGTTTTATCGCATTTTCTTCACGCGAACCGGTGTCCACTTCGCTCGAAAATGCTCTAGCGCGTCGCCGGCCCCTTGGCAGCGGCCAGGATGGCGCCCGGCATCATGTAGCCGTGCTTGCCCGGCCGGTCGGCCTGGATGACGACGACATAGCCGTCGGCCTCCGGCGCCTGCGTCGCGGCCAGCGGAGCGGTGACGGTCATCTCCTTGCCGTTCCAGTCGCCGACACGGACCATGCCGCGCACCACATTGGCGTAGGTCAGCGTCTTGCCCTGGTTCTCGCCGCGGGTGATCGGCACGGTCGCCTCATGCGTCGTGGGCAACACCCAGACGCCCGCCGCTTCGTCGGTTGCAGCCGCGGTCGGCGCGATAGCGATCTGGAGGCTGCCGTTCTCCTCCTTCAGCGCGAGCTTCGCGGCGAAGCCGGTGGCGGCGAACTGGTTGACCGCCTTCTCGATCTCCGCCTTCTCCGAGCCGACCGCATGGGAAGAGCCGCTGATGACGATCTGCGGTGTGTAGACCTGCCCGTCGCCGCGAGCCTTGGCGTAGAGCTTCTGTCGCCTCGCGAAGGAATCCTTGCCGAGCGTGTCCTTCCAGCCGAGATAGTCCCAATAGGTCACCGGCAGCGTCAGCGCGATCAGCGTCGGGTCCTTGGCCAGCTCGAGGACCAGCGCATCGGCTGGCGGGCAAGACGAGCAACCCTGGCTGGTAAAGAGCTCGAGCACCGCCCTGGGTGACTTCGCCGCCGTCTGCGCGAGGGCCGTCGTCACGCCGAACACGAGGGCGGCGGCAGTCACAGCGGATTGGCGCAGGACAGGGAGCATGATCTCGACTTTGAAGACGACTTATTTTCCGAGGGTTACCAAAGCCAGCAATTCATCGAAGAGGGAAATCACGTTGCCTTGAAAACGGGCATGGTCGCGCGGGCGTGATCGAACTCGGCCAGCGCGGCGGCCGGGATCATCTTGGGGCGCCAGCGGCGGTGCATCCAGAGCCATTGCTCGGGATATTCGCGTACCCAGCCCTCGACCACAGCCGTCATCATCGCCATGGCGCCCTGAACGTCGATTTCGCCATTGGCGTCGCGGGGCAGGTCGAGCGGCGGCGTCAGCTCCAGCCGGAAGCGATGGTTCGGCAGTCGGATGACGCGGACGCCATGAACCGGACATTCGAAGCGGCGTGCGAACTTGCCCAAGATCGGGTTGGTCAATGCCGGACGTCCGAAGAACGGCACGACGACGCCCCGGGTGAAATGCTGGTCGATCAGCATGCCGAGATGGCCGCCATTCTCGAGCACGCCCTGCATGGCGAAGGCCGCTCCCTGCTTGGCAGCCGCAAGGCCGCCCATTGTGCCGGAGCGGATCTCGTGCACGACGGCGGCGATCGCCGGGTCGTTGGGGGCGCGGAAGACGGCCGTCGTCTCGAGATCGTAGGCGGCGGCGCAGATCGCCGGCAGTTCCCAGTTGGCGAGATGGGTCGAGAAGATCAGGCCGGGCTTCTCGTCATCCTTGAGCGCAATGAAGTGCTCGATGCCCTTGACCTCGATGCGCGAAGGCTTGTCGGGATTGTGGTAGTCGTAGTCGAACAGCGTCTTGAGATGCGCGTATTCGCCTGCGACGCGGCCGAGATTCTCCCACGCGCCGCGAGCGATGCGTTTCACCTCCGCCTCGCCTTTCTCGGGAAAGGCGGCGCGGATGTTGGCGAGGGCGACGCGGTTGACCGGGATGACCGGGCTTGCCGTGCGCAGCAGCCAGCCGCCGAGATTGCTGGCACGTTCCGGCCCGAGCAGGCGCAGGAAGCCAAACAAGGCCCGGATCACGCCAATCATCACCGCCGCGCCGGCGCGCGCGGCGATTGCCTTCAATCGTCTCAAGGTCGGTCCAGCCTCAATCGCCCGTGCCGAGAGCAAGACCGGGCCTGAAAGGCGCGATCTGGGGCAGGAATGCGCCGACGTCAAGTCTTGTGCCGGAGGAGGGCGGCTCGCTCAGAAGGCGATGACGACCTTGCCGAAGACCTGGCGGCCCTCGATGCGGGCGAGGCCCTTCTCGAATTCGGCGAGGGGGAAGACCGAATCGATCACCGGCTTCATGCCGCCGGCCATCTTCTCCAGGGACTGCGCGATGTTCTCGATGCGGCAGCCGAAGGAGCCGGTGATCCGGTATTGCTGCTGGAAGAGCTGCATCAGGTTGATCGTGGCCGAGGGGCCGGAGGTCGCGCCGCAGGTGACCAGTCTTCCGCCGCGCTTCAGGCAGAGCAGCGAGCCGTTCCAGGTGTCGGCGCCGACATGCTCGAAGACGACATCGACGCCCTTGCGACCGGTGAGCTTGCGCACCACGCCTTCGAAGCGGTCCTCGCGGTAGTTGATGACGTGGTCGGCGCCGAGCGCCTTGGCCTTGGCGCCCTTCTCGTCGTCGCCGACCGTCGTGTAGACCGTGCAGCCGATCGCCTTGGCCATCAGGATCGCGGCGGTACCGATACCGGAGCCACCGGCGTGGACCAGCACCGACTCGCCCGGCTCCAGCCTGGCGTTATCGAACAGCATGTGCTGGACCGTGCCGAAGCCGATCGGTGCGCAGGCGGCATCCTCGAAGGAGACGCCCTTCGGCGCCTTGATCGTCAGCCGCGCCGGACGGTTGAGCAATTCGCGCGCGAAGCCGTCGATATGAAAGCCCATGATGCCGGCGACGTTCTCGCAGAGATTGTCGCGGCCGTCGCGGCAGGCCTTGCACTGGCCGCAGGTGTCGGCGCCATAGGCGGTGACGACATCGCCAGGCGCGAAACCCTCGACGCCTTCGCCGACGCAGACGATCTCACCTGCGGCCTCGACGCCGGCCGCTTGCGGCATCTTGCGCTTGGCGAAGGCCATGCCGCGGAAGCCCCAGAGGTCGAGATAGTTCAGCGCCACCGCCTTGATGCGGATCTGCACCTCGCCCGGAGCGGGTGGCGGCGGCGGTTCGATCTCCTCGAGACGGAGGTCACGGTCGCCATGGAGCTGGAGGGAACGCATGAGAAAATTATGTCTTCCGAGGCTACCCGGTCATGGCCGGGACGTAAGAGATGCAGTTCGGGGTCGACGCGGCATCGCGGAATTCACCGGCGGCGTCAACTTTGTTGATCGCGATCGTGCAGCTTCCGGAAAATGGCCTCGATCTCTTCATCTGTCGCAAACTCGCCGCGATCTGCTTCAGCAATGCCTTCGCGAATCCTCGCAACGTCCGAGGCGTTCAGCTGGACATAGTCTTCGATGGCTCTCGCGATAACCCACGCGGGCGAGCGATGCATGTCCGTTGCCAGCCTGGTCAACCGATCGGCAAGGGTGGCTTCCACCTCGATCGTGATATCCACTGTCGAACCCTCCCCGTCATTGCGAGCATAGCGAAGCAATCCAGGCTCGTAGAACTCTACGTCCCCCTGGATTGCTTCGCTATGCTCGCAATGACGGAATGACGAGTCGAAATCAGCGATGAACGCCAAGCTGGGCGGTCAGGCCGCCATCGATCGGCAGCACGGTGCCGCTGATATAGGCGGCGGGCTCGCTCATCAGGAAGGCGGCGAGGCCGGCGACTTCCTCGGGCTTCGCGAAGCGTCCGGCTGGGATCTGGCCCTGCATCTTGTCGCGATAGGCGGCGTAGGGCGCCATCATGTCGGTGTCGACGAAGCCCGGCGCGATCACGTTGACGGTAACGCCGCGCTTGCCGGTCTCGACCGCGAGCGTCTTGGCATAGGAGATCAGCGCGCCCTTGGAGGCGGCGTAGGCTGCGTTGCCGGGGTTGCCGCGCAGCGCCGCGACCGAGCCGATCGCGACGATGCGGCCGGCGCGGGCGCGGATCATGTTGCGCATCAGGCTCTTGGCGAGGCGGGTGAAGGCCCAGAAATTGACCTGCATCGCGGCTTCAGCCTTCGCCTGATCCATCATCGCGGCAAGCGAATCATAGGGCTGGCCGGCATTGTGGATGAGGCCGAAATAGCTCTCGCCCTCGCGCTCTTCGCAGAATGCATCGAGCGCGGCCTTGTCGGAGAGGTCGAGCGGCAGCGCCATCACGGCGCGGCCGGGATGCGCCGCGGCGATCTCTTCGGCAAGCGCCTTCGCCTGTTCGGCGGAGGAGCGGAAGGTGAAGTCGACATCGTGGCCGGCGGCGGCCAGCGCGCGCACGATCGCGGCGCCGACACCCTTGGCGCCGCCGGTGACGAGGATCTTGGTCATGCCGCCTCCGGGGGGGCCGTCAGCACGAGGCAGGTGTTCTGGCCGCCGAAGCCGAAGGAGTTGGAGAGAATCGTCTTCACCTTGGCCTTGCGGGCCTCGTTCGGCACGACATCAAGCGTGATGGCCGGATCCGGATTCGCGTAGTTGATCGTCGGCGGAATCGTGCCGTTGGCGATGGTAAGGAAGGAGATCACCGCCTCGACCGCGCCGGCGGCCGTCAAGGTGTGGCCGATCATCGACTTGTTCGAGGAGATCGGCAGCTTGGCCATGCGCTCGCCGAAGACGGCGGCGCAGCTCATCGCCTCCATCTTGTCGTTCTCGGGCGTCGAGGTGCCGTGGGCGTTGATGTAGTCGACATCGTCGGGCGTCAGGCCGGCATCGGCCAGCGCATCCTGCATGGCGAGGATGGCGGGCTTGCCGTCCGGGCTCGAGCGTGTGCGGTGAAAGCCGTCGCCGCGCTCGCCGCAGCCCGCGACGATGCCGAGGATGGTGGCGCCGCGCGCCAGCGCGTGGTCGTAATCCTCCAGCACCAGCGCGCCGGCGCCCTCGCCCATGACGAAGCCGTCGCGATTCTTCGAGAAGGGCTTGGCGGCGCCTTCCGGCGGGTCGTTCTGGGTCGAAAGGGCCGAGAGCAGCGAGAAGCGGATCAGCGCCTCGGCATGGATCGAGCCGTCGGTGCCAATGCAGAGTGCAGCCTGCGTCTCGCCACGACGGATCGCCTCGACGCCCATCTGAATCGCGGTCGCGCCCGAGGAGCAGGCGGTCGAGAGTGAGATCGGCGAGCCCTTGGTGCCGAAGCGGTCGGCGATATGGTCAGCGACGCCGCCGAAGACGAAGAGCTCGTGCATCGCCGCAAACTTGCGGGTCGCGGCAGCGCGCAGCAGGCCGTCATAGTCGACCTCGCCATCGACGGCCTGGGCGAGTTCCTGCTTCTGCGGCCATTCCATCTCGACGGGCGGGACGGCCATGAACAGCTCGCCGGGGAAGTCGCCATCCGGTCCGATGCCGCTCTGGCCGACCGCTTCTTCAGCGGCGAGGGTCGCGAGCTTCTCGGAGAGCTGGGGGGCGGTGAAGGGGCCGTCGAAGAGGAAGTCGACCGTGCCGCCGATGGTGGTCCGCAGCCCTTCGGTCGGGAAGCGCTCGATGCGGTGGATGCCGGACTGGCCGGCGGTCAGCGCCTGCCAGTTGGCGTCCTTGCCTTGGCCCAGTGACGTAACGACGCCGAGGCCGGTGACGGCGACGAGCGGACGGCCCTTGGCATCACGATGCGTGGTCATGGCTTCAACCTCTCACGCTTGAACCAGATGCGCGGCGCCCTCGCCACGCCAGTGGCCGGCGCCGGTGACGATTGCTTCCTTCGCCTGGCCGGCTGACAGGGCGATTGCCGCCAGCGCCACCGAAACAGGGAAGGCGGCCTCGACGCCATGGCCGACGAGATCGCCGGCGGCGATGCGTTTGGCGGAGGGAGCCGCCGCCTTCAGCGCTGCCGCCTCCTCGGCCGTAATGCCAGCGCAGCCGGTCGCGGCGGAGATGGCAAGACTGTCGGGGCCGATCGCGCCGAAGGCACCGACGAGCTTCGTCAAGGCGGACTCGACGGTGCCCGGCGCGCGGCGGCTGCGGGCAGCGCCTGCATGGCTGAGCTTCGCATAGGCCTTGGCGCCGCGTGCCGCGGCGCGCTCGGCCGATTCCAGCACGAGGAAGGCGCCGGCGCTGCCGGTGATCAGGCCCGGCGCGTCCTCGCGCTCGAACACGGGCGCAAAGCTGTCGCGGCGCAGATAGCCACCGAGCTCGAAGAGCAGCAGCATGTCGCGGCGCTCGGCATTGTAGGCGCCGCCGACGAGCATCAGATCCGACTGGCCGGAGGCGATGCGGGCGTGCGCCGTGCGGATCGCGTCGACGCCGGCCTGCTCCTCGCCCATGAAGGTGCGCGAGGGGCCGGTGACGCCGTGGACGATGGCGATATTGCCGGCGAGCAGATTGGAAAGCTGGGCCAGGAAGAGCGTGGGGCGGAGATCGCCCATCAAGTGCTCGTTGAGATAGGCGCCGGGCTCGTTCGCGCCGCGCAGACCGCTGAGGATGGCGGAATCGACGGCATGGTCGCGCTCGCCGCCACCGGCCGCGACGATGACCTGCAGGGCGCTCTTGGCCTCGGCATCATCCTTCAACCCGGCGGAATCGAGAGCGAGCCCGGCGGCATAGACGCCGAGGCGCTGCCAGGGCTCCATCTGGCGCTGGTCGGATTTCTTCGGGATCTGGCGGTCCAGCTCCAGCGCAAGGAGCGGATGGACCGGATAGGGCTCGAAGCTCTCGGTGTCGACGACCGGCGTGCCGCCGGCGGCGAGTGCCGCGGCGTGGGCCTCGATGCCTTCGCCGAGGCTGGAGGCGATGCCGATGCCGGTGATGACCACGTCCCGACGGTTCATCGTCATATCGCTCATGGAGCAGGCTCCGGCTGCAGGCCGATGGCTTCGATGCGCCGCTGCATGAGCGCGCGCATATCGGCGGGGAAGGGCATCAGGCGGAAGCGCAGCTCCGCATCGCAGATCGGCTTGCCGTTGCTCGTCAGCTTCGCCTTCGTCGCCGCGTAGCCCGAACCCTCGATCACGAGCTCGGCGCTGGCTTCCAGCTCGGCGTTAGGCTCGACGAAGCTGCGGAAGCGCGCCTTGTCGACCGTCATCAGGAATGGCATCTGCGAGAGCCCGTTGAGGCCGAGCAGCAAATAGCCCGAGGCCTGCGCCATGGTTTCGGTCAGGAGCACGCCGGGCACCAGCGGATGGCCCGGAAAGTGGCCCTCGAAAACCGGGCTTTCGGCGGGGACGGTGGAGCGTGTGACGATACGCTTCTGCGACGGATCGAAGGTCACGACCCGGTCGATCATGTCGAAATATTCGAGACGCATGCGATCCTTGGTCTGCTGGGCGCCAGAACGGCGCGAGGCCGCGGCGCGGATCGGAGGATCCGCGCAACGGCCCCTATGCTCTATCGGGCGCGGCGCTTCGGCTCAAGCCCGGCAATCCCGGTGGCTTCGGCCGGAGCTTTCACGCTTTCGTCGTCACGCCTTCTTGGCGGCGACGAGGTCGTCGATGCGCTTGCAGAGGTTCTCGAGCACGAAATACTGCTCGGCCGGAGCCTTGCCCTCGTTGACTTCCTGCGTCCACTGCTCGAGCGGCAGCTTGATGCCGAACGCCTTGTCGATCGCGAAGGCGATGTCGAGGAAGGCGAGGGAATCGATGCCGAGGTCGTCGATCGCGTGGCTCTGCGGTGTGATCTTCTCGCGCGGAATATCGCAGGTTTCGGAAATGATGCCGGCGACCGTCTCGAACGTGGCGGACATGCTGCGGGTGCTCCCGTCTGTTGTCGGTGATGGCGGACGACATCCGAGCGCGGGATGTCGCCTGCGCCTGCCCCTAGTCGCCACCGAGGATGACTGAAACGCCCCCTTACACTGCGGCGGGCGCGAGGACAACCGGGGTGGGTCCTCAATGCATCATGGCCGGCTTGCGCCGGCCATGACCCGTTTTGGTGCTGTTATCCCGTTCAGGCGGCGAGGCCGCGCAGGACGTAGTGCAGGATGCCGGCGTTCTTGAAGTAGTCGATCTCGTCCAGCGTATCGATGCGGCAGAGGATCGGCACCTTCTTCATCGAGCCGTCGGCATAGGTGATCTCGGCTTCCATCATCTGGCGCGGCTTGACGTTGGCCAGACCCTTGATGGTGACGAGCTCGTCGCCCTTGAGGTCGAGCGAGGCCCAGCTGGTACCTTCCGCCAGGGTGAAGGGCACAACACCCATGCCGACCAGGTTCGAGCGATGGATGCGCTCGAAGCTCTGGGCGATCACCGCCTTGACGCCGAGCAGGTTGGTGCCCTTCGCCGCCCAGTCGCGCGACGAGCCGTTGCCGTATTCGACGCCGGCGAAGATGACGAGCGGGACATTCTCCTGCTTGTACTTCATCGCCGCGTCGTAGATCGGCAGCTCTTCCTTCGATGGGTAGTGGATGGTGTAGCCGCCCTCGCGGCCGTTCGGACCGAGCATGTGGTTGCGGATGCGGATGTTGGCGAAGGTGCCCCGCATCATCACCTCATGGTTGCCGCGGCGCGTGCCGTACTGGTTGAAGTCGGCGACCGCGACGCCGTTCTCCGTCAGATATTGACCGGCGGGCGAGGCAGCCTTGATCGAACCGGCCGGAGAGATGTGGTCGGTGGTGATCTTGTCGCCGAACAGGCCGAGGACGCGGGCACCGGCGATGTCGGTGACGGGATCGGGCTTCTGGTGCATGCCCTGGAAATAGGGCGGGTTCTGCACATAGGTCGAATCGTCGTCCCAGGCGTAGGTCTCGCTCTTGGGCGCGTCGACCGCCTGCCAGTGCGCGTCGCCCTTGAAGACGTCGGCGTACTTCTCCTCGAACATCGCGCGGGTGACGTTCTGCTGGATGAAGCTCTGGATCTCCTTGTTGGAGGGCCAGATGTCCTTCAGGTAGACGTCCTTGCCGTCCGAACCCGTGCCGAGCGGCTGCGTCGTCAGGTCCATCTGGACGGAGCCGGCGAGCGCGTAGGCGACGACCAGCGGCGGCGAGGCGAGGTAGTTCGCCTGCACGTCCGGCGAGACGCGGCCTTCGAAGTTGCGGTTGCCGGAGATGACGGCGCCCGCGATCAGGCCCTTCTCGTTGATGGTCTTCGAGATCGGCGCCGGCAGCGGGCCGGAATTGCCGATGCAGGTGGTGCAGCCGAAGCCGACCAGGTTGAAGCCGAGCTTGTCGAGATCGGTCTGCAGGCCCGCCTTCGCCAGATACTCCGCCACGACCTGCGAGCCGGGCGCCAGCGAGGTCTTGACCCAGGGCTTGACCTTGAGGCCCTTGGCGTTCGCGTTGCGGGCGAGCAGGCCGGCCGCCATCAGCACCGAGGGGTTCGAGGTGTTGGTGCAGGAGGTGATGGCGGCGATGACGACGTCACCATGGCCGAGGTCGAAGTCCTCGCCTTCAACCGGCACGCGGCGCGAAAGCTCGCCCCCCTTCTTGTAGTCGTTCTCCATGGCGGCGGCGAAGCCGGCCTTGACGGCGGAGAGATCGACGCGGCCTTCCGGACGCTTCGGGCCGGCCATCGACGGCTGCACCGTCGAGAGATCGAGCTCGAGCGTGTCGGTGAAGACTGGATCGGCGGTCTCGCGGGTGGCGAACAGCCCTTGCGCCTTGGTGTAGGCCTCGACCAGCGCAATGCGCTCCGACTTGCGGCCGGTGGTCGTCAGGTAGTCGAGCGTCTCGGCATCGACCGGGAAGAAGCCGCAGGTGGCGCCGTATTCCGGGCCCATATTGGCGATGGTCGCGCGGTCGGCCAGCGTCAGGTTGTAGAGACCGGGGCCGAAGAACTCGACGAACTTGCCGACGACGCCCTTCTTGCGCAGCATCTGGGTGACGGTCAGCACCAGGTCGGTGGCGGTGATGCCTTCCTTGAGCGAGCCGGTCAGCTTGAAGCCGATCACCTCCGGCAGCAGCATCGACTGCGGCTGGCCGAGCATCGCGGCTTCCGCCTCGATGCCGCCGACGCCCCAGCCGAGAACGGCGAGGCCGTTGACCATGGTGGTGTGCGAGTCGGTGCCGACGAGCGTGTCGGGATAGGCGACCTCGACCTCGGCGCCGTCGATCGTCTCGTTGCGGGTCCAGACGGTCTGGGCGAGGTATTCGAGGTTGACCTGGTGGCAGATGCCGGTGCCGGGCGGCACGACGCGGAAATTGTCGAAGGCGCCCTGGCCCCATTTCAGGAACTTGTAGCGTTCGGCGTTGCGCTGATATTCGAGCTCGACGTTCTTGGCGAAGGCCTTGGGCGAGCCGAACTCGTCGACGATGACCGAGTGGTCGATGACGAGATCGACCGGCACCAGCGGGTTGATCTTCTGCGGGTCGCCGCCGAGCGCCTTCACGCCGTCGCGCATCGCAGCGAGGTCGACGACCGCCGGAACGCCGGTGAAGTCCTGCATCAGCACGCGGGCCGGGCGGAAGCCGATCTCCTTGCCGGCCTTGCCCTTGTCGTCGAGCCAGCCGACGAAATTCTCGATGTCGGTCTTGGTGACCGAGCGGCCGTCCTCGAAGCGCAGCAGGTTCTCGAGCAGCACCTTCATCGAGAAGGGCAGCTTCGAGATGCCGGGCAGGCCGTTCTTCTCGGCGTCGGGGAGGGAATAATAGGTGTAGGTCTTGCCGCCGGCGGTGAGCGTCTTGCGGGCTTTGAAGGAGTCGAGCGAGGCCATTCGGGCTTGATCCTGATCAAGGGGTTGCGGTCGCGACCGGCTCGCCCTTGCGGACGGCGCCGTTCGAAGGCCTAATGCGCATGACGCGCGCGCCGCCTCGGGAGTGCCCGAGCCCCGCGCCGGATCGGCGTGCGGCGTAGCCGCGGGTTCTATAGAGCAATTCCAAGAAGCGCGCTAGATGAACGAAATGTGGTCGAACCTATCGGCGGCAGCGCTGCCTTGACGCAAGTTTCATTCCCGACGACGCGCCTTTTCGCCGAGAATCTCGCCTGCCGCCGCGGTGGCAGGCTGATCTTCGAAGGGCTGAGCTTCGAGCTTGGATCCGGCGAGGCGATCGCCCTGACCGGCCGCAACGGCGCCGGCAAGTCCAGCCTCATCGCCATGCTGTGCGGACGGCTGCGGCCGGATGGCGGCCTGATCCGTCTGGAGGGCGGCGAGGAGGAAGCCCATCTCGCCGAGGTTTCGCATCTCGTCGGCCATCGCGACGGGCTGAAGACGGCGCTGACGGCACGGGAAAACCTCGTCTTTGCGCAGTCTGTCCTCGGTGACGCGGCCCTAACGCCGGAAGGTGCGCTGGCGGTGGTGGGGCTTGCCCATGTGGCGGATCTGCCGGTTGGCTATCTGTCCGCTGGGCAGAGGCGGCGGGTTGCCTTGGCGCGGCTTCTGGTGTCGCGGCGCCCCTACTGGTTGCTCGACGAGCCGATGTCGGCGCTCGATAGCGCCTCGCAGCGCATGCTGATCGCCTTGATGCAGGAGCATCTCGCCGCGGGAGGAGCGATCCTTGCCGCGACCCATGGGCCGCTCGGCCTGGAAACGGCTCGCGAAATGAGGATTGGACCGTGAAGGAGTTCCGTTGGCTTCCGCGTCATTCCGGGCGATCGCAGGTCGACCCGGAATCCATCGGAGGGCTCCGGAGCCTTACGATGGATCCCGGATCTCCGCTTCGCTGCGTCCGGGATGACGGCGCGAGTGGGGTAGCGGGCGCGCGGCCATGACGGGTCCCTTCCTCGCCATCCTGAAACGCGACCTCGCTCTGGCTTCACGCGCCGGTGGCGGCGGAGAACTGGCGCTCGTCTTCTTCCTGACGCTCGTCGTGCTCGTGCCTTTCGCGCTCGGTCCCGATCTCAATCTGCTCTCGCGGATCGGTCCTGCAATCCTCTGGCTCGGCGCGCTGCTTTCGGTGCTGATCGGGCTCGACCGGTTGTTTCAGAGCGACGAGGAGGACGGTTCGCTCGACCTGATCCGGGCTTCGAGCTTGCCGCTCGAACTCGCCGTGCTGGCCAAGGGGCTGGCGCATTGGCTGACGACCGGCCTGCCGCTGGCGCTGGTCACGCCGCTGCTCGGCCTGCTGGTGGCTCTGCCCGGCGAGGGCGTGCTGCCGCTGGTCGCGACACTTCTCGTCGGCACTCCGGCGCTGAGCTTCATCGGGGCGGGCGGTGCGGCTCTGGCGGCGAGCCTCAGGCGCGGTGGGCTGATCGTGCCGGTGCTGGTCGCGCCGCTGACGGTGCCGGTGCTGATTTTCGGGGTTTCGGCGGCGAATGCGGCGCTGGGCGGCACCGTGCCGTTCCTGACACCTTTCCTGATCCTGTGTGCGATCTCGCTCGCGGCGATCGTCGTGGGGACGGTCGCTGCGGCCGCAGCCCTGCGTCAGGCCGACTGAATGCGGCCGCCTTTGGCTCCGACGAGCTCGACCGCGCAGCCGCATTGGGCGGCGAGGCGGGCGACTGTGGCGACAATTGCGTCGAGATCGACCTCGCCGGCATCATGTCGGCTGCGGATCTCTTCGGCCGTGGCGTAAAGGTCGATGACGAGAGACTGGCTGGCTTTCGAGCGGATCGTCTGCTCGACTTCGCGCTGGACCTCGTCGGATAGTTGAAGCCGCATCTTCATCCCCCGCATCCGGTGGGCAAGCTAGAGGATCGATCTACCGCTTGCAAGAACGGTGAGAAAAACTGCAACAGCTTCAATGTGATAACCATTAGCCGGCATCGTTTCGCAGGCGCTGGTCGAGGCGGAATCCAGTGGGCGCCTGGAATTGCGCCGGTCCGACAAAGGCTTGGATCGCGGAGCACCATCGCAGGGCACTCCGGTTCGTGATGTCGCAGCCAGGTCGGGCGCATTGCTTGGAACCCGTCGAGATTGCTAAAAGCTGGCGCCATGGCAATTAGCCCGAGATGACACCGCCAGCACGATGGCCAGCCTGATCGACCTCGCCAATCCGACGCGCTTCATGCGCTTCTCGGCTGCGTTGCTGCCTTGGCTCGCGGCCATTGCGGCGCTGCTCATCGTTGCCGGGCTCTACCTCGCCTGGTTCGCCGCTCCGGCGGACTACCAGCAGGGCGAGACGATCCGGATCATGTTCATCCATGTCCCGGCAGCCTGGCTCGCGATGATGTTCTACTCGATGATGGCGATCTCGGCGCTCGGCACGCTGGTCTGGCGTCATCCGCTCGCCGATGTCGCGCAGAAGGCGGCGGCACCGATCGGAGCCTGCTTCGCGCTGGTCTGCCTGATCACCGGCGCGCTCTGGGGCAAGCCGATGTGGGGCACTTACTGGGTCTGGGATGCGCGGCTGACCTCGGTGCTGGTGCTGCTGCTGATCTATCTCGGCATCATCGCGCTCTGGCGCGTGCTGGATGAGCCGTCGCGGGCCGCCCGTGCCGTGGCGATCCTGACGCTGGTGGGCTTCGTCAACGTGCCGATCATCAAATTCTCGGTCGATTGGTGGAACACGCTGCACCAGCCGGCCTCGGTGCTGCGCATGGGCGGGCCGACGATCCATTCCTCCATGCTGTGGCCGTTGCTGATCCTGGCGATTGGTTTCACGTTCTTCGCGCTTTCGCTGCACATGGTCGCGATGCGGGCCGAGATCATGCGCCGGCGCGTGCGGACGCTCACGATCCTCGAAGCAGAGCGGCTCGACCGGCTCGCGGCTCAAGGTCTGCCGGCATGAGCGGTCTCATGGACAGCATCGGGCCGCATGCCGGCTTCATCCTCGCCTCCTACGGGGCGGCGGCGCTCATCCTCGCCGGGCTGACGCTGGCGATCCTGCGCGATCACCGCGCCCAGAAACAGGCGCTCGACGCGCTGGAGCGCCGTGGCGCGGGTCGCCGTTCGGGCCGGGAGACGGCATGAGCCAGACCGAAACCGCCCCTCGGCGCCGTTCGCCCCTGCTGTTCCTGGTGCCGCTGATCATCTTCGGCGCGCTCGCCATCGTCTTCGGTATCGGGCTGTTCTCGGGCGATACGAGCAAGGTGCCGTCGGCACTGATCGGCCGTATCGCACCGACGATCACGCTCGCGCCGCTGGAAGGGCTGCAGCGCGACGGCGAGCCGGTTCCGGCCTTTGCCAATGCCGATCTCGCCAGTGGGCGCGCGACGCTGGTCAATGTCTTTGCGAGCTGGTGCGCGCCCTGCCGGGTCGAACATCCCGTGCTGATGGGCCTCGCCGAAACCGATGCGGTGAAGCAAGGCAAGGTCGCGCTGGTCGGAATGAACTACAAGGATGAGGCCGAGAATGCCCGCCGGTTCCTCGGCGCGCTCGGGAATCCGTTCTCGGCCGTCGGCGTCGATCGTGGCGGGCGGGCGGCGATCGAATGGGGCGTCTACGGCGTGCCCGAGACCTTCGTCATCGGGCCGGACGGGCGCATTCTCGAGAAGCATGTCGGCCCGCTCGATCAGCAGGCCGCAGCGAAGCTCCTGCAGCGGGCGCTGAAGGCTCGTTGATCACGGCGTCATGCCCGGGCTCGACCCGGGCATCTCATGCCGAAAAGGATGATCTATCTTGAAAGAGATGCTCGGGTCTGCGCTTCGCTTCGCCCGAGAATGACGAGTCTCAGGCCGCTTTGCGGCTGGTGACGAGGCTCTCGAACAGCCCGCGCCCATCGGTGCCGCCGACCAGCGAATCGACCAGATTTTCCGGATGTGGCATCAGGCCGAGCACGTTGAAGCCGGGCGAATAGATGCCGGCGATGTTGTTGAGGGAACCGTTGGGGTTCGCTTCCGGCGTGACGTTGCCCTGCGCATCCGCATAGCGGAAAGCGACGAGGCCCTCGCCTTCGAGGCGGGCCAGCGTCTCGCTATCGGCGATATAGTTGCCCTCGCCATGGGCGATGCAGACATCGATCGTCTGGCCCTTGGCATAGGCCCGGGTATAGGGCGTGTCGTTGCGCTCGACCTTGAGGTGCTGGCGCTTGCAGACGAATTTCAGATGGGCGTTGCGCACGAGGATGCCCGGCAGGAGCCCGGCCTCGCAGGCGATCTGGAAACCGTTGCAGATGCCGAGCACATAACCGCCGCGGGCGGCGTGCGCCCGGGTGGCGTCCATGATGTGGGCGCGGCCGGCGATGGCGCCGGTGCGCAGATAGTCGCCATAGGAGAAGCCGCCCGGCAGCACGACAAGGTCGACGCCCTTCGGCAGCTCGGTATCGCCATGCCAGACATGGGTGACTTCGGCGCCGGCTTGCTTCAGCGCCTTGGCGACGTCGCCGTCACGGTTGGAGCCCGGAAAGGTGATGACGGCGGCCTTCATGGTTCAGGCTCCGATCTCGACGCGGTAGTTCTCGATCACCGTATTGGCGAGCAGCTTCTCGCAGGCGGCCTTCAGTGACGCCTCGGCTGCAGCCTTGTCGGAACCCGAGAACTCGATGTCGAAGACCTTGCCCTGGCGCACGGAATCGACGCCGTCGATGCCGAGCGACTTGAGGGCGCCTTCGATCGCCTTGCCCTGCGGATCGAGCACGCCGTTCTTCAGGGTGACGGTGACGCGGGCTTTCATGGGGTTCTCCGGACGAGATTGTTGCGGGTGCCTTAGAGCATGTTCCGCAAAAATTGAAACCACTTTTGCGACCAGAACATGCTCAGCCTATCGATTCTGCGCGAATTCTCTTCGTTCGGCTGGATCCAGCCGAACGGAAAGCGCGCTGAGGAATCGGGGCCGGCTCAACCATTTCCAGCCGTTTCACGTGAATCAGCGGCTGCGCCAGGCGGCTTCAGCATCGTGCCGCGCGGCCTCGGCCGTATCGCTCACGCCGAGTGCGATCACAAGCCGGTTGGTCTCGCGGCCATAGAGAATGGCGGTCACGGCCTGGCGGCCCGGCGTGTCGAGCGAACGGATCGTGACGAGGATGCCGCGCCCTTCCGCCGAATCGAAGCTGGCGACATCGGTTGCGCTGCGGGCCGCCTTCGGCTCGGTCTTCTTTTTCTGGTTCCGCTGCGCCTTGCGGCGTTCGGCCGCTTTTGCGGCTGCCAGCCGGGCGAAGGCCTGTCCGAGAGAGGCCGGGCTTTCCGACAGAGCCCGTTCCATGTCCCAGGCCCGTTCGCCTTCGAGGGCGATCACCGCGGCAAAACCCTGCTGGACGCAGGTCTCGCGCGGGCAGAAGACCATCGCGCGGGCTTCAAGGCCGTCGTTCAGCACCCAGGAGCCGATCGGCAGCCGATGCCAGCCCGCGGATGCGGGCAATTCCGCGATTCCGGCACCGAACTGGTTTGCGCAGCCGGCAAGCAGGAGAACACCGGCGGCAAAAAGGGCCGCGACATGAAAACGGGAGCGCATGCGCTCCCGTTTCGGTGGCGATAATGGCCGGGCGATGGCGCTCACTGCACCAGGCGCGGGCCGGTCGGGCCGGGTTTCTCGTTCTCGCCGAGGATGCCGAGGCGGCGGGCGACCTCCGTATAGGCCTCGATCAGGCCGCCCATGTCGCGGCGGAAGCGGTCCTTGTCGAGCTTGTCCTTGGAGCGGATGTCCCAGAGCCGGCAGGAATCCGGGCTGATCTCGTCGGCGACGACGATCCGCATCATCTCACCTTCCCAGAGGCGGCCGGTCTCCATCTTGAAGTCGACGAGGCGGATGCCGGCGCCGAGGAAGAGGCCGGAGAGGAAGTCGTTGACGCGGATGGCGAGCGCCATGATGTCGTCGATCTCCTGCGGCGTCGCCCAGCCGAAGGCGGTGATGTGCTCTTCCGAGACCATCGGATCGCCGAGCGCGTCGTTCTTGTAATAGAACTCGATGATCGAGCGCGGCAGCTGCGTGCCCTCCTCGAGGCCCAGCCGGGTGGCGAGCGAGCCGGCGGCGACGTTGCGCACGACGACCTCGAGCGGGATGATCTCGACCTCGCGGATCAGTTGCTCGCGCATGTTCAGCCGGCGGATGAAATGCGTGGGCACGCCGATGTCGTTCAAGTTCGAGAAGATGTGCTCGGAGATGCGGTTGTTGAGCACGCCCTTGCCGTCGATCACTTCATGCTTCTTGGCATTGAAAGCGGTGGCGTCGTCCTTGAAATGCTGGATGAGCGTGCCGGGCTCGGGTCCTTCATAGAGGACCTTCGCCTTGCCTTCGTAGATGCGACGGCGGCGATTCATGGGGATGTACCGTGGCTTGAGGAAATCCAAAGGTCGGCCCTTCTCTGGACGCGATGCAGTCGCGGCGGGATCTTGGCCCCTGATCTTGTCGGTCCTGCCGCACGGCCCGGCGATCCGATCGGGATCGATCTTCGGGCCGGTGCAGACGCCAGTTACGCACGGGATGCCCGAGGGCACCCATGCGCCTGCTATATGGAGCGTCTCGGCCGTAAACGCAACAAAACGCCTTTCGGCGGCGCGAGAAGGCTTAAGCGGGGCTGAATCGGAGCAATCAGGCTGGTGTCGGCGCCCCGGCATCCTATATGATCAAATAGTGCTAATTCCCGCTCGCAAGAGGACATGGACGCCGCATGACGACCTTCGATCAGCGCAAGGACGCCTTCGAAAACAAGTTCGCCCTTGATGAGGAACTGCGCTTCAAGGCCAACGCCCGGCGCAACAAGCTTCTCGGCTTATGGGCAGCGGAGAAGCTCGGCAAGAGCGGCGCCGATGCCGAAGCCTATGCCAAGGCGGTCGTCGTCGCCGATTTCCAGGAAGCCGGCCACGAGGATGTGGTGCGCAAGGTCAAGAACGATTTCGCGTTGGCCAATATCAACACCTCCGACGCCGAGATCCGCACCGTGATGACCGAACTGCTGATCAAGGCGGCCGAGGATATCCAGGCCGGGCGCTGACGCATCCCGGCAGACGCAGGACGTCTCTGAAACGGGCGCATGGGCGCCTGTTTGCATTTCCGGGCCGCCCCGGTCCAACGTGCGCAAAGTCGCCGCTCCAACTGAAGGGCGGAGTTTCAAACGGATGAACGCACCATGGCCAAGCCCACCGTCCTCTCCTCCCTCGCCGATCGCTTCGCCAAGGGGGACAGCATCGTCTCGGCCTGGTGCGGCCTGCCCGATCCCTCGATCTCGGCGATCCTGGCGCAGGAGGATTTCGACGCGATCACGCTCGACATGCAGCATGGGCCGATCACGCTGGGCGAGGTCATTCGCACGATCCCGCTGATCAATGCCGCCGGCAAGCCGGCGATCGCGCGCATTCCGGTCGGCGAGTTCCAGAACGTCTCGAAGCTGTTCGACTCCGGCGTCTCCGGCGTCATCGCGCCGATGATCAACACCATGGAGGATGCGCGGCGCTTTGCGGCCTACGCCAAATATCCGCCGATGGGCGAGCGCAGCTGGGGCAGCTATGGTGGCTTAGGCGCCTCCGGCCTCGATCAGAACAGCTATCTCAAGGCCGCCAACGGCTTCTCGCTCACCTTCGCGATGATCGAGACGCGCGAGGCGATGGCGATCGTCGACGACATCCTGGCGTTGGATGGCATTGATGCCCTGTTCGTCGGGCCGTCCGACCTGTCGATTGCGCTCTCCGGTGGGGCGAAGGTCGATGCCACCGCGCGTGAGGTGGACGAGGCGCTCAAGCATGTCGTCGCCCGGGCTTCTGCCGTGAACAAGCCGGTTGCGCTCTATGCGGCGACGGCCGAGCGCGCCAGGGAAGGTCTCGCCATGGGCGCGCGCATGGTCACGGTGATGAGCGATTCGACGTTGCTGCGTGCAGGGACGCAGGCGGCGCTGAAGGTTGTGCGCGGCTAGAGCACGCGCCGATCTGACTGCAACGCAGTCAGATCGGAGAACGCGTTCTCTTACTTAAGTTGAGAGACGGATTCACCGATCAGGTTGATCCAACCTGATCGGATCCGGCTCTAGGCATGCTGGATTTTCACGGAAAAGGTGCCGTCATTCCGGACAAGCCGCGATAGCGGCGCCGATCCGGAATCCATCATAGGGCTCGGTGCTCTACGATGGATTCCGGGTCAAGCCCGGAATGACGGCGCGTTTCCACCGAAAATCAGCAGCCACTTCGCGTCCGAATGGACGCGCAGCGATCTGCCCGATCAGGCGTTGATGCCCTCGCGGCGCTTCAGGATGGCGTAATAGGCCCAAAGGAGCCGGGCGGCGACGCCGCGCCAAGGGCGCCAAGCCTCGGCCATGGTCTGCAGATCGGCTGCCTTCGGCCGCTCGGCGAGGCCGAAGGCATGCCGGGCCGCTTCCTGGATCGCGAGATCGCCTGCGGCGAAGCCGTCGCGGTGGCCGAGGCAGAACAGCAGATAGACATCGGCCGTCCAGGGACCGATGCCGGAGATTGCCGTCATCTGCGCGTGAACGTCCTCGGGCGTCGCCTGTTCGAGCGCTTCGAAGACCAGGCGCTTCTCGACGAGTGCGGTCGAGAGCGCCAGCAAGGTGCGCTGCTTCGGCCGCGACAGCCCGGAAAGGCGCATATCGTCGTCGGTGGCGGCGAGCATGCGTTCCGGCGTCAGTGGGACAAAGACGCTCTCGAAGCGATTCCAGACCGCGCGAGCGCTGGCGACCGACAATTGCTGCGAGACGATGATCGAGGCGAGGCCGGTGAAACCACCCTCGCGCAACCTGAGCGGTGGCAGCCCGGTGCGCTCGACGATGGCTTGCCAAAGCGGGTGCAGGGCGGCCAGTGCAGCCATGCCTTCCTTGAGATCGCTGTCACAGGTGATTCGTTCGGTCATCGCGTGAGCTTTGATGGAGCAGAGGCCCGCTTGCGTCAGCAGCGGCGTGCGCGCCGCTTGGCGAGCAGCCACGAGCCTCCTAGAGCATTTCCGCGTTTCTCTGAATCGCGTAAATGCTCTAGGTCTTTGTTTTAGCGCATTTTCTTCACGCGAACCGGTGTCCACTTCGCTCGAAAATGCTCTAGACAGGAGCGATGGCATTCATACCACCCGATTCCGGCAAACCGGTCTTCCGCTTTGCGCCGAGTCCGAACGGGCGGCTGCATCTCGGCCATGCGCTGTCGGCGTTGGCCAACGAGGCCCTGGCCCAAAAGATGGGTGGACGCCTCCTGCTGCGGATCGAGGATATCGACCTCACCCGCTCACGACCGGAGTTCGTCGCGGGGATCGTCGAGGATCTCGACTGGCTCGGAATCGCCTTCGAACCAGATGTCCGCCGGCAGTCGCAGCATTTCGACGACTATGCGGCGGCTCTCGGTGCCTTGCAGGAGCGCGGGCTGGTCTATCCCTGCTTCTGTTCCCGGCAGGAGATACGCGCCGAGGTGGCGGCGTACGAGGTCGAGACGGGGCGTCCCTGGCCGCTCGATCCTGACGGGGCTCCGCTCTATCCCGGTCGCTGCAGGGGGCTTGAGCCCAGGGAGGCGATACGACGAAGCACTGCTGGCGAGCCGCATGTCCTGCGCCTCGACATGGCCAAGGCGCTGATCGCTTCGGGGAAGGCGCTCAGCTACGCGGTTTTCGATGCTGACGGTGCGATCCGCACGGTCGAGGCTCGGCCGGAACGCTGGGGCGACGTCGTGCTTGCCCGCAAGGATGTGCCGACGAGCTACCATCTCGCTGTTGTCGTCGACGATGCCTTGCAGGGCGTGACGCATGTGGTGCGCGGCCGCGACCTCGAAGCCGCCACCGACATCCATGTCGTGCTCCAGCACCTGCTCGGGCTGCCGACGCCGCTCTATCACTTCCATCGCCTGCTGCTCGACGAGGACGGGCGCAAGCTCGCCAAGAGCCGGCAATCGGAAAGCCTGGCGGAGCTGCGAGACAGCGGCGTCCGGCCGGTCGACATCCGCCGGCAGCTCGCCTTCGCCTCAGGCGCGGGCTAGAGCATGCTGATGTCTGACGGCAACACGGTGTCATCCCGGACAAGCTGCGCAGCAGCGCAGATCCGTGATCCATCGTAGAGCTCCGGAGCCCTTCGATGGATCCCGGGGCAAGCCCGGGATGACGCCGCGGTTCAGAGAAAAGTCAGCGCGGGCTAGCCGACGCCGAGGAAGGCCAGCCAGGCGGCGGTGGTGAACAGCGACAGCAGGGTCGAGAGCGTGATCGCGCTCGATGCGTCGGCTATGCCCTGCCGGTAGCGTTCGGCGAAGAGATAGGCGTTGATCCCGCAGGGGCAGGCGGCAAACAGCACCGCGACGCCCGACCAGTGGGCCGGCATGTCGAAGACCTTGGTCGCGAGCCAGTAAACCAGGAGCGGGTGCAGCCCGAGCTTCAATCCGCTCAGCATCGTCGGCAGGGCAAGTCCCGATTCCAGCCCGTAACGGCGCATGGCGATGCCGAGGCTGATCAGCGCGCAGGGCACGGCGGCTCCCGCCAGCAGGTCGACCAGCGTCCAGGCCGGCTCCGGAATCTGGGCGACGAAGGGGCGCACGGCCGAGCCGAGCAGGATGCCGATGATGATCGGATGAGTGAAGAGCCGCTTGATCAGCTGGGGAATCGAGGCGGAGCGGCCTTCGGCCAGGAGCGTGGCCACCGTCATCGTCACAGGCAGGTGAATGGCGAGCAGCAGGCCGAGCGGGACGGCGCCGGCATCGCCATAGGCCTTCAGGATCATCGGCACGCCGACGAAGACCGTGTTCGACTGCGCGGCAGCGAAGCCGGAGACCACCAGCTCCGGCCCTTTCCGTGCGAAGAACCTGCTGGCGATCAGCATGGCCAAGGCCCAGACCACGGCGAGTCCGGCGAAATAGGCGATCCAGTAGCCCCAAGGCTGGGTCACGGGGATGTCGGCCTTGGCGAGCGTGCGGAACAGCAGGCAGGGAACCGCCAGCACGAAGACGAAATCGGACAGGCCTTCGCCCGTCGTCTCGCGCAGCAGCTTCGACCAGCGCGCGAAGTAGCCGAGGCCGATCAGCCCGAAGACGGGCAGGACGACGAGGAAAGAGGCGAGCATCGACCGGGGACCCGCATCAGGAGAGAAAGCGCCTGTTCAGGCGGTGTCGTCTCGGGGCGGCGCTGTCAAGCGGCAGATGCCTAGATCGCCGCGCGTCCTATCGGACGCGATAACGGTGATCTACACCTTTGTTATCGCATCGGATCTTTCCGAAAAAGTGGAATCCACTTTTCGGTCCGATGCTATGGCGGCGGCCCTATCGCCGAGCCGTCATGCGCTCAGCGCAATTGAGCGACCGTCCCGCCTGCCTTCTCGATCAGACTGCGGATCTCGTCGCGCTGACGCTTGAACTCGGCCAGCGTCGGTCCCTGCAGCTCGCGTCCGCGCGGCACGCGGATCTTCATCGGATTGACGAAGTTGCCATTGACCAGCACCTCGTAGTGCAGATGCGGGCCGGTGGAGAGGCCGGTCGAGCCGAGATAGCCGATGACCTGGCCCTGGCGGACCTTGGCGCCCGGCACGATGCCGGACGCGAAGTTCGACTGGTGCGAATAGGTGGTGACGTAGCCGTTGGCGTGCTGGATCTCGGTGTGCTTGCCGTAGCCGGAGGACCAGCCCGCCTTGGTGACGACGCCGTTGCCGGCGGCAAGGATCGGCGTGCCGATCCGGTTGGCCCAGTCGACGCCGGTATGCATCTTCGAATAGCGCATGATCGGATGGTAGCGCATGCCGAAGCCCGAGCGCAGCTCGCCATCGGCGATCGGCTTGCGCAGCAGGAACTTCTTCAGCGACTTCCCTTCCTCGTCGAAATACTCGATCAGCCCGTCATCCGGGGACTGGTAGCGGAAGACCCGGCGGCTTTCGCCGTTCACGGTCAGGGTCGCGGAAAGGATCTCGCCTCGCTCGCCCTCGTCGTCCTCCGTGAAGATCACCTCCAGATTGTCGCCGCCATGGACGCGCTGCTGGAAGTCGAGATCGTAGGAGAAGATCCGCACGAGCTCGTCGATCAGCGGGCGCGGCAGATCGTGGCGCGCGCCGGTTTCGTAGAGGCTCTCATAGAGGCGGGCGCCGCCGCTGCCCTCCTCCTCGTCGTCCTCCTCCGTCTCCTGGCGCTGCGGCCGCTGGAGGGCGAGATTCTGACGCGGCAGATCGACAATGACGAAAGCGCCCTTGTCGTTCATCGCGATCGTGCCGTCCGGCTGGCCGTTGTTCAGCAGGGAGACGCGCATGATCTGGCGCGCGTCGCCGGGGCGCGGGCCGGGCGCATAGAGCACCTGCAAGACCTGGCCGTCGGGGAGTGCCGCCGTCCGAACCTTGCCGCCAAAAGCCGTGATCATGGCGCGGATTTGCTCGGGCGTCGCGCCGGCGCCGCGCATGGCCTGCTCGAAATTCTCGCCGCGCTTGGCCATCACCAGCTTGTCCTCGACGAGCGGCTCGCGGGAGGCTGGGATCGGCGTCTTCGGCGCGTTGGTGACGTTCTCCGGGACGACGCGAACCTCGATGCCGGAGAAGCGCGTATCCGTTGCCGGCGCATAGGCCAGGATGTCGCCGCTGCCGGCGGTCGTGCCGGTCAGGGTGCGGCTCAGCATCAGCTGCGGCGGGATCGGCAGGGCGCGCTGGCGGCCGGAGTTCGCGAGGTTGGCGCGCTCCTCCTCGACCTGGGAGATGATGTCGTTGTCGCTCAGCTGCGGCTTGCCGGCGGGGATAGTGATGTCGCCGAGGTCGCGCTTGACGATGGTGACGTCGGCATCGGGCATATCCTGGGCCGGCTCGGCATAGCGCTCTTCGGGCTGCCCGCCTTCGGCGAAAAGCCGTAGCGGATTGAAGGGCGGGATGTTGCTCGCATAGACGCCGGTGGTGAGCGACAGGTCGGATGCCAGCCGGACGAAGGGGCGAACGCGGATGACTTCGCGGTTCCCGACCTTCTGCGACATCGGCGCGCGCAGCGTGTGGCGCGCTGACATGATCGGCTGGTCGGTGACGAGCTTGTCGGCCTTGCGGGCCCCGCCGCCTTCGCCAGCGGCCGACGAGCTGCGCACCGCGACGGTTTCGGGCTGCTCCGGGTAGCTGGTGTCACCGCGCATGGCGACGAGGATCGCCGCACCGAGTAGCGCCGCGCCGCAGGAGCCGACGAGGGCGCAGGCGAAGAGCCAGCGCAGCGAGACGCCACGCCGATCGAGCGGCTGCTGGCGGGAATCGGCAGGCTGGATCGGCGGTTCGATCCCGAGATCGACCAGCAGAGCCGCAGCCTCGGGGGCGAGCGGCTCGACCGGCTGTGCGAACTCGGGATTGGCGTTCATATCGTGCGGGCTGTTCTGCGTGCGGGGTGTCTGAAGACCTCGACGGCGAGCTCCGCCGCGGCGAAGATGCCTGGAGCGCATCCGGACGAAAGCGCGCCAAGACCATGCCCGTGCCGGAAGCGGGAATCAATCCGTTCAGCCGTGGACGATCTCCTGTGCGGAGAGATTGCGGCTGTTTTGGGAAGCATGGCCTCTTGAGAGGCAGGAACGCCGCGCGCACGCGCGCATACGTAGCGACTTGAGCGAGAGAACGAGGCCTAGCTGGGATGGCCGGTGTCCTAAGTTCCAGGTGCCGTCGCCGATGTAGGCTCAGCTTTCGT